>MFSE01000012.1 GCA_001784805.1 Candidatus Moranbacteria bacterium RIFOXYA12_FULL_35_19
ACATTTTAACTAAACGCAAAGGTATGACATTTCTATTTAATTTTGACATATAGAACCAACTAGTTGACTTTTATTGATAATCTTGCTAGATTTTAGGTAGATTTTTAAAAACTAAATACAACAATGTAAGGAGGGAGAGGTTATGAAAAAAACACAAGTAATTCAAGAAGATATTATGTCCATGCAAAAGGACATAGAAAATCAGATGCAAAAAATTGAACAGGAAGAAGATAGGCTCCTCGAAGAAAAACGAACTATGGAAAAAATAGTCAGCGAACACAGCGAGAAACGCATTAAGCTTGTCAAACAGAAGTTAATGGAACAGAAAATGACATGGTGCACCCGCTGTTCCAAAATAATCCCTCAAAAAGCAACCCGCCTCGTACTTATCGAGGGAAAGGAGAGATATTCCCACGGCTATCAAGGTTCCCTTTATGGTTTTAGAAGTTTTTCAAAAATTCATCGAGCTTGTCATGCTTGCCGTAAAGGGTTTACAGAAAAACATGGAATAAGTGGCGACTACGATTCACAAGCAAAAAATCAGACATCTTTCTTTGCATTTCGTGTGACGAAACACAAAGACGGATATTATGCTCATAAGTTTGGCGACTGGGTTAAACTTAATGATAAAAATTATCCGATCGATGAACCATCAGATATTCTAATTGAAAAACTTGCAAAAGAATATGATATTCCACCTAAAATCAAATATGAAACATGAAGAAGCTTTGTCAGCCAAGGCGAGCTAGCTAATTACAGTCAACTAAAAAATAGTAGCATACAAAGGCGTTTTAACAAAATTATGGACGCCTTTTTTCTTTTGTAATTTAATATTTTCAAAAATTTGCCAAACTTCCAATTATGTTGTAATGTTAGTTTATAATAATTCTAAATAGCCGACACTGGTTTTTGAAAAAACGCGGATGAAGCTGATTTGGAGCAGATTTCGCAGATAAAACGGAACTTGTGTTGTGCCGAAAAAATGATATGGCGTTAAATGCCAAACAAAAGGCGAAAGCCACTAAAGATGTAGTGAGACACGAAAAAGATACCGGCTCACCGGAATATCAGATTGCCCTTTTTACCGAAAAAATCAAAAAACTCACTGCTCATCTCAAAAAAAATGCCAAGGACTTTCATTCTCGTCGCGGACTTTTGAAAATGGTTTCTAAGAGAAAGAAACTAATGGATTATCTCAAAAAAACCAACGAAAAAGCCTTTAAGACAGTGGTCAAGAAGTTGGATTTAAACGGATAGATCATAGGAAATAAGTAAAAAGGAAAGTAGAGATTGGCTCAAGAAAAAAGAAAATTGAAAAAGAATATTTTTTATTCTATTTTCTAATTCCAAATTTCCTAAACTATTTTCTAATTTCTAAAAACTATTTTCCTAAAATTTATATTATATGAGCATATATAAAGAGCAACGCGTAGGCGTTTTGGTAGACATTCAAAATCTCTATTACAGTGCCAAAGTTTTGCATAAGAAGAAAGTTAACTTTGGACAAATTTTAAAAGACGCGGTGGGTGACCGAAAGCTCATTCGGGCTATTGCTTATGGGATAAAAACCCTAGAAGGCCAAGAAGAAAAATTTTTTGAAGCTTTAGAAAAAGCCGGTTATGAAGTCAAGACCAAGGATCTACAGATTTTTCCCGGTGGCGCCAAAAAAGGCGACTGGGATGTGGGAATTGCCATTGATGCTATCAAAATGTCCAAGAGTTTAGATGTAATTATAATTGTTTCCGGCGACGGCGACTATATTCCACTGGTCAAATATATCCAATCCACCACAGGTTGTCGCGTAGAAGGCGTAGCTTTCGAAGAATCCACCAGCGGAAAACTAATCGAAGAACTGGATGAATTTTTGAATTTAAGTGAGAATAAAAGAAAGTTTTTGATATAACAAAAACCAATAAAAGGAGGGCATTTCATGAAACTTATTAGTCGTGATTTATTAGGAAAAGTTTTAAAGGAATTAAAATTAATTCCTACAAAACAAATAATTGATCGAGTGATTGTTTTATTGCCATCGAGAAACCTTATAACATCTAAGGATGAAAAACTTGGACTTGACGATGATATTCTTGATGATATCAAATTGAGACTGAGCACATTGGATGGCACGGTTAAAAAATTCACTAAAAAAATCCGCAGAGTGGTAAAGAAAATGCCAATTTAAAACACGCAAGATTATTTTAAATCCCACTAAATATTCTTTAACCTGGAACGACTTCGGTCGTTCCTTTTTTATTTTCGCCAAAAAAATTGACAAAACCCCCAAAATAAGCTAGAGTTTAATAGTAATTTAATAATAAATAAAGCCTTTGACTGATGCGTAAAAGGCACAATAATGAAGTCAATCCAGTTATAGGTTATTGGAAATTGGAAAGTAGTTCATGAAATTTGAGATTAGAAAATAGAATAAATAATTTTCTTTTTTCCACTTTCTATTATCTTGAACCAATTTCTATTTTCTTTTTAACTTATTTCTAAAAAATTGAATTCAATATCGTGTTTATAACGTCATTAGCGTAAGGCTAATACGAAAAATGGAACAAAAAAAATGGTCTCTCCAAATCGGAGGACGGATTTTGGAAATCGAAACTGGTCTTTTGGCCGGTCAAGCCAATGGAGCAGTAACTGCTCGCTATGGCGAAACAATCGTTCTTGCGACAGCCGTGATGAGTAAATCCGCTTCAAAAATAAGCGGGTATTTTCCGTTGATGGTGGATTTTGAAGAAAGATATTACGCCGCCGGAAAAATAAAAGGCTCTAGATTTATCAAACGCGAAGGTCGTCCAAGTGACGACGCAATTCTGTCTGGTCGCGCCGTGGATAGAACAGTCCGACCACTTTTCAACGCTAGAATGCGAAATGATGTGCAAGTAGTTTGCACTGTTCTTTCCTATGACGGAGAAAATGATCCAGATGTAGTAGCCATCATCGCTGCCTCGGCCGCTCTTTCCATTTCTAACATTCCTTGGAATGGACCCGTAAGCGCTGTTCGAGTCGGAAAAGTTGGACCCGCCTCGACTCGCGGAGACGCTTCGTCGACGCGAGGCGGGGAACTAATTTTAAATCCAGTTAATGGAGAAGTTACCGACGGATCGCTGGATCTTTTAGTTAGTGGAACGCAAGATAAAATAAATATGATCGAATGCGCTTCCAAAGAAGTTCCAGAAATCGAAATGCTTGAAGCCATGAAATTCGCTCAAGAAGCCATCAAAAAAATTGCCGAGTTTATTTCGGAAATCCAAAAAGAAATTGGCAAAGAAAAATCGGCGCCAGCTTTGGTTCAAGGCACAGAGGAATTTGAAAATAAAATCAAAGAACTTTTGCTTTCCGAAGGTTTAGCGGAAGCGCTGTATGATAAAGATAAAAAAGTTATCGAGGAAAAAACCAAAATTATCAGCGAAAAAATTTCTGCCTTCATTAAAGAAAATTATCCAAACGAAGTTGATAAACTCAAAGAGGTAGCCGATATTGTTTCTGAAGAAGTGTCTGATGAGATCGTACATAAAAATATTTTAGAAAAAGAAATGCGACCAGACGGCCGAAAACTCGATGAAATTCGCCACATTGAATGTAAAGTTGGAATTTTGCCAAGAACTCACGGCACTGGACTTTTCACTCGCGGAGAAACTCAAGCTCTCACAGTAACGACTCTTGGCGCACCAGGAGACGAACAAATTATTGACACAATGGAAGTGGATATGAAAAAAAGATATATTCATTATTACAATTTCCCTCCATTTTCCGTGGGCGAAGTGCGACCAATGCGTGGCCCAGGAAGACGAGAAATCGGACACGGCGCACTCGCGGAAAAAGCCTTGGTGCCAGTGCTTCCTTCCAAGGAAGAATTTCCTTACACAATTTTACTTATGAGTGAAGTGCTTTCTTCCAATGGTTCTTCTTCAATGGCCTCCACTTGTGGCTCTACTCTTTCTCTTATGAATGCGGGAGTACCAATCAAGCGCCCTGTTTCTGGAATTGCGATGGGTATTATCGTAGATCAAGAATCAAAAAATACAAAATTTAAAGTTCTAACTGATATTCAAGGACTAGAAGATCATTATGGCGATATGGATTTCAAAGCGGCTGGCACAGAAAAAGGCATCACTGCTTTGCAAATGGATGTGAAGCTAGACGGCGTAACAATTGAAATGTTAGAAGCCGTTCTCAAGCAATCGCAAAAAAATCGGATGGAAATTTTAGAGAAAATTACGGCAACCATTGCTGTTCCAAATCCGGAAATGTCACAATATGCGCCACGCATTATCGTTATGCATATCAATCCGGAAAAAATTAGAAATGTTATTGGTACGGGCGGAAAAATAATCAATGAAATTATTGATGAAACCGGCGTAGAAATCGACATCGAAGATGACGGCTCCGTCTTCATCACTTCGACTGACAAACAATCGGCGGAGAAAGCGAAAGAATGGATCAATAACCTCACTCGCGAAGTCAAAGCGGGAGAAATTTTCCAAGCCAAAGTTGTGAAAATTATGGCTTTCGGCGCTTTCGTCGAACTTCTCCCAGGACAAGACGGTTTGGTCCATGTATCGGAAATTGCCGATCGCCGAATTGAAAAAGTGGAAGATGTCCTCAAAATTGGGGATATGGTGGCAGTCAAAGTCAAAGAAATCGATTCCCAAGGACGAATCAATCTCACTATGCGAGGATTAGAAAAGAAATAAACTTTTTTCCTTGTCATGCTGAATTTATTTCAGCATCTTCTAAAATAGATCCTGAAACAAGTTCAGGATGACAAATAACTATCAATATAAAAAAACAGATGCGCGGTTAGAGCCATCCGTTTTTTTGTTGCCTTTTTTCTTATTTTATGTTAATTTGTAAATAATAGCTTTACAACATTTATACAGCGATTACACCCTTAATTTAAGCCTAATTTTGTTATATTTTTAATTTTTAAATAAGTTTTGTATATATTACTTTGACTATATATCAATTCTAATGTATACTAAACCGTTAGATTATGAAAAAGCAAATTATCCCTGAAAATCTGACAAAAGCTCTTTTACAATTGCATTTAACCGAAAAAGAAGTGACGACTTATGTTTCACTTCTGCAAAATGGACCAATGAGTGTGCAAGGGATAGCTCGAGAAACTGGAATTAACCGCGTTTCCATTTATTCGGCCATTGATGAACTAAAAACTAAAGGACTTCTTTCAGAAAGCCGGCATGGTAAGAAAAAGCTTTTCGTAGCTGAAGATCCAGAAAGCCTCAAAACTTTTTTGGAAGGGAAAAAAGAAAACCTGGCTAAGGAAGAAAAAATATTGGAAAATATTATTTTGCCGTCGCTTCGAGCCATTAATGTTAGCGAAGAAAAAAGACCGCAAATTTTATTTTTTGAAGGAGTAAATGGAATAAACCAAATCTATGATAATTATATTCTAAAACATAAAGATGTTATAGGTTGCGGATCATATGAGACAGCTATGCGAGCAAGTAATTGGAAATATGAAAAAATATTTTTGGAAGAAATGAAAAAGCGAAAAATAGTTTACCGATCAATTCTAAGAGACACTCCAATAGATCATAAACTCGCTGAAGCTTTCAAAAATTGTTTTCATACTAAATTTCTAGATTTAGAAACAAAATTGTCCGCAGACATTCATGTTTTCGGCAATTATGTTTCTTTGATGTCTTATGACACGATGGCTGTTACGCTTATACAAAATGAAGCTATCGCCAAAAGCATCAAAATTTATTTGGAATTTATGTGGGAGAGATTATAAAAACTATACAATAAAAAAGGAGATGAAAAAATGATTAATATCGAAAAATTTATTGAAAAATTTCCTGCTTCTGCTAACATCGTTAATCGTCTCAGGTACCTTCTCAAAAAATACAAGGAAGATGAGATTGAAAAAGATGAGTTATTAAAAACTATGATAGAAACGATCGAAGTTGCTTGCAATACAATTGATGCAAGCTTGAATAGGCTAGATCGGATCAAAAAATCTAACAATAACAAAGAGAAGGGAGGCAAAAAATGAATGACAAAAAAATTACTTGGCAAGAGTTGTTTGTAAAAGACTTCAAGGATGGCGATGAGGTTATAGTTATTACCGATGATGACAGATTTGACTGGGGAAAATTACAAATCGGACCGGAAAAAATAAAACTAATCCAGGGCGTCGGTCGCAGAGGACAAGATAAGGGGCATGAATATTCTTATTACCAATTGACATTCATATGTCAGCAGGGTTTTCCGATTAAAAAACTTACTGGAGCCGATGGAAGCCAATCAGTTCTTAAAGAAGACATGACTGACATTCAAGAGGCAGTCCGTGACGCTCTTGATGAAGTTAATTCCAAAAAAGATTCTCAAAGATATGCGACCATACAAGCGTTAGAGAATCTTGATAATTTTGTTAGATATATTTTACCCGACTCGGGAGAAAATATATCAAAAAGAGTCGAAAAATTGAAACCCGAAAAAACTTATCCTACAAAATTCGGCTTTGGCGATCCATATATTATCGAAACTGCCCAAATAAAACTATTCAACTCCGGAAATGGTGGCGCAATAAACACATTTTCGCCATTTATCGAGACCTTAACTTTGGTTTCTGCAGATGGAGCCAAAGCCCATCTCTGGGATTTGGCATCCATATTTCATGCAGAATGAAAATATGGAGATACATCCGTTTTACAAAAGGCGATTAGAAATCTTTCTAGTCGCCTTTATTATTTTTCCCCATTTCCCAAATTTCGAAATCTGTTGTAGAATATAAATGCGAAAATAAATTCACCCTATTGAATAAAGATTTAAATTTTTAAAAAAAATTTAAATCTTGATTTGTTCCACAAATCTATTCAATAGAGTAAAAATAAAATGTTTGGATTTAATTCAAGTGGATCAAGTGATCCGAAAAATAAAAATCAAGCTCCAACGGAAAATGAAAAAATGAATCTTAGTGAAGATAATTTTAAGCTAGATGATTTTCCAATTCACACTATGAAAAATGATTTGGAAGAATTGAAAAATCCCGCCAGTGTAAAAATTACTTTTGAGCAAAATAATCCTGTAAAAAAAATATCTTCCCAGCAAGATGGACCGTTTTTCTCAAAAGAAACCCCACAAAATAGGCCTTTACCACAAAAAGAAATTCCCCCAATCAAAAAAGAACCTGATATTTATATGCCTAAAATCGCCCAGCCAAAAAAAGAAACTCTCTACTTTGATGAAGCCAAAGAATTGCCCAAAGAAATAATCAAAGAAAAAAAACTTTCCGCCAAACAGGAAACGAAACAATCTGCACCTTCCCCAGAAACTCACGGCATCGGAAAAGCTGTTGCCATTGCTTTGGTAATTTTTATTCTTCTAATTGCCGGCGCTGGCGGATATTATTTTTGGATGACCAGAATGATTTCTCCCTCCGACCAAACTATCTCACTTGACGAACCAGAAACAATTTTGCCAGAAGAAACCCCACCAACTTCCGTCTTATCTTCTAAAAATTCAAATTATTTACAAATCAATCTAACCCAAACTAATCCAGAAGAGCTTAGGAAAGTGCTAAATAATTATGCCGAGGAAGTTTCCAAGACCAACGAAATAGGTGTTTTCAAATTCCTACTAACGGATGAAACAAATGCTCCCATTGCTTTCCAAGATTTTTCCACCGCCTTAGGAATAAATTTATCACCCGAAACTTCCGCCCAAATAGGCCAAGATTTTACTTTCTATATTTATAATTACGGCGATAAAACAAGGTTTGGGCTAATATTAACTTCTTTAGAAGATAATTTATTAAAAAATGCGCTTCTCAAAGAAGAAAAAACCTTATTTTCAAGTCTTGCTCCAATTTATCCGGATAATTTAACTTCCCCAGTAATTGCTAATTTTTCTCCAGTTATTTATAAAAATTACACTGTTCGCTATCTGAATATCACATCTGCAGAAGATTATGCCATTGATTATGCAATTAGTAATAATAAGCTATTTATCGGAACTACCCGAACCACTCTCTTTTCCGCCTTGGATCAATTATCCGAATAAGCTGTGGATAACTTGGGTGAATCCCTCTAAAATCAGTTAATATCCACCTAAAAAAAGAAATTCTTTTAAAAAATTTGTTATATTTCCCAGAAATTTGTTATAAAAAAAATCAAAAGTAAAAAAGTTATTTTTTTGGCTTAGACAAGATATTTTTATCTTAGACACATTGACTTTTGGCAATTTTCTTGCTATAATAGTTGTATGAGAATAGTATATTAACAACTTATTCTAGATGGCGGAATAGTTTTCAATCGCAATTTCCCCCTATTTGCGATTGAAAACCGTTCTGCTGTCCAAGTGTTCCGTACCAACGCGTCGGAACCGCTCCAAGATTTCTGACCTTGGAGACCCAAAACAAAAACAAAAATATTTTTTATAAAATAAAAACAAAAATAAAAAATAAGTTCTTTAAATCCAAAGGCGAAATGCCAGAGGATGGCAGAAGGAAAGTATCTAAAATAAAAAGTCAGAAAGATACTAAGTGGCATATACATAAAATACACCGTAGTTATAATTTTGATCGCCTCTCACCCGGGCGAAAAAATTTCCGCTCATGGTGTTAGTATATGACAAACACCGGGCGCTTCCAGCCTATAATTTTTATTTCGGGCGTTTGAAGCGCCTGGTTACCATACCATATACAATGTGTAATCAGGCGGGTGAAGTTAGAGAATTTTATTATTTTGTTAGATTTTAGAGGCACCTTATGGATGGGGTGTTTTTTGTTTTTTACGAACTACGAAATAAATACTAAATACGAAAGTACGAAAAAATTAGCCTCATCATTTCGTATTTCGCTCATTTCGTAGTTCGTAAATTTAATGTTCGCAAATTATAAATCTGCTATAATATATCCATGACTAATAACACTACAACTTTAGGAAACCTTGGCGAAGAGGAAGCGGTCAAATTTTTACAAAATAACGGCTACAAAATTTTAGACCGCAATTTTCAAAATAATTTCGGTCGGCGCTTAGGAGAAATTGATATCATTGCTAAAGATATAAAAGAAAATGAGATTGTTTTTGTGGAAGTTAAAACTAGAGAATATGGGAAATATAAAGATACTGATCCGGAAGAAAACATTACTTATTCTAAACTCAAAAAACTCGCCAAAATCGCTAGCGCATATCTTCGGCTTAAGAATCTGGAAAATGAAAACTATCGTTTTGACGCCATTTCCGTCTGGATTAATAGTGAAACAGGGGAATCAAAAATAAAACACATTCCTAACTTGTGATTTCCGTGCTATCCGCGTGAATTCTGCGTAAATCCGCGACTAGAGAGTGGACAGCGTAATTTTTTTCTGTTAGAATTGTAATAGGATCGGCGGATAATCGCCTTTTTAACTCTTAATTTAAATTTATGACACTAGATAAAAAAACATTAGACGAACTAAAATCAGCGCTACTTGGAGAAAAAGCAGAATTGGAAAAAAATTTAGGGCGAATTGCTAGACCCGTTGATGTGAAAGAAGGGGATTATGAAACTTCCTTTGAAACCCTTGGCACTGACAAAGATGACAACGCCACCGAAGTTGACCAATATTCTCAAAACTTATCCGTAGAAACATCCTTAGAAAAAAAACTTCAAGAAATTATTGAAGCACTTTCTAAAATGAAAAAAGGCACTTATGGCAAATGCGAAAATTGTGGAAAAGATATTCCCATAGAAAGACTTAAGGTTAATCCGAGCGCTAGAGTATGTCTTGACTGCTAGATGCGAATGAATTGCGAATTTTAAAACGAATTATTACGAATGAAAATGCAAAAAAGTAAAATTCTATATTTATTATCCTTTCTGGTCTTAATTATTCTTGATCAACTTTCAAAATATATCGTCCGCTCCAGTGGCGGATTTTATATTTGCAACGCCAATCTTGCTTTTGGATTAAAAGTACCTCCTGCTGTTTTTTATGTTTTATGGATAATAATTATTCTTTCTTTGATAACTTTTATTGCCAAAAGTAATTTGAAAATAGTAACTAGCCCGCCTGCCGGCGAGGCAGGTATTTTGGATAAAAATTCTAGCATTTCCCTAATTACAAATTACAAATTACTAATTACAAAGGAATTTTCTCTACTTTTGATTTTTTCTGGTGCAATTTCCAATATTATCGATCGTTTATTTTTCGGTTGCGTCATTGATTTCATCGATCTCAAATTCTGGCCGGTGTTTAATTTAGCCGATATTTATATTACAATAGGAGTAGTCATATCAATAATCAGAACCACTGATTTTCACATGAAATCACATGATTCCACTGAATTTTAATTCATGTGTAATCAGGATAATCAGTGCAAATCAGTGGTTCAGACATCTATGTCCAGTAAAGTTTTCTCCGCTGCCACTATCGGACTCAAAAGTGAAATTGTTGAAGTAGAAGCGGATACCGTAAGTGCCGGTCTGCATCAATTTAATATTGTGGGACTGCCTGACACGGCCGTCAAAGAATCGCGCGACCGCGTGAGTTCGGCCATTCGAAATTCCGGTTTCAAGCCACCTCACCGAGCAGGGCGCGTCACAATTAATTTGGCTCCCGCCGATCTAAAAAAAGAAGGGCCAATTTATGATCTGCCGATGGCACTAGGTTTTCTTTTGGCGACTGATCAGATCGCTTTTGATTTCAAAAATAAAATATTTTTAGGCGAACTTTCCCTCGATGGAAAAGTGCGTCCCGTCAAAGGTGTTCTTCCGATGGCAATTTTAGCTAAAGAAAAAAATATTCCGGAACTTTACATTCCTAAAGATAATGCCAAGGAAGCTTCTGTCATTTCCGGCGTAGAAATTTTTCCCGTTTCAACACTCATTGAGCTTATCGAACATTTACTCGGAGAAAATAAAATTGCACCAGCTGAAAAAATAAATTTGGAAGAACTTTTTTCTTACCAGGATTACGCTGTGGATATGTCGCATGTCAGAGGACAAGAACACGCTAAGCGAGCGCTGGAAATTGCGGCCGCTGGCGGACATAATGTAATCCTAAATGGACCACCCGGATCAGGAAAAACACTTCTAGCAAAAACAATGGCTTCGATTTTGCCAAAACTGACTGTTCCGGAAGCGCTGGAAATAACTAAGATATTTTCTATCGCCGGAGCGCTTCCAAAAAATAACGCCCTTATTACTAAACGACAATTTCGCTCTCCGCATCACAGCGCTTCCGCTGTTTCTTTGGTCGGCGGAGGAACATTTCCTCGTCCCGGAGAAATCAGTCTTTCGCATCGCGGAATTTTATTTTTAGACGAATTTCCAGAATTTTCCCGTGCCGTTTTGGAAAATTTGCGCCAACCTTTGGAAGATGGCATCATCACAGTTTCTCGCGCCCAAGGCACCATGGAATTTCCCGCCAGATTTACTCTCGTGGCTGCCATGAATCCCTGCCCTTGCGGAAACGCCACCGATCCGGAAAAAACTTGTGTTTGTTCACCGGCTTCAATTATAAAATATCAGCGAAAAATTTCCGGACCAATTATGGATCGCATTGATCTTCATGTCGAAGTGCCACGCATTAAATTTGAAAAACTTTCCGAAGATTATAAATTAGGCGAAAAATCTTGCGACATTCGAATTCGCGTAGAAAAAGCCAGAAATATTCAAACAGAAAGATTTAAAAATTCCGAAACTATTTCCAACTCTGAAATGGGCAGTGAACAAATTAAAAACTTTTGCAAACTTTCTCCCGAATCACTAGAACTTATGCGCCAAGCCGTTTCCAATTTTCATTTAAGCGCCCGCGCCTATTACCGCATAATAAAAGTCGCCCGCACCATCGCCGATCTTTCCGAAACCGAAAAAATCGCCCCCACCCACATCGCCGAAGCTCTCCAATATCGCTTCAAAGCAGAATAAATTATTTTTGTAGGGAACGCATATATGCGTTCCCTACAGAATTGATAGAAAATGATTACTAAAAGAAGAATTTTATCAATATTTATCGTACTTCTAATTTTTTACGGTATTTTTTATTTTTTTCTTAAAACTCCAAACAGAGAATTGGATTTTAAGAATTATAAAAAAATAATTACTTTAAATGCCAATGGTTTATTTTTTGAAACTTCCACTTCGGCTGATTCAGTTTCTGATTTTCTCAAAGAAAAAAATATTATTTTAGGAGAGCATGATCAAACTATTCCTGATACTAATTCTAAAATTTTTTCCGGAATAAATATTGAAATTATGCGAGCAGTAAAAATAAAAATCCAAGTTGACGGAAAAACTATTGAAAATTATACGCTCGCTAAAAATATTTCCGGCGTTCTTGAAGAAAATAATATTATCCTTACTCGATTGGATAAAACTTCTCCCAATCTATCCGCGCCACCGGCAAAGGATGAAGAAATAATCGTGACTAGAATTAATATTGAAGAAAAAATTGAAAAAGAAGACATAGATTTCAAAACAATTTCCAAGGAAGATTCCAAACTTGGCTGGCGAGAAAAAAAAGTTGAACAAAAAGGAGAGAAGGGGATAAAAGAAATAAAATATAAAATCACCTACAAAAATGGCCAAGAAATTTCTCGAGAAGTTTTGGAGAAAAATATCACCAAAGAACCAGTGTCGGAAATTATTGTCAAAGGCACCTACATAAAAATCGGTAAAGCTCATACGGGGCTAGGCACTTGGTATAAACAGCCAGAACATCTTTTTATCGGCAGTGAATCTGGAGAAGAACTTTATGCCGCCAACCCTTGGCTTCCCAAAGGAAGTTATGTTAAGGTAACTAACAAAGCCAATGGAAAATCTGTAATTGTTCGGATAAATGACCGCGGACCATTCGGCCCCAATCGCATCATTGATCTCCATACAGTTGCTTTCAAAAAAATCGCCTCGCTCGGTGCGGGAGTGATTGAAGTAAAGATGGAGGAAATTGAGAATTAAAAATTATCATTATGCCAACAAAATTAGGACAAAATTTTTTACGCGATAAAGAAGTTTTGGAAAAAATAATTGAATCAGCTGATTTAAAAGCGGACGATTTTGTGATTGAGATTGGACCGGGAGAAGGAGTGCTCACAGAAAAATTAATTGAAAATGCTGGAAAAGTCTTGGCTATTGAGATTGATTCTAATTTAGCCTCTGCACTAGATTCCCGCTTTCCTGCCTCACCGGCAGGCGGGCGCGGGAATGACAAGGTTAGTATAATTACTGGGGATATCTTAAAAATAAATTTGCCAGAAATATTGCGTGGACATTTGATGTCCATTATGGACATCAAATGTCCCTATGCTTATAAAGTCGTGGCTAACATTCCCTACTACATCACTTCGCCGATTATTCAACTATTTTTGGAAACAAAATTTCCGCCAAGTGAAATGATTTTGATGGTGCAAAAAGAAGTGGCCGAGCGGATTTGTGCACCCCAAGGAAAAATGAGCATTTTGGCTGTGAGCGTGCAATTTTATGCTAATTCAGAACTTCTTTTTTATGTGGACAAAAAAAGTTTTTTTCCGATACCGGAAGTGGATAGTGCAGTGATAAAAATTACACCGTTTCAACCCGCCACCTCATCCCCAGCCCTTCTCCTTAGTAAGGAGAAGGGGGTTAAGGATTTTTTCAGAATTGTTAAGGCGGGATTTTCGGCTAAAAGAAAAATACTGGTCAACAATCTTTCCCATAGTTTAAAGCTCGAAAAATATGAAGTTGAGGAAAAATTAAAAAAAGCCGGAATTGGTCCGACTCAAAGAGCGCAAGAATTGTCAGTTGAAGATTGGAAGAAACTCTCTTTGTCATTCCCGCACAAGCGGGAATCTAGTGAATAAGCTTTATAAAATGTTTGAGTCTTTGTAATAAATTAAACCTTGAAACTGGATTCCCGTTTTCACGGGAATGACAAAAATATCAGAAAAATAATATTTTCACCATCACCAATCCATAAACAAAAATAATTCCCAAAACCGGCCAAAATATCAGGCGCGGTTTTATTTTTAGTGAAGCCACAGAGAGAAATGCTAGTCCGCCAAGAAACATTGCCCACCAAAAAAGTTTCAGTTCATTCAAAAAGAAAACACTGGCTATAAAAGAAATGAAAATTCCCGAAGCTACAATCAGGCGAGCTTTTTTTTCTCCAAAAATAACTGGGATTGTCCAAATATTATCTTTTTTATCGCCGGCGATATCCTTGAAATCCTTGATTGATAAAGAAATTGTTCCCACAATCAGCATTAGAAAAATAATTCTCGGCGACAAAGTATGGAAAGTTTGATTATCCGACATCAAAATATAGCCAAGAAATAAAATTAGAAGCAAAGCAAAAGAGCTGATAAAAGTGGCTATCAGCGGAAATTTTTTCAACCGGAACGGCTGGGCGGAATAAACCCAAGCAACCACTTGATAGGTGATAAGTAGTACAGCAAAAGGAAAACCAATTGAAATTCCTCCTAAAATTGAAAGAATAAAACAAGCCCAACCAAAGTTCGCATATTCTTCTCGACTGAAAATTCCTTGCTGAAGCGGACGCTCGGGATTGGAAATTGCGTCAATCGCAAAATCATTAAGATCATTGACCACCACCGAAGCTTTCCACGCCAGCCAAACACTAATAAATAAAACAGCTACTGCCAAAAGAGAAAATAAATCCAATTTAAAATTTTGCTGATAATTCCAAGCCCCCACCGCTAACCCGATAAAAAGCAATCCGCTATGGTAAAAAAGCTGGGGATAGCGAAAATTTTTGACCACGGCGATAAACTTTTTCTTATCCATCCAGTAAAATAAAATCGCCAACAAACTTACCAGTGCAATATAATAGATAAAATCCAACCGATAAGCTACCGCGTATTTGATATTTTGAAAATCTATCCCTGCCATCTTATCCAACGAACCAAAAAATTCAAAAATTTCAAAAGCTTTTATGTCTAAAAATTTTTTTGTCCCAAAAATAAAATTATAAAGATAATAAAAAAAGGAAGGAAAAGCGCCGAGAAAAAATAAAATGGAATAAACTGCAAAAGCTGTGAATATGGATTTGAGAAAATTTTTCGTTCGAAACCAAACTAGAAAAAATAGCACCGCGACAGTGGCGACAAAAATAATTTTTGTACCAAAATAAACAATCGCACTGGGCAAATGTCCGAAAACCGTGGCATATTGCCAAAGCAGATCTCGCGGAGCGCTGAAAAGATAAAAACTCCAATAAGCTTCTCCGCCCGTTTTTATCATATCAATTAGCGGAGGAAAAGTCAGAAAAAGCAAAGAATAAATCAGCACGCCGGAAAGTTTCTGGGGATTTTCTTTGAGAATTGCGCTCAAAAAGAGCCATATTAGCAATATCGCTAAAGAAAAAAAGTAAAAATTATGGATATATTCCACCACCACTTCATAAGGCGCTAGCGGTTTGGCCAAGGCTAAAAATTGTTCAGTAAAACAGCGGAAAAAAATCATTCCCAAAAACCCCAGCGTCCAAACGGAAAGACCGGCCCCCTTTTCCCCCAGCTTAATAAAGAAATTTTCCAGTTTATTCATAATTCCCATCTAGTCTAGCAAAAAAATTTGGAAAAGTACATCCCTCCACTTTTTGGAGGCTCAACCTCCATTATGGAGGTTGAGCCTCCAGCCTTAGGGATAAACCCCGCACTAATTCCAAATAAAGATTTCCTTAACAAAAAAAAATTCCCAATAAAATCGCCTATCGGCTTTAATCCATTATTACATCCAGTCTCTGCCAGAATTAGTGCGGGGTAAACTTATCCACAACCTGAACTTGTTTTTATATTTTTATTTTTTGTGGTATAATTCTAGCGAGATTATGAAACTAAAAAATGTCAATACAACGCTACTAATTTTTGCGGGCTTATTGTGTTTAAGCTTGGCTTTTTTTGCCGTCGCCAAAGAAAATTCTAATGGCACAAAAAATGTTTTTTTAGACAGCGATCAAGATGGACTAATTGACACGGAAGAAAAAACTTATGGCACAAATTTAAAAAATCCAGATACGGACGGTGATGGATATTCCGACGGCGCGGAAGTTTCCGCTGGATACAATCCGCTGGTGAAAGCCCCAGGGGACAAACTTTCCGATTCCGCCGAAATGAAAACCAACGCAGTTTCTGATTCTTCTGGAGAAAAACCAAATATGACTAATGAGGTAGCACAAAAAATATCTGCGCTCGCCAGCCAAAGCACTGCCGAAGATCAGGAAATGGGAATGGAAGATATTCAAAGCATTTTAGATTCAGTTATGGATGGTAAGAACTTTGAAAATGAATTGCCGGAAATTTCCCGCGACGATATCAAAATTTTAGAGCAAAATTATAGTAATTTAAGCAAGGAAAAAGCTACAGAAAGAAGAAAGGATGACGCCACCGACTATGCCGTTTCTGTCCTTTACATTTTTGCCAGCAATTCTCCAGAACCGCTCACTTCTTCCGCTGACACTGTTTTGCTTTTGAATAAAATGATTCAAAAAATAGTTTCCGCTTTGACGACTGGAGATCCGGAAATTCTTGATGATTTGAGTGAGAGTGGACAAAAAATCAACGAGCAGTTGAAAGAAGTGAAAGTGCCCGAGGATATGGCGGACACTCAAATCAAAGCTTTGCAATATTCTCTCTACGCCCAAGAATTGAAAAATTCCATCAAACTTGATCCGACTGATCCACTAGCTAATTTATCCAACTATTCCAAAATTGAAACTTTTGTTGAAAGCGTCAATAGTTTTTATGATGAAATTCAAAATCGAATGGCTGAATACGGCATTGATGAGGAAGAAGTTCAAAATCGCTTGAAAGATCAAGGCATTGACGGAGATATTTTTGGGAACTAAAAATTATGAATTTTAATAAAAATAAAAATTATCTTCTGAAAAAAATATTTCTAACTGTTTTTTTGCTGGTATTTTTTTGTTTTTCTGGCGCTCCCAAAGCTCAAGCTGCTTGGATGGTAGGGATTGAATCAGTCATCCAAACAGGTCTACTTGAAGTTATGCAAATGATTAAAAGTCTTTTGGTCGGCACTATGAAACAGCAAGCTGTCAATATGCTCAATTCTCAAATTGACAACCTAGCCGGCCAAGGCAATGACGGCCAGCCGGTGTTCATCACTGATTGGGAAGATTATCTGATCAATGAGCCAATGGACCAAACCAACATCTATATGCAAGATTATGTGAGTCAAATGACGCGCGGAAAAAATACTTATTCTGGCTATTCTACGGAAGGTTTCACCGGTCCATCAAATTATTCCGCTGATCTAAGTCAATCTGTCAAACCGCTAAGCCGTGAGGATGTTCCCCAAATTACTTATGAAGGCGACCCATCGCAAATGCTTGACAGCGGAAATTTGAAAAATATGGAACTTTATCTTTCCGGCGTAAATAACCCGTGGGCTTTCGATATAGCCGTTCAATCCAAACAACAACAAGTTTTTGAGAACAAAAAATTTGAAGCTCAAAGCAAAGGCCTCGCCAATGAAGGTTTTCCGGGTACAGAAACCAGCCCTGGTATTTTAATCAAAGAAACAATGGCCAATGCGCAAAAAATACCAAATGATATTTTAGCTTCCGCTTCCAGTATTCCCGAAGTGATTTCTTCTCTTGTTTCCCAAATGATCAGCCGTTCCATCACGCAAGGATTCTCCAGTGTCCAACGATCAATCTCCAAAGATTCCTCCTCCCAAAGTCGTTACAATTCCAGCGTCAACAGCGCCATCGAATCCGACGGCCCAGGAGCGAGATTTGGCAACTAGAAAAAATTCCAATTTACAATTATCAATTTACAATTTTCAATGAATTTTCAAGTCAAAAATTTTCAAACAAACCACCGTGTCATTCCCGCGTAGGCGGGAATCTAGTGAAAAGACTAAATGAAAAATTATTATCCCTACATTTTAGCCAGTAAAAAAAACGGTACGCTCTATATCGGAATAACCTCAAATTTAATAAAAAGAATTCGGGAACATAAAACCGGTGTAATCAAGGGATTTACTCAAAAATATAATGTAAAAAGATTAGTATATTATGAACAAACAGAAGATATTAATTCAGCTATAGCTAGAGAAAAAGCATTAAAGAAGTGGAAAAGAGATTGGAAAATACAACTCATCGAAAAAGAAAATCCTAATTGGGAAGATTTGTATTTTAAGATAATTTTGTGACTAGATTCCTGCTTTCGCAGGAATGACAAAGTAATTGAAAATAAAAAATTTGAATTTTGAATTTATTTGTTATTTGTAATTTTGGATTTGTAATTTAAATAAGATGTTGGAAAAAGTAAAAAATAAAAAAATAATCAATCGTCGCAAACTTATCTTCACTATAGTTTTTATTTTGGTGTTTGCTTTTGGGTTTGGGAGAGAGGAGAAGGCGGAGGCAGCTGATGAATTAGGCCACTGTTTTACAAACACGGAAGAAGTATTTAATGGATCTGAATCTTCTAGTTTTGAAACAATATGGGAAGAAAATAACATTACAGAAACTGATTGTACTACTAAATGTAATCAAAAAATAGTAGAAAACCCTGCAATAACAACCTGCAGATGGAAATCTACATCCGCATCTTCTCTCACAGCAGGCAAAGTTATAGCCAGAAGTGGCAATTCTTGTACTTTCGATCAATGGGCATCTGGTGCTTTTATAAACTGCCTACTTCTTACCATTCTAAACATTATGGTTTCAATGCTTCAGCTTGCCACTTCCCTTTTTGAATGGATAATGGCTCCGGAAAACATAACTTCCGTTATTGGCAACGATGTGATTTATTCTGCTTGGGGGACTGTGCGAGATGTGCTCAATGTTTCCTTTATTATGTTTTTACTTTTTTCCGCTTTCGCCACTGTTTTTCAGGTAGACAAATACAGCTACAAAAAAACCCTCCTCACTTTGGTAATTATGGCGCTTTTAGTCAATTTCAGTTTTCCTATTTCTCGTTTCATTATCGATGTTTCCAATATGATGATGTATTATTTTGCCAGTGCGCTGGGAATTGATGCAGGAAAAACAGTTATTGGATTTGCTGATGCAACAAACTTACCAAACATTATTTATGGCGGAGGAATTGATAAAGCTAGCACGACTGCACTCTTTACCTCTGTTATATTTATTTTCATTTTCGCCGTCACTGTTTTGACAATTACTGTTCTGTTTGTCATTCGCACCATCGCCTTGGCAATACTGATTATTTTTTCCTCTTTGGCCTTTGTTGGCACCGCCATTCCGCCACTTTCTTCCTATGCCAGTGACTGGTGGAAGAAACTTTTCAGTTATGCTTTTTTTGGACCAGTGATGCTTTTTATGATCTATATAGCTTCAACATTAATGACTGCACTTGCAAGATCAGGCTTGGAACCTATGAAAAAAATTGCTGCTGGACAATCTAGCGACCCAGATTTTATCGCTTCTCTTTCTTTCTTTGTCATTCCCATCGTCATCCTCTGGCTCGGTCTCGGTGTCGCTCAATCAATGAGCATCGCCGGCGCCAGCATGGTCGTCGGCAAAGCACAAGGGTTTATGAAAGGGGCAGGGAAGTGGACAGCAACGGCACCTTGGAAAGCAACGAAGATGGCCGCCAAACAAACTGGTGTTCCTGGCGCAATGAAACAACGATGGGATCAATATAAAAAAGAAAGTTTTTTTGGCTCAGAGAAACAAGCCCAGCGAGAAGCTAAGCGAGCAGCTTTCTTGGGCGTAAAAGGCGCAGAAGAAAAAGATATGCGAAGACGAGCAGAAGAACATAAGAAAAACTTCACAACTGATGCTGAATTGGAAACTCTAGCTTCTGGTGGAGATGCGGCTGCGGCATATAGATTAGCTGAAGATAAAAAAATGAAACAAGATACTTATGATAAGTTTGTTGCAAATGCCAAAGACAAAACTGGCTCTCTTAAAAAAGCTGTTAATAGTAAAGTAAAACAAAATAGAAATGATTTGGTCGCTATTAATAAATCGAATGATCCTGAAGAACTTACAAAAACATCCAATGTCAATGGTGCTACTGCCGGAGGCTATGGTGCTAATGTCGCTCAATATATCGCCGATCAACAAATGGGAACTTTATCAGCTGAGCAATGGAATGATCAAAATTGGACAGATATTGTTATGCCTCTACCGCCTGGTCCGCCACCTCCAACACCAGTTCAGATAGCTGATAGAAACAGAAAAATATTGGCCGCTCAAACTGCATGGACAGCATTAAAACCTAATGCTCAAGAAGAAGTCAGAAAAAGACTTTCCTCTAATAATGCTGCAGCATTAACTACTATAGGTATAGCATAAAATTACCATGCCAAAAATATTATTTTCTGAATTAAATACAAATTTGCAAAAAAATCTATGCACAATTCCATACGGTGTTTTTTCAACTAAAAATCCTGACGATGAAACTAGCACACAAGTCATAGAAAGACAAGAAAAATTTTTAAAATTATCAGAACCAATAAAGGACAAACTTGTTTCTAATGAAACCTCAAAAAAAATTCAAGAAATTGGCAGAATGTATAATTTAGAACTTCTGCAATTAGCTGATATTTCACGGGCTATTCGCAGTTTCTATTTTGGTGAAATTCAACTACAAGATTTTCCGCAAATATTATCGAGAGAAATGAATATTGATTTTGCTACAGCGCAAAAAATATCTCAAGAAGTCATTCAAAAAATAATCAACGATGATTCTCAAGAGAAAGCCTACCAATCCCAGCTGGAAAAATTGACGCTTTCCAGCGCCATTCAAAAATTCCCTGCTCTTGGCGAACAATTGATTACTTCGGCGAAAATTAAGCTGAAAAATTTTCCAGAACCAGTCCGGCCATCGATCAATAATTGGCTTTCCGATTATACTTTTAGTCTTGGCTATGAGTCGCATAGCGCGATGGATCGTGGAACATATCTTTTTAGAAATGAAAATGCCCGACTGCTAAATTCCATGGATCGCGAAAAATTATCCTATCTTTTGAAAGCTTATGATGAAAATTCACCCGTGGACATCAACACCAACACCAGCCAAATAATTTTCCCGCACCATGAAACAAGGAACAATGGACAAGGAACAATGAACAATATTCAAAGAACAATAAACAATGAACAACGAACAACGAACAATAATAATTCTGTTTTATCGCAACCAAAATCTCCCTTTCAGGAAATATATAATGCCAAACCACAAGCAACTCAATCCAAAGATATTTTCGAAGAAGAAAGAACGGCTACCCAAAAAAGAAACACCGCCAATTTGAGTTTCAGTTCTCCGCAAAAATTTCCTTATGAAAAACAAGCTATCCGCCAACCAGAAGAAAATTCCAACCAAAATTTTCCACCCCTACGAATCTCCTCCCAAAACCTCCGCCACGACCCCGTCCCACCGGGAAATGTAGTCAATTTAAAAGATCAGAACCACTGATTAACACATGATTATACTGATTACACTGAATTTTAATTCAAGTGTAATCAAGTGTTAATCAGTGAAAACCAGTGGTTCAGAATTATATGCTGTTCAATGTCCCACAATTCATCGACATCGAGGATAAGATTGTCGGCCCGCTCACAGCCAAGCAACTTGGCTGGTTAGGTATTGCCGGCGTTTTGCTTTTGATTTTTTGGAGCACGCTCACTTTTTCCACTTTCCTTCCACTGGCTTTCATCACACTAGGAATTTTTGGCGCGTTGGCATTCTACCGACCGTACAACCAACCCCTTTTGAATTTTTTGATGTCAGGCGTAAATTTTTTTCTAAAACCCAAGATGTATGTTTGGAAGCGATATTATGATAGTATGAAAGCAACCAACAAAACCCCTGCCAAAACAACCGAAGAAATTATTGTCAAAAGAAAAGTTTTAGATAACAAAAAATTAGAAGAATTAGCAAAGAGACTCAATCAAAAATAGGCTTTACTAAATACGAAATAAGCTAAATACTAAAAAATCCTTTCGTATTTCGTTTATTTCGTATTTAGTAAAACTTAGTATTTAGTAAAATTTAGTATTTCGTTTATTTCGTATTTAGTAAAACATTTATGGAATTTCTACACTCAAAAAAACTATCCACCGAACCATCATCTTCACCCACTCAAAAATATCTGGACATAGCCGAGGTGAAAGATGATGTGATTGTTTTGAAATCGGGCGCTCTGCGTTCCATTTTGGCTGTGTCCGCTATAAATTTTGATCTAAAATCCACTGATGAACAAGAAGCTATCATTTCTCAATATCAAAATTTTCTCAATTCCGTTGATTTTCCGGTGCAAATTTTGATCAGCTCAAGAAAATTAGATATGCGCAATTATTTTGAATTTATCACTAGCAAAGAAAAAACTCAATCTAGCGAACTTCTCCGGCTTCAACTTAGCGAGTATAAAAATTTCATTGAACAATTAGTCAAGGGCTCGGATATTATGGAAAAAAATTTCTACATCATCGTGCCATTTTCACCGATCGAAAACAAAGAAAAAAGTTTTTTCTCCAACATTGGCAGTTTATGGAACCCCCAAAAAAACATTTTAGAAAAAAGAGAGAATTTTGAAACTTATAAAAATCAACTCCTCCAAAGAATTGATCACATCATCGCCGCTTTGTCCGGCATCGGTCTACGCATTGTTCCCCTCAAAACTGAAGAGTTGATTGAACTCCTCTTTGATTCCTACAATCCAGAAATTTTCAACGCCACCGGTTTGAAAGATGTGAGTAAATTAGAACTAACGAGATAAAATTCCTTACGAATTACGAATTGGTACGAATGTACGAAATAAAAAACATATTCGTACATTCGTAAATGTTCGTAATTCGTAAGGACTAACCTATGTTTAATCCATTCAAAAAAAACACTCCTCCCTCCAACGCACCCGTCAAGCCGGCTAAGCCGAAAAATGAAATTTTGGAGTCGGAAAAATATTATCAAGAAGGCGTTTCTCGTCTCAATGATCTTTTGGCACCCGCTGCGATAAAAATAATGCCTAGATTTATCCGCGTGGGAGAAACTTTAGCGCAAACTATTTTTGTCGTCGCCTATCCAAGATTTCTTAACAGTAATTGGTTTTCTCCTATTATAAACATTGATCTACCGATTGATATTTCAATGTTTATCCACCCCATTGAAACTTATGATATTTTGAAAGATCTCAAAAAAAATGCTACCCGCGTTGAATCCCAAATCCACATTGAACAAGAAAAAGGAATGATCAGCGACCCAGCCTTGGAAACAGCCAAGCAGGATATCGATGAATTGCGAAGCAATCTCCAACAAGGCACGGAAAAATTTTTCCGTTTCGGGCTTTACATCACTGCTTACGGAGAAAACGAAAAAGAATTATCCGACATCTCCCGCTCCATCGAAGCAATTTTGGAAGCCCAACTAGTTTATGTCAAGCCGGCCATTTTCAAATCCGAACAAGGTTTCAATTCCACTCTTCCGCTCGCCAATGATGAACTAGACATTGGAAGCAGTATGAACAGCGCTCCGCTTTCTACCACCTTTCCCTTTGTTTCTTCCACCCTTTCTTCCAATGAAGGCATTCTTTATGGCATAAATCGCCATAATAATAGTTTGATTATTTTTGACCGTTTCAAAATGGAAAATGCCAATATGGTAGTTTTTGCTAAATCCGGCGCGGGAAAAAGTTATACGATAAAATTGGAAGTTTTGCGCTCACTGATGATGGGAACAGATGTGATCATCATTGATCCAGAAAATGAATATAAACATTTGTGTGAAACTGTCAATGGAACTTTTATAAAAATTTCTCTCAATTCTAATAATCATCTCAACCCGTTTGATCTTCCTCACATCAAAGAAGATGAGGATCCAGAAGATGTCCTTCGCAACAACATCGCCAATCTTTTGGGGCTACTCCATATTATGCTAGGCAACATCACTCCCGAAGAAGATTCAATCTTGGGTCGAGCTATCCGCGAAACTTATGCTGTCCGCGACATTTCTCCTCAAACTGATTTCAATGCTCTTTCCAAAGAATCTTATCCCACTATGTCTGATTTATATCAAATTTTGCGCAGTATGGATGGCGGAGAAAATTTGGCCATTCGAATGGAAAAATATACAGAAGGAATTTTTTCTGGCTTTCTCAACAATGTCACTAATGTGAGCGTGGACAATCAAATGATGGTTTTCAATATCCGCGATATGGAAGAAGAACTTCGCCCGATTGCGATGTATATCGTGATGCAATTTATCTGGAATGAAATGCGCACCACCCTCAAAAAAAGAATTGTCTTGGCGGATGAAGCTTGGGTAATGATGAAATATGATGACGCTGCTTCTTTTATGTTCGGTATTGCTAAACGATGCCGAAAATATTATACCGGCCTCACCACCGTTACCCAAGATGTTAATGACTTTTTAAGTTCTCGTTACGGCAAAGCCATTGTGACAAATTCCTCCATTCAACTACTTTTGAAACAATCTCCAGCGGCAGTCGATGTTATCAGTGAAACATTTTATCTGACCGATCAAGAAAAATTTTTGCTTTTAGAATCAAATGTGGGAGAAGGAATTTTTTTCGCCGGCACCAAACATGTCGCGATTAAAGTTGTCGCTTCCTATTCCGAAGACCAAATAATCACCACCGATCCCTCACAACTACTCGAAATCGAAAAAGCTAAGAAAGAGTTAGAAGAAGAATAATCAGAACCACTGATTATCACATGAATTCACATGATTTCACTGAATAGAAACTTCATTCATGTGTAATCAGTATAATCAAGTGCTAATCATGTGGTTCAGATATTTATGTCTTACGACCCACAAAAACAAAAAAACCTTCATAGTGAACGGCAAAATGATCGAACTGACCAAGCTGAAAAAGAAAAAGAAGCGAGTGATTCAGAAAAAGAAAAATCGCCCCAAAAACCCCGCCGTTCTTTTGGCAATTTAGCCAAAAAAATTCTGCCTCCGATTTCCCAAATGAAATTTTCCGATTCGGCTATTTTTGTCGCTCTTGGTGCTGCCGGATTTAAGGATTTATTAGATTTAATATCCTTAACTGGCATAGGTTATTTTCTTGTAATAATTATGACCTTTCTGATTTTTATCTTTATCGGCTTTATGATCCTTTTGACCATTATGTCGGGTGGAGGGGGAGGATTTTGGATACTACTAACACTCTTTGGCGGAGCTGGCATAGAACTTTTACCCGGAATAGATTTTCTCCCTGTTACAATGGCCACTGTAATTATGATTTATCTTAGAATTTTATCCAAAAGAAGAAAAAACCAAGAAAAAATGCAAGCCCAAGAAAGCTACGCTTAAAAATAATTTGTCATTCCCGCCCGCTTCGCCAAAGTTTCAGCGAGGCGAGCGAACGCGGACACAGGAATGGCAATAACAAATATAGGACTTCCGCGTTTGCAGACACTGGATGTCTTTCGGCTGTTACGGTCGCGAGACATCCAGTGTCTAAAACAGCAACCGCGTAAGTCCTAAAACAATTATTCCATGCAACGCTATCCTAAAAAAAATCTATCTTCTTTTCTACTGGAAAACAAAGAAACTGCCATCACTTCTTTGGTGATTGTTTTTTGTCTGGCTTTATCTGTTTTTTTTCCAACAAAAAATTCCGCCCAACTTTTCACCAGTAATATTTTTTTCTTAGTTATTATTCCGATTCTCTATTATAAATTAATTTTAAAAATAAAAATATCGGAACTGGGTTTGGCACTAAATGACAAAAAAATTGGCTTTTTTGGGGGAGCTTTGATGTTTCTTGTTAATCTGATAATTTTTTATCTTCTTTATCAATTTACCGATTTTAACCAAAATTATCTTCTTTCTCCCCATATTGTGCATAACTTTTGGATTTTCCTGTTTTATGAGCTTTTAGTGGCCAATATGTTTGTTTTTATCCAAGAATTTTTTTGGCGAGGCTTTATTTTGCTTTATTTTTCTAGAAAAATTGGCCCTTTGGCGATTTTTTTGCAATTTATTATTTTTGTAGGAGTGATGCTTCTAATCTCACAAAATTCTTTTTGGCAAATGGCCCCCACTCTCGTAATTTCTCTAACTTCTGGTATAATTGTATATAAGAACCGATCGATTTTTTATTCTTGGATTTTTTCCTTACTGTCAATTTTAATTTTAGATAGTTTTATAATTTATCATTTAAAATGAAAAATAAAAAAACTCAAAAAAATATCCGTTTCGTTTTGCATCTTCTGCTTATCCTTTCACTATTTCTTTCTCCGGTCAATACCGCTGGGGCGATGGATGTAAACAAAGTTATGGGCGTTAAAACTCCATCTGATTTTTTAGATAAAATTTTTTCCGACCTCGGCGTGGACAAAGAGCAAGTGCGATACGGCGCCCAAACTTTCAATGTCGCCAACAAAAAAAAGACCCCTCCCCAAGTTACGCTTTTTTTCAATCCAGCCAATCCGGATGAAGGAGAGAAAGTAACCGTCACCGCTTCTCCCAGTCAATTTTTCAATAATCCAAAAGAATTGTATTACACTTGGTTTTTGAAAACAACTAATTGCACCGATAAGGAAACAGATGATGATGATTATAAATATAATTCAGAATGTGATTTGAATAATGACGACGAGGTTGATATAGAAGATTACAAAATAAAAGCTATGCGGATTATTGTTAATGGCGGGTTTGATTATTCCAGCGTTGACTATTCATCTAGTACTGACAGCAATAATGATAGTTATGACGCTTTTTCTGGTGGCAATGATCAAGAAGGTAAAGAAGCATATTGCTATGTTCATGATATAAAATCAGGAGAAGAATATGCGATGCCAAGTTGTGGCGACAACGAACAAGAACGACACCTTTTTCCTTATGCTAAATATGAAAATTTTATCGATAAAGACGACAACCAAATTGATTTAGATGAAGAAACCGGCGACGGTGATTTTGGCAGAGACGAAGAAAAATTCTGGCGTACTGACCCTAATAGTAACGACACTGCCAATCTGGGTCATTCTGACGAAGCTAATGTTGCGGGGCTAGGCGTTTTAACTTTTTCTTGGAACTATCAAAAAGGCGACAAAGTCGGGGTAGTAGTAGAAGGAATTTCCACCGAACCAACTCAAACCGAAGACTCCTCCTATAAAACTATGTGGGCAATGAACAAAGGAAATTACACTCTTGATGCTAGTAACAATATTAGCAGTGGTTATCCTCAAACCACCACTGCCACTACTGTCACAGAAGATACTCCCGAAGTTGGCCAAACAACAACTATTACTACCACCACTCTCGAAGAATTATCAGGCATTGTCAATGAAATAGCTACTATTGAAACTACTATTACTACCCAAACAGTAGTAACAGATTCTGCTGATCCCACCACGATAATAAGCGATGAAACAACTTATTCCAGTTCTACTGAAATAGAAAATATGTTAGGAGATTTTGATATTAGTAACGACGATATCGGATCTATAGAAAAACCTTCCGATCTTAATGGCTTTCTTTACGACTCTCTCGTTTCTCCTCAAGAGAATAGCGCTGGAAGCGACAAGCTTGATATCAGTCTTTCTTATTCTCCCACTAATCCAATCAATGATTCTTCTGGCGAAAGCGGAGATACTTTGATAATCCAATCTTCCATTCCTAATGCCAAAGATAATAATTATTTGCAATACAACTGGCAAGTTTTTTCCAGTGATGAAGTAAGCCCAAATGATTGGGGAAGTCCTTTATTAAAATCAGTTTTGAAGGAATCCACCCAGACAACTGGGCTGGGCATTGATACTTTCAAATTCAAATTGGCTTTAAATGAACCAACAGAAAAATATCTGCGCGTTCTTTTGACGGTCACAGAAAATATCGGTGAAGAATATCCGCGCTCCAGCCGACAAGATGTTATCATCCCGATTATTTATATGGATGCAGAGGATCAAATAAGCGCGCACAGTGTTTTAGCCCAAGAGGATTCTTCCAATTTAGTTACTAATCCTTCTGGAGTAAACCTTAGTTTGGACGAAGAAATTTGCACATCAAATAATATGGATAGAGCGATTTGTCCCGTAACAAAAAGCCAAATCATCGGTCTATCTTTTCCACAAGATAATTTTCCATCCGGCATAACAGATTTTCTTTGGACCATCGATGGTAAACCAATCTCTTATTCTTTTTGTTTTTTTGATGATTGTAATCCGGAAAAACAAACCAACACCGCCTATTTCCCGATTCTCAAAGAAATCGGTGAGCAATATACTATCGGTTTTACCGCTACCAGCACAGAAGGAGAAAAAATAAATTTAACCAAAATTTTCAAGGTTGTTGATCCGAAAATCAAAATTGTTTCCGCTGATGAAGATGTTTGCAAAAGAAATGTTTTAGGCAAATATTTTGATGTAAATGGCCAAGAATTTACCGATTATAGCAAACTTAACTTTTGGGCGCGAAATGATTCTGACATCAAACTGAAAGCAGAGGTTACGGGCTTTTCTGCTTCGCCGGAAAGTTATGGCTGGAATATCGATGGCCAAAATATTTCTGCTTCCAATGCTGATTTATATGGCTTTACAATTGATAGCGCAGGAATTCTCACTTTGCCTCCCAAAGAAATTCAAGGGGAAAGCTATAGTATAACAGTCGGCACTCTTTACACTCAAGAAAATTTAGTGAAAAAAGCGCTCAAAGATATTTGGGGCGTCACTTATAATCAGTTTTACGAAAAAACCATTGCGGATGAAGCGATAATAACGATGATGGACGCCGAAAAAATTACGCAAGGACCAGCCAAAAAAATATTTGCTTCCGTCTATTCCTCTGTTCCTAGTTATCTTGCTTTTCTTTTGCGAATAATTCTCACCATTTCCCTAATTTTATTCACCACTAAATTGATTTTCTCATTTTCCGCACCAATCAATTCGCGTGAAGAAAACTAAAAAAGAATTTTCAATTCTCAAGTTTCAATTTTCAATGAATTTTCAATATAAAAATTTTCAAACCAACACCAATGAAAACAAAAATTAAAATATTCTTTCTAGCTTTATTATTTTTAAATTTAATTCCTGCTTTTTGTTTGGCAGCGGATAAATATGTTCCGATGGAAAAAATTCCGGGGTTTGATGATCCAGCTGATTTTCCAGAATATCTAATGAACATTTACAAATTTGGCCTTGGCGCTATTGGAGTTTCGGCAATGTTTATGATTATGATTGGCGGATATATGTATCTCACTTCCGCTGGCAACACCGCCCAAACCGGCAAAGCCAAAGGCGTAATTTTCGATGCCATCGCCGGACTAGCCTTGGCACTAGTTTCCTATGTTTTACTTTGGACAATTAATCCAGATTTAGTGAAATTTAAACCCCTAGGAAGTGCTTCATCTCCTTCTGACACAACAACTGGAGCTGACGAAATTAAAGTTGGAGAAAAAAGTCCTTATGAAGGCTATAATCAGGCTTGTCCTAATCCATTATCTAAAACCCCTATTAATTTTAACAACACTACTTATAATATTTCGCCAGACTCGAGATGCAATGTTTATGATTCTACTTTTATCGCACAAGGGACAAGTTTTTTTGTTGAGTCAAAAACACTAAAAACAATCGCCCAAATAGAATCTGCTTGTGGAACAAATAAAAAAGAAAGCCCTGCTCATTGTTGTGGGCTGATGCAATTAAGCCCAACTACAGCAAGTATTGTTCATGGTAGCCAAGTGACTTGTCAACAATTAATAGATGATAACGAATTGTCAATAAACATAGCGGCTAAATATATACACGACAATCAATCCAAGCATGGCGGAGATATTCAAAAAATTCTAGCTGGTTATAATAGTGGCTATGCAAATGGAGTTAACAGTAGTGGTGGACTTGCACCGAGCAATGATTGTCCTAGTCCTGCGCTTAAATTTCAATGTTGTTATGATCCTCAAAAATTAGATCAAACAATTGAATATGTTTGGAAGGGTGTTGCCTTGAATAAAAAATTATAATTTCTAAATTTATTTATGCAGACTAAAATAAAACTCCTTATTTTTTTGTTATTTGTTGGAATTTTTTTGCCAGTCTTTTCAACTTATTCTGCTGGACTTGTACCTTGCGGACTAAACGAGGGAACACCAGAAGAAATGGTTCCTTGCACACTTTGCCACCTGATTATCGGGATTTTTAATATTTTTATATGGTTTAGAGATATTCTCATCACTGTCGCCGCGGTGGGGATTTTCATCGCAGGAGTGATGTATATCATTTCTTCTGGAGACGAAGAAATGATGAAGCGCGCCAAAAGCTTTCTCGCCACCAGTCTCACAGGCTTTACTATAGTTTTAGGTGCTTGGCTGATTGTCAATTCAGTGATGTGGATTCTTTCTTATGATATTAAAAATTTAGGTATCAAACAAGAAAACTGGTACACCTTTACTTGTGATACCAAAAGTTCTGCTCTTACACCCTCAACTTCTCTACCCTGCTCTTGCGCCAATTTTGTTACCGATCGATATATTCCCCACGGTTCTGCCACACAAGCTGATGATGCAAAAGCCTGTCAAAGAAATTGTGACAGTTCGAGCGCTGGTTATTATAATTTTAACAATACTGGCTACAAAAAAGTACCCTAATTTATGTCCATCCTGAAAAAAATATTTTTTTTATCTTTGTTTTTTCTTTTTCTCTCCCTGCTTTTTTGGGGTATTTATGTGATATCTTTCAAAAAAAATTTACCGGTGGAGAATAATTCGCCGATTGCAAAAAATCCACCCGCTTCTTTGGAAAATCCAACTGACAAACCTGTTGCTGAAGCAAAAATTTCTGTCGTTTCCCAAGAATCTGTCCTTTCTCCTGTTCTTTCCTCGGATGAAAATTCTATTTGGTACTATTCTCTTTCTGGCGAACTGAAAGAAATTGATTTTTTTGGAAAAACTACAAAAAAACTTGCTGATAAAAAAATCACTAGCCTTCTTGGAGCAATTTGGTCGCCAGATAAATCAAAAGCTCTGCTTGAAATCGGACAAAATAATAAAACAGATTATCTTTTGCTTTTTGATCGCCCCAAAGGCCAACTCATATCATTGAACAAAAATATCAACCGCGCTTCTTGGCTTGCCTCTTCCGACAGGATAATTTACAAATATTTCGATTCAAAAAACAACCACAACTCACTTAACATTTCCAATCCCGATGGAAGCAGTTGGAAAAAACTGCTTGATTTGCCTCACGATAAAATTATTTTTTCTCAAATTCCTTTGTCCGGACTAGTTTCCTTTTGGAATAATGGCGATGCCTATTATCCCACTCTTTTTCAATCTATTTCTCTAATCGGCGAAAATGCAAAAACATTATCTCAAAACTACTTCGGTGCCGATTATCTTTGGAATCAATCTGGCAATCGAGTTTTAGTCAGCCAGTCAGATGTTGAAGGCGGAACCAAAATGCAACTGGGCGTGATGAATTATAACGGGGGAGAATACAAAAATCTTGGACTGCCGACTTTTGTTTCCAAATGTTTCTGGTCAAAAGACAACGAAACTGTTTATTGCGCTCTCCCAGGAAACATTCCGGACAATTCAATTTTGCCCAATGATTATAAACTGGGAAAATTTACCACCACCGACACTTTTTGGAAAATCAACATTACCACGGGTGAAAAAACCCGCCTACTGGAAACAAAAGACATTTCAAATTCTTTTGACGCTTCCAATTTTTTCGCTAACGCTGATGAAAGTTTGATTTTTTTCGTCAACAAAAAAGATGGGAAATTATACAAGATAACTTTATAAGAATAAGAAGACTGGAGGCTCAACCTCCATTATAATTTAGTTTTTTAACGCCAGAAAATTCAACCAAAAAATAATCGCCAGATCATTTTTGAAATAAGTCGTATCAAAAATTCCGTGAAGTAAAATAATCAGCATAATTCCTAAAGTTATAAACAGAATTTCATTCGATTCTGTTTTTATTTTTACAAAAATATCCTTTAACCAAAAAAATACCAAACCCAAAAAACCAACCACGCCCAAAATTCCGCCAGAAAGCCAGAAAGTTAAATATAAATTATTTGGGTGTGGCACTGCCCATTCCAAATAAGGTGGGTAAAATTTCTGGTATTCCAAATAAGTTTTTTGGAAATTTCCTGGACCAATACCAAAGATAAGATTATTTTCCAACATTTTTACTGAAGCTTTCCAAATCATCATTCGAGAAGATAAAGAAGATCGGGAATCAGCTGATAATAAATCCGTCATTTTTTTGTTATTTAATTGGGATAAAAAAAGCATCCCAATAATAATCATCGCTAGCGCGATTTTTTTCAACTCAATTTTATTTTTTATTAAGCTTAAAATTATACAACTCACTACCACAGAAAACCATCCCGCATAAGAATAAGTCAGATAAAAAGCGCCTAAAATAATTATCCAGCCAAAACCTATGGTGTAATTTTTATTTTTTTCCACTTTAATTTGTTCTAGCGCAATGATAACCGCCGGCGCCAAATACATCGCCAGATAATTTGGCGAATTAAATATGCCGGCCAAACGACCGTCGTAAGTTAAAAAGCCTAGCCCATAATATCCTAGTGAAACAATAGCCACGCCAACTGCCGAAAAAAAATAAACCAAAAAAATATTCTTTATTTTTTCTTTGGGAATTATTTCCCCAACAAGAAAAAGAAAAATAATTGGCACTAAAAACCAGCCTTTTATTATTCCCCAAGATACTGTACTGTTGCCGGAAAAAAAAGTAGCCATTAAAATTCCCATAAACATTAGACTTGCCATTCCAAAATATTTTACGAAACCAAGGTTGAACCTTTGGTTAGCCAAAGGTTCAACCTTAGGATCCTTGTTGGAAAAAAACCACAGTAAAAAAATCCCCGCGATTATTATTTCCCAAGCATTGGTTGGTAAAAAACCAATTTTTATTCTGACTAAATACAGTGGAATGAGAAATATCGCTAAGTAAATTAGATTTTCTAATATTTTCCTATTTTTCATATCTGGGATATAAATTAATAACAACAAGAAACAATGACAGCACAATAGGGGAACACAGGCCGGTTTCCACTAATGAGTGAACGGAAAAAATAATCAAGCTCACAAAAAATCCGCTATAGATCATATCCTTTTTTGAAAAAATCCAAAAATTCCAAAGCGTTAGAAGCAAAATAAAAATCCAAACCAAACTGGTCATAATCCCTTCTTCAACCGCGATATCCAAATAAGTATTATGGGCATAAATTGGATTTCGATAATTTATCTTATCATCCACTTCCAAAGAAAAATTACCGATACCCGTTCCAAAAAAGGGTTTTTCTAAAATTATTTCTAAGGACTTTTGCCACATTTCAAGCCGTCCTATATTTGATCCTTCCGCTGAATCAAAACTGGAAACAAATCTCTGTGAAATTGGACCGGGTACAGTAAACATCAAAATAAAAAATATCATTCCGAAAAAAGTCGCCACTCTATGTTTCCACGCCATTCTTTTATAAAAAATAAGCAAAAAAATTGCCGATCCTAATGCGATTGCCACATACCCGCCTCGCGAGAAAGTCAAAATATTAGCGAAAAAAATAGCTACGAAAGAAAATACCCAGAGAAATTTTTCTTTCGAAATAAAAAACAAAATTATCGGAAGCGGAAATATTATTCCTAAAAACATTGAGAAGGAATGCGGATTAGGAAAAGTTGCAATCGAGCGAAAATAATTATCTCCGGAAATACCCACAAACAAACTGGGATATTTGGCTACCATTTGTGCTAAATTATCTCCCCAAAAAATCGGCCCAGCAAAATTCAAATAAAAATTCAAAATCTCTTCATGACTCCAAAAAAATTGACCAAGAAATTGTACAATTCCCAAAACCGCCACCAGAGCGCCTGATAAAACTAGGACTTTTAGCGTTTTTATAACTTTCTCTCTATCATTTAGAATATCTTTTACCACAAAATACAAGGGGAAAATAGAAAACAAATAGAGCAATTTCCTTGCTCCCCAAATATAATTTTGAGCAAAAAACAATGAAATAAAACTCAAAAAAAGAAAAAGAAGGATAGCCTTTGCCTGCACATCAAAAATTAATTTTTCTTTATTTTTTATCTTATTATAAATCCAGATAAAAAATAAGACTAGAATAAAAATTCTTAGCGAAGCCAAATCAACCACCGCCGCCGGATTAAGCGCGATTTGAAATGGCAGATAAAAACATAAGAATAGAAATAAATTAAATATCATAATAAGTCACTGAAGAATGTTATTTTTGAGGTTTATCCTGTTTGAGCGCTTCGCAAATGTCCAAAATTTTGGCTTATCCGCCGTTGATCGGGGGCGAAAGTTTTGGGTATAAATTAGACGGCCGAGTTACCCGCCTGCCGGCGAGGCAGGTAAACCGAAAAAATAATATTCTTCAGTGGTTTGCATAAAATAGTTTAGCCAATATTTTAATCAGTAGCCATTCGAAAAAGTTTCTATTTTTTTTAAAATAATATTCTTGTGAACGATAATAATCTTTTTTTTGCAATTTCTTTTGTTGATAACTTTCTCCGCCGAGATGCCTGACTTCAAAATTTGGATAGTACAACACTTTTTTTTCTAGTTTCTTAATTCTCACACATAAGTCCATATCTTCAAAATACATAAAGAATTTTTCATCAAAGCCACTTGTTTTTTCAAAAATATCCTTTCGGATGAAAAGTGCCGCCCCCGAAACCCAATCAACTTCTACTTTTTCTTTTGCTTGCCAAATATCTTGGCTACTCATTAATCCTAAATTATTTTTTATCAGATTAAGTAAGCTGATTTCATATCCAACGCTCCAAGGTTGAATTTTATTCTCATCCAGCCGTAATTGACTTCCAATAATGCCCACCTTATCATCTTGCTCGAATAAAGAAAGAACATCCTCGATATTTTTTGAAATAATTTCCGTATCTGGGTTTAAAAACAGCAAGATATCCCCCTTAGCAATCCTAGCGCCAACATTGTTCCCCGCACCAAAACCTAAATTCTTTTCGTTTTGATATATTTTAACTTCAGGAAATTTTTGAATTAATTCTTTTATTTTGTCTTTTTGATCATTGTTGACTACAATAATTTCAAAATCTTCCTTAAAAGAATGTTTATATATTGAATAAAGACATTTGATTAAATGTTTTTCACTATGATAATTAACAATTACAATTGATATCATAATCTATTAAATTCCTGAAGAATTAAAATTTTTGAAAAATTATTGTCTGACCTGCCTCGCCGGCAGGCGGGGAAATTCAAATTTTATCCAAAAATTTCCATTGGTAGCCGTTGATTGAGGGAAATTTTTGGTTATAAAATTTAGAATTTGAGTTCAATTTTGAAAAAATTTTAATTCTTTAGGAACTCAAATTATATTCTTAAAATCTTGATACGCTCTACCCACTGCTTCGTTCAGAGCTGTTTTTTCGCACCTTCTCTCTTTCCAGTTTTTAATTTTTCTTAACTTGATATACAAAAATATCCACGGTTTCAAAAATAAAGGAGAATTTTTTTTGAAAAAAATCAACCCAGAAAGCACCAGCCAATAAATTTTACTGGCTTTTTTTTCTTGGCTTTTTTCGTAGTGACGAATTCGACTGGAAGCGCAAACTGCCAATTTATAGCCAGCTTTTTTGGCCCGCAAAGAAAAGTCGGCGTCTTCCCAATATAAAAAATAATCTTCATCAAAAAGTCCTGCTCGCCGAAAAACTTCCGCCCGAATAAGCATTGCGCATCCGGAAATATAATCCGTATTGAAATTATTTTTTTGAAGTTCCTTTTCTTGATGCTGGCTTTTCATTTTGAGCCAATTAATTTCTCCTCCAGAAAACCAAATTTTTCCACTGTCTCCCGCTAAAATCACTGGACTAATTATTCCGATTTTTTCTTCCTTTTCCATTTCTTCCACTAAAAAATCCAAAGAATTTTTTTCAATTTCCGTATCATAATTTAAAAGCCAAATATAATCCGCTCCACGCTCAAGCGCATATTCAATTCCAATATTATTACCAGAAGAAAAGCCTAAGTTCTCACTATTTTTTATTAAGATTATTTTAGAAAATTCCCGTTTAATCATTTCAAAAGATCCATCGATGGAATTATTATCCACCAGAATCACTTCAAAATTAGGATAATCCATTCGAAAAACACTAACCAGCGCTTTTTTCAAACAAGCCCGCCCATTATAATTTAGGATTATCACAAAAACCTTAGGCTGATCCATAGAAATTTTTATTTTTTGCTGATTATACTCATTATTTCTTCAGTCTTAACTACTTGGAATATCCAAATAAACAGACCATAGACGGCCGTAGCGGAAAAAGCCAATAAGAAAAAATTTATTTCCTTAAAGATAAAGCAATAAACTGTCATAAAAAATCCCGCTAATAAAATCGCCCAGAACTTTTCTATTTTTGGAAAATATTTCAGCTCCTTGATGATTATATAAAAAGCTGTCAAAGCCACAAACATTTCCGTCGCTACTGAAATAATCGCTGACGCCAAATAAGAATAGTGTGGGATAAAAATTAGGTTGGCAGATACATTGAAAATTGCCGCCAATGACATAATAAACATTAATTTTTTTTGCTTGTTGCTAGAAATTAAAACGACATTAAAAAGATTACTGAAAAATATACAACTCAAGGAAAAAACTAAAATCCGAAGCACTATTACAGAAGCACCAAAACCTTGCCCACCAATAAGTTCCACGATTCCCTCTGCTAAAAACAGCGTGCCGACAACCAGCGGAACAATAATAATCCAAAAAACTTTAAGTGTTCGGTTAGTAATATCATAAAAGCGCATTTTATCAGAAAAAATATTTTTGGATATTATTGGAAAAACCAAACCAGCGATCATGGCTGGGAAAAAAGTTATATTTTCAATTACTTTATAAGCCACATTGTAAATTCCTACTTCTGCCCCAGTTTTCAAAATAGACAACAAAATTGTGTCTATTTTAAAATAAATAAAACTAATAACAGCGGCAATGCCTAACGGATATGACTCTTTTAAAAATTTTTTCCAATAAATAAAATCGAATTTCAAGGAAAAAGAAACATATTTTTTTGACCAAAAATAAATCAAAGAAAAACTGCAAAGCATATTTAATAAAAGCGAAAAAATTATCCAGAGAAAGCTAAGCTCAAACTTAATCGCATAAAAAATAAATATTACTTGGATAATTTTCCCTAAAAGCTCTGCCATTGCCACCTTATCCATCGCCAAGTTTTTTTGAAATATCCCATTTAACACTTGATAGGAGGAGGAAAAAACAAAAGACAGCGCCACTATAACAATCGCTTGCTTAACTTCCGCTGGGTAAGGAAAGAAAAAAACAATTATCGGCGAAAGAACAAAAACAAATAATGAAATTATCGCTCTTAGAGAAAAAATGTTCCCGATAATTTCTTTCTCATTATTTTCGGGACGAGAAATTTCCCGCGTAACTGTGGAATAAAGTCCTAAATCAGCTATGGCCGTGAAGAAAGATAAGAAAGCCAGCACGGTAGCATAATTACCAAAACCTTCTTGACCCAGATATCGGGTAATTAGGCCAATAGAAACGAGCGCCAAAATTGTCGAGAAAATTTTGGCGGTACTGCTAAAAACAACATTATAAGCTATTTTTCTGGCGATAACCATAGAGTTTACGAACTACTAAATAAACGAAAATACGAAAAGTTAAAATTATAGTTAAAGAATTATCTTTTTGAGAAATTTCTGTTTGACCTGCCTGCCGGCAGGCAGGGAACCCAAAAATTATCTAAAATTTTCCTACGACCGCCGTTGATTGAGGGAAAATTTTAGTAATAATTTTTAGGGTTCGAGTTAATTTCGAAAAAAATAATTCTTTAATAAATTTTAAACCAAATCGACTGGCTTGATTACCACCCTTCGGTCTTCTCCTTCACCAGTGCTTTCTGTTTTGATTTGTTTATTCTTTGCTAACTCCATATGAACAAGTCTTCTTTCATACGGCGACATTGGACGAAGTGTTACTGCTCGCTTCTCTTCTAATGATTGCTTAACTGCATTTTTCGCTAAAATCAAAACAGATTCATTTTTTTCCTGCCGATAAGAATTGACATCCAGCAAAAAATTTATTTTGTTCTCGATTTTTTGACGAAAAATTATTCTAGCAATATGTTGCAAAGCTTGAAGATTGACTCCATATTGACCGATCAGAAAATTGGAATCTTTGGTTTGGATGTTGAAAATCAGATCAGTTTGCTCTTCTGTTTTGACTTCTTCCGGTTCAACTTGACATTCAATTCCCATTTTTTCAACTAATTCTTCCACCGTTTTTTTAATTTTTTCCTTTGTCTCTTCATTTATTGTTTCATTTTCCATATTAGTAAAACCCGCGCACTAATGATAAACACAAAATCCTTAATGCGGAGCCATTTTAACTCTTACTTTTCTCTTTTTTCAAAACTCTCATTTGTTGAATTATAGCAAAAACCGTAGAAACAAGCCAGTAAAGCGCCAAGCCGGCCGGAAATTTTATCCCGATAAAAAGAGTTAGAATTGGTCCAAGATACATCATCTGGCGAGACATTGTTTGAGAAATATCCGGTGTAGAATTTTCTGATGAGGGAACTGCTTTGGGCATTATCATTTTCATTTGAAAATATTGCGCGCCAGCCGCTAAAAAGATCAGTATCAATTGAGGAACAATCTTAATGTTTAATTGATTTAGGTTTATTGTTTTGGAAAGGTCAATAATTCCCAAAAAATATTGATTAATTTGACCGGGATTGGAAACAAAAGAATATAACTCTTTTGGATCAACTAGGAGTCCAGCGCTAGAAATATTGAAAAGCACCTGATAAATCGCAATTAGAAAAATAAGTTGAAAAATTGTCGGTAGGCACCCTGAAAAAGGATTAGTTTTATTTTGTTTATAAAACTCCATTAGCGCTCGGCTTTGCTTTTCCTTATCATCTTTATATTTTTTTTGAATTTCTTTGATTTTTGGTTGCATTTCCTGCATTTTTTTCTGGGATTCAATTTGTTTTTTGCTTAGCGGAATCAGCAGAAATTTCAAAACTAAAGTCACAATAATAATGGCAATGCCAAAATCAGGATAGGGAATAATGTTGTAAATAAAAATCAAAAAATTATAGATTGGCCGATAAATTGTTTCCCCAAAAATAAATGACATTTTGTTATTTTATACTAATTATTAGTCGAGCTTTTTTTAGCGCCGAAAAAAGATCTGTTTCTAGTTTTTCACTAGAAAATTCTTTTTCCTTTGTTTTGTTTACAAAAATAACCGTGTCTTGTCCTGTTTTTATTTTGTTTATGTTCTTTCTGATTATTTCTCTTAATTGCCTTTTTAGCCTATTCCTTTCCACTGCCTTGGAAGAAAATTTAATTCCAATAGAAAAACCAAAACGACTAGCTTGGCCTGTATTTTTCTTTGTTTTCAGAGCAATGTATCCGGAAGAAAAAAAATAGCCCGCTCGGCGGATTTCTTCAAAATCCTTTAACAAAAGCAGTCTGTTTTTTCTAGGAAGCATACATTTTTATTACAGAGATATCTTTTTTCGTCCTTTTTGTCTTCTTTTTTTCAAAACACACTTTCCTTTTTTTGTGCTATTTCTCTTCCTAAATCCTTGTCTTCTTTTTCTTCTTCCGCTTTTTGGCTTGTAAGTTATGCTCATTTTTTTATAATTAATTAATTTCATTAAAAGTTTACCAGTTAAAAGCCTAAAAGTCAATTCATCCCCCACCACTTTTAGGTTTGGTTATTTTGATTAAATTAATTTAACCAATTAAATAGTTTAAGCTTATCTTTTTTACATAAAACATTACAACCTAAAAGTGGTGGGGGATGAACCTACACTTCTTTTGTCAAAATTATTTTCATCCACATTTTATCAACAATGTTATCCACTTTTCCCTTAGACTGTTTTTTGGGGTTGTGCTATACTTTTTTTATATGACTAACGAGGAGCTTTGGAAAACAGCTTTAGGGGAGATAGAGCTTTCCATTTCAAAAGCGAATTTTATTACTTGGTTTAAAAATACCTCCATTTTTTCCATAAAAGATGGTCATGTTGTTATTAGTGTGCCTAATGGCTTTGCTAAAGAATGGTTGGAAAATAAATACGACCTATATATTCTTCGAGCGCTAAAAAACATTCAGGGTGACATTAAGTCTGTTTCTTGTTTGATTTCTACCGGACCAACCACCTTTTTTCCTCAAAAAAATTCCGAACCAACAGTTGATGCCATCCAAGCACCAAAAAAAGCATCCTTTCCTACAGAAAAAAAGCTTTTTATAAGCCGAGAAAACAACCTTAATCCTAAATACACTTTTGATAATTTTGTTGTTGGCGGAAGCAATGAATTGGCCAAGGCCGCCTGTTATGCTGTTTCCCAAAATTTAGGCAATGTTTATAATCCGCTTTTTATTTACGGCGGAGTTGGACTAGGAAAAACCCATCTTATTCAATCTATTGGTAATGAAGTCCTAAAATCCAATCCGCAACTACAAATAAAATATATTTCTTCCGAGCGCTTCACTAGTGAACTAATTGATTCAATTAAAAACCAAAAAATCAAGGAATTTAAGGAATACTATCAAAAAATAGACCTTCTTATTATTGATGACATCCAATTTATCTCCGGCAAAGAAAAAACTCAAGAAGAATTTTTTCATATTTTCAATTATTTATACCAGCTCAATAAGCAAATCATCCTTTCTAGTGATCGAGCGCCAAAAGCCATTCAAATACTAGAAGAAAGGCTTCGTTCTCGTTTTGAAGGAGGCATGATTGCTGATGTTTCTAAGCCTGATTTAGAAACAAGACTGGCTATTCTCAAGAAAAAAGCCACCCAAAATAACATTGAGATTACTCCCGACGCCCTAGATTACATCGCTTCTAACATCAAAAATAACATCCGCGAATTAGAAGGAGCGCTCAATAGAGTTTTAGTAAGCGCGCAATTAACAAAAAAAGTGGTTGATTTAGCTTATACAAAGCAAATATTGTCTGATATTATATCCAGTGGCAAAAAAAGAGGGGTTAGTTATAAACATATTCTGAAAGTGGTTTCAGATTTTTATGAAGTTAGTTTAGATGATTTAATCGCTAAAAATAGAAAACAAGAAGTAGTAAAACCGCGTCAAGTCGCAATGTTTCTTATGCGAAGTGAATTAGCTTTTTCCTATCCTGGAATTGGCGATAAACTTGGTGGAAGAGATCATACCACTGCTATTCATGCTTGTGATAAAATCTTGCAAGCATTAAAAGAGGATGAAAAATTAAACGAGGAATTGGTCCACCTTAAAGATTTATTATATTTATTACCCTAATTATAGGTATATCCTGTGGATAACCTTATTATAAACCTGTTTAAATCCAGCTCTATATTCTCTGTTTTTCCTTGTTTATAAAACCCTCCTAAAATAAATATATAATTTAAACCCAGATCTATCCCCATCCTTAATAAATAAAAATACCTATTTATCCCCTCCTTATCAACACTATTTTTACCTTATTTAAAGCAAGTTTAACACTTATCCCCACTTATCCCGCTTTATAATAATAGTAGTAATATTTATTTAATTAATTACTTATTAAAATACTATGAAACTAATTTGTACTCAAGAAAATTTAAAAAAGGCTATTTTTAATTGTGAAAGGGTAGTAGCGAAGAAAAACACCCTACCTATCTTAAATAATATTCTTTTTGAAACAGAAAAGGGCGGATTAAAATTATCTGCTACTAATCTTGAATTGGGAGTTTCTTCTAAAATAGGAGCAAAAATAGAAAAAGAAGGTAAAATAACTATTCCCGCTAGGATTATTAGTAATTTTTCAAATAATTTACCAGGAGGGGAAAATATTTCCCTAGAATTAGTAGAAAATAATTTAAAGATAAAAAGTGGAGGAAATAAGGCTGTAATAAAAGGAATTTCTGCGGAAGATTTTCCTCTTCTTCCTTTAAAAAAAACAGAGCATTTATTGGATATTTCTAGTTTAGATTTAAAAATAGCTATTTTGAAAGTTATGCCCGCAGTAGCTTTTAATGAAGCTCGGCAAGAACTCACAGGCATAAATTTGATCTTAAAAGAAAAAGAGCTTATTTTTGCTGCCACAGATAGTTTTCGTTTGGCAGAATTTCGTCTTAAAATAGAGGAAATTAATATAAATAAGGAAAATTATGGGCTTTTTATAGAAAAAAATGAAAATGTAATTATTCCTTTTAATGTTTTGGCAGAGTTGAATCGGGTTTTAGCCCCAGAAATAGAGACAAGAGTGAAGATAACTATTGAAGAAGGGCAGATTTTTTTTGAAACAGAAGGGATTAAATTAGTTTCTCGGCTTATTAATGGAAAATATCCGGAATATAAACACATAATGCCGGCGGATTATAAAACTAGGATTGTAGGAGAAAAACAAGTTTTACAAAACGCGATTAAAATGGCGAATGTATTTTCTTCTGGCGGATCAAATGAGATAACGCTAAAAATTAGCGCAGAGGAGAAGAAAATTTTTATTCTATCTTCTAGCGCTGAAGCGGGAGAAAATTCAGCTGAACTTAATTTTGACATCACAGGCCCATCCCAGGAAGTTGTTTTTAATGCTAAATATCTTTTAGATGGAATTAATGTTATCGCTTCTAATCAGGTGGCAATTTTGCTTAACAGCGAAGCTACTCCTGTAGCTGTGCGCGAGATTGATGAAAAATCCGGCGAAGTTTTGGAAAATTTCACTTATATTGTGATGCCGATAAAGAATTAAAAGCATATAACATAAAACATGAAACATGAAACAAAAGAAATAATACACGATTTAATAATTATTGGCGCGGGGCCGGCGGGGCTTAGTGCTTCGATTTATGCTTCACGGTATGGGATAAAACATAAAGTTGTTGGGGCGGTTTTGGGTGGGCAAATTAGTGAGACACATAAAATTGACAATTATCCTGGAATGGAGGATATGAGTGGATATGAATTTGGACAGCGTTGGGGGAAGCACGCCAAAAAATATGGAGTGGAAATTATTCCGCAACTAGTTCAAAAAATTAAAAAAGAAAATGGAGGTTCAACCTCCATTATGGAGGTTGAGCCTCCATTTTTTGAAGTAGAATTAGCGAATAAAAATATTTTACAAGCACGAACAATTCTTTTAGCCACTGGAACAAAAAAAAGAAAACTCAATATTATTGGAGAAAAAGAATTTATTGGAAAGGGTGTGTCATATTGTGCTACTTGTGATGGATTTTTTTATAAAAATAAAACTGTGGGTGTGATTGGGGGATCGGATAGTGCAGCGACTGCCACATTATACTTGGCTGATTTAGCAGAAAAAGTTTATCTAATTTATCGCAAAAAAGAACTGCGCGCCGAACCTTTTTGGGTAAACTTAATTGAAAAAAATCCAAAAATAGAAGTATTATATGAAACAAATGTGGTGGAAATTTTAGGTGAGCAAAAATTGGAAAAAGTAAAACTCGATAAAGCTTATAATAATTCCAACGAATTAAAT
>MFSE01000013.1:0-55764 GCA_001784805.1 Candidatus Moranbacteria bacterium RIFOXYA12_FULL_35_19
AATTAAATAGAAATGTCATACCTTTGCGTTTAGTTAAAATGTCATACTTGTGGAAATTTATGAATTATGGACTAATTGTCTTTGTTCGAATTGAGCCGATATTTGTTTTCTCCAAGGATGATTAGCGGGTGGCATCCAAGGAGCTTTGCTCGGAGTGAGAGCAACTAATTTAGTCTTAATCTTTTCCGGTCTGGCAGGTAATTTTTTAAAATTCAAATACTTTTCTTTTTTGCTTAAATGAATCGATCCATCTAATCTTTCTTCAATTAAAACTAGATCTTTTTTGTAAACTGTGGTGGGTTGAATTTCATCTAGTTGGTACCAAATGTTTTTAAACTGCACAGTAAAATCATTTTTAATTTGTCTTTGGGATTGGATAGAGAATATCTTATCTAGATTAGTTTGGTCGTGTTGAGTTAATGGTTTATGCAAATTAGTATCTTTGGTTGGGACTACAGAAAATCTATTATTAAAATCCTGAATAAATGTTTCTTCTAAAAATTCATTGGCTGTTTTAGTATCGCTGATATTTTGGAGTCTCAATTCTTTGACTAATCTATCTTGCAAGGTTTCAAATAGTCTTTCAATTCTTCCTTTGGCTTGGGGTGAATGAGCACTAATCAAATTGATATCTAAATCATTGCAGGCTCTTTGAAATTGAGTGAGTAATTCGTGATTATCGGTGGCATTTTTGTGATTCACCTTGTAGGTACTGAATTTATCGAGATAAATCGCTACGGGCTTGTTTTTAGCTTGGAGGTAGTCTTTCCAGAAGTTAAAGACTTCTACCACACCTTCGTTTTTGCCAAAATTTAGTTTAGTGATTTTTCCGGTGGCGTCATCAATGGAAGCCAGGAGACAAACCTCCTTATTCCCATTTCTTTTTTCAAGCCATTTATGATAACTGCCATCAAACTGTTGCATTTCTCCATAACATTCTTTTCTTTCCCGCCAAGCTCGATGTTGTTGGTTTTGTTTTCTCTTTTTTGTTTTGAAAAATTCTTCTTCAATCATTAAGTTTCTAATGGTGGTTACTCCCAGATTGATTTTATGAATCTCCATCAGTTTTTCTGTAGCTAGTGTTGGTCCGAAATCTGAATAGTTTTTCTTGATTATTTTTTTAACTTTCCTCTTTAGTTTTTCTTCAATTTTGTTGTGGCTTACTTTGCCTCTCAGTTTATGGATAATTCCTTGGGTGCCGTCCTTAATCACACTAGATTTTAGTCTTTTGGTTTGTCTTATAGAAAGATGTAGTTGCTTGGAAGCATCAGTGCCATTGATCTTTTCAGCGATTAAATTGTTAATGATTGTGAGTCTCTCCGCTTCTTTATTTGTCATAGTGATTATGGATTGTTCCATTGTATTGGGTCTTAATAATTAACCCAATATTTTAGCAGGTATGACATTTTAATAAAACGCTACTATGACATTACTACTTATTTATGACACACCAAAATTATCCCCAGCTTTATCCCCCACCACTTTTTTTATTATTATTCAATTAAATTCAGTTGGCTAATTGAAAAATTTAAGTTTATAATTTTCATATAAACATCCGCAAACAAAAAGTGGTGGGGGATAAATTTGATAATCTGGCGATAATCTTGTAGATTAGATGATATGGAAGCGTGCCAGAGTGGCCGAATGGGGCGGTTTCGAAAACCGCTGTCGCCTCACCGGCGACCAGAGGTTCGAATCCTCTCGCTTCCGCCGCCTTTACATTGACCCTATTAAATGCTAGCCTAAAAGAAGTTAGTTTTATAAAATCATGCTTACTATCGAAAATTTTATCCAAAATAATTTATTTGTCATAACCTCCGTTTTTTCCGGTCTTTTTTTGGTTTTTCTTTTTTGGCTAATTTTTCTTCAAATCCAGCTTGCTAAAATAAAGAAAAAGGCTAAAACTTTTTTCGCAGAAAGTTCCATAAAAAACATCGAGGAACTTATTATCGGCCATTCCAAAAGTCTAAAAATTCTCGACAAGGATATTCAGGAACTTTATACCATCTCCAATCAAATCAATAATTTGGCTTTTCGCGGATTCCACAAATTCGGTCTTATCCGTTTCAACCCTTTCAAAGATGTCGGGGGCGATCAAAGTTTTTCCTTAGCTTTGCTCAATGGAAAAAATGACGGTATTGTCCTTTCTTCTCTTTTTACTCGCGAAGGAACTAGGATTTATTCCAAAACAATAGTTTCCGGCCTTTCAGAAAAATATCCTCTCACCGATGAAGAAAAAGAAGCGATAAAAAAAGCTCTCCTGCCACCAAAAATTAAAAAAAATGATAAATCTTAATAAAATTTACATCTCTCAAACTAAATGATCAATGAAACTTCCAAAAAAATATCTCTCCCGCAAGCCATCACTGTTAAAAAATTCAGTGAGGTTTTGAAAATGCCTCTCAACGCAATTATCACTGAACTGATGAAAAACGGAATTTTAGCCACTATTAATGAAAAAATTGATTTTGAAACAGCATCAATCATTGCTCAAGATTTAGGTTTTGAAGTTTCTGAAGAAGCAGTAGATCTTGGAGAAAAAATGACTTTAGAAAAACTTAATGAAGAAATAAAAAAAGAAAAAGAATCCACCGATGTTTTGAAAAGTCGTCCGCCGATAGTTACAATTTTGGGTCATGTTGATCACGGAAAAACTACCCTTCTGGACACTATCCGAAAAACTAATGTTGCCGCCAAAGAATCTGGCGGAATCACCCAACATATAAGTGCATACCAAGTCAAGAAAAAAGGTCAACTCATTACTTTTGTTGACACTCCAGGGCACGAAGCTTTCAGCGCTATGCGCGAACGAGGCGTGAGCATTGCTGATATCGCTGTCCTTGTTGTGGCCGCTGATGACGGAGTACGCCCGCAAACCAGAGAAGTTATTGAATATCTTTTAGCCAAAAAAATTCCCACTGTTGTCGCGATAAATAAAATTGATAAACCGGAAATAAATATTCAAAGAGTAAAACAAGAATTGGCTGATGCCGGAATAGTTCTGGAAGAATGGGGCGGACAAGTGCTCTCGGCCAAAATCAGTGCCAAACAAAATATTGGCATCGATGATCTTTTGGATAATATTCTCCTCATCGCTGAAGTGGAAGATTTTCGTGCTAATTATAAACGCGATCCACTCGGTATTGTTTTGGAATCACATCTTGATCCGCAAAAAGGACCTGTGGCAACTGTTCTTATTAAAACCGGCACCCTCAAAGAAGGTCAGGATATCATTGCCGGTTCCGACCGTGGCCGGATAAAAAGAATTGAAGATTTTCGAGGAAACCGGATTTCTGAAGCCACTCCAGGAATGCCCATAAGTATCATTGGACTCCATCACACTCCCAACTCTAATGATATTTTGCAAACAGCTCCAGAAAAAACCCAGAGCAAATCTCATTCTCAAGGGGGGCTTTTACAACAATCGCCGGAAGAATCTTTTAGCTCGCAAAAAATGATGCGTTCAATCGCTTCAGAAAAAATAAAAAGATTGAATATTATTTTAAAATCGGATGTCCAAGGTTCACTGGAAGCTATCGGTCAAATTTTAGGCGAGATAAAATCCGAAGAAGTAGCCATTGATTATATAAAAACCGGTGTCGGAAACATCACCGAATCCGATGTCCGTTTGGCAGGAAGTTCCAATGCAATTATCTACGGATTCAATGTGGAAACTACGCCTGTTGCCAAAAGAATGTCCGAGACATCTAAAACAGAAGTCAAGAATTATAAAATTATTTACGAGCTCGTGGAAGATATTAAAAATAAACTTATCGCAATGCTTCCGCCAATTATCGAACGAACTGACTTTGGAAAAATGAAAGTCTTGGCGCTTTTCAAAACCGGCCGTGGCGATATGATTATCGGCGGAAAAATATTAAGCGGAAAAATGTCCAACAAATCTCTTATCGAAGTAATGCGCGGTGAAGCTGTCATCGGCCAAGGAAAACTCAATAATCTTCAAGAAAATAAAGTTGATGTGGATGAAGTTACTAGCGGAAAAGAATGTGGCATTACCTTTTTAGGCAATACCAAAATAAAAGAAGGTGATGTGCTTTTAAGTTATAAGGAAGAGGTGAAGAAAAGAACACTCTAAAAAAATTTCCAATTCACAATTTTCAATTTTCAGTGAATGATCAATTTTCAATTTTTAATATCTTTGGTTTGAAAATTTTTAACTTGAAAATTTATTGAAAATTGAAACTTGAAAATTATGAATAATCGAATTGTTAAAATAAACGAACTCATAAAAAAACATACCAACGACATTATCCTCAAAGACCTCTCTCTAAAAGACGGGGTTTTTATTACTATCGCCAAAGTTGACACAACTCCCGATCTTCGCTATACTCGGGTGTTTGTTAGTATTTTCCCAGAAAAAGAAATTTCTTATGCTATGAAAACTTTAGAAAAAGAAATTTTCCAAATTCAAGGAATACTCAACAAAAAATTATCTATGCGACCACTGCCCAAAATCGAATTCCGACTTGATCTAACAGAATCTAAGGCGGATGAGATAGAGAAATTGCTAAAAAATATAGAGAGCAATTAGAAAGTAGTTTTTAGAAATTGGAAAATAGTTCAGGAAAACAGAAATTAGAGATTGGATTATTTCAATTTTCTATTTTCTAATTTCTTGAACTAATATCTTTTTTCTTTATCACTTTTTTCTACTTTCGATTTTATTTATATATATGTCCAAATACACCCAAGAATTCAACACTCTCAATTATGTTATAAATGAATCTAGTGAGATTCTTCTTTTCGCTCATTCCCGTCCTGACTCCGACACAATCGGATCGGTTTTAGCTTTACGAGAATATATTTTGGCTTTAGGAAAAAATGTTGCCATAGCTTGCGCCGATCCATATCCAGATTATCTTAAAGATTTAGCGCCGGATTATTTTGAATTTCCCGATCATTTAGATTTAGAAAAATATAATCTAATAATCGCCACCGACAGCGTGGAAAGAGGTTTTCAAAAATTTTACCCTGTCTTCAAAGAAAATCAAATCGTCGCTCTTCTCGATCATCACCCCGACATCACGCTAAAAGGCGACATCAATATTATTGATCCAAAATATTCCTCTGTCTGCGAAATTATTTATGATTTTTTTGAATTTAATAAAATCAAACTCTCTCGATCCATCGCTACCTTTCTTATGTTAGGAATTTTAGGCGATACCGGAAATTTTCAACATTCCAACACTACTTCCAGAGTGTTAGAAATAGCTTCTGTTCTTATGAAAAAAGGTGCCCCGATAACTAAAATCATTAGCATTGCTTTTTCTAATAAAAATATTTCCGCTCTCAAACTTTGGGGCAAAGCTTTTGAAAAAGCTCGCATCAATCCAGAAAATGGGATGATCGCTTCCTTTATTTCCGAAAAAGAACTGGCGGAATGCGGAGGAAATTTGGAAGATATCGCTCAAGTCTCAACTATCCTAAATTCCGTCCCCGGCACAAAATTTGCATTAGTTTTATCCGAAAGAGGCGACGGAATTATCAAGGGAAGTTTGCGTTCCGAAGAATATAAAGGCGTCGATGTCTCCCGCATCGCCGCCCAGTTCGGTGGTGGCGGCCACCGCCTCGCCTCCGGCTTTGAAATCAAAGGCAAAGTTGTCGAGACAGCCGAAGGCTGGCAAGTGGTATAAAATTTTCAATTTTCAATATTTTTTTAAAATTATATTAACTTTGTATTGAAATTTAGTCTTGCGAAACGCTCTCCTGAAAAATTTTTGCATTTTTAATCCACCCTATAAAATAAAGAATTATAAATTAAGATTTTTGAGCGTTAAAAATTTACTCATCAGTTCCCAAGGGGAGTTAGTAAATTTAGCGAGAAAATCGAAAATTTATTTCTTTATTTTATTAGGGTGGCCACTTTCTTTTGTTACTTTTCTTTGAGGCAAAGAAAAGTAAAGGGAGAATATTTTCTTGGCTCGAAAGAAAAAGTAAGGCAAAGTATGCTAAAATAATCTCATGAATATCGGTTGTCATGTCTCAATCGCCGGAGGAATTTTTGAAGCTCCTAAGAGAGCTTCTGATTTAGGCTGCGAATGTATGCAAATTTTCACCCGCTCCCCGCAAGGTGGCAAGGCCCCCGAACTAACTCCAGAAGTTGTGAAAAAATTCAAAGCAGAAATGAAAAAATATTCGCTTGAAAATTTTTACATTCATACACCATATTATATCAACTTTGCTTCGGAAAATAATCGCATTCGTTACGGGTCCGTGAGTGTGGTGCGAGATGAATTGGAACGAGGAAATCTCATTGGCGCAAAATATGTCATGACCCATCTTGGCACTGCCAAAGATTTGGGGCAAAAAGAAGCCATTGCCAAAACCATCGAGATGCTTCAAAAAACTTTAGAAGATTACTCTGGAAAAACTAAATTAATTTTAGAAAACAGTGCTGGCGCCGGAGAAATTATCGGCGATGATTTGTCAGAATTAGCAGAAATTATCAAAGGCGTCAATTCAAAATCTATTGCTGGCATTTGTCTCGACACCCAACATTCTTTTGCCTCCGGTTATGATTGGCGAGATTTTGAAAAAACCCTAGCCAGAATTGACAGTGAAATTGGTCTTAAAAATATAAAACTATTCCACGTCAACGACAGCCTCACTGAATGCGGATCTAATAAAGACCGCCACGCCCACATCGGCGAAGGCTTGATTGGAAATGAGGCTTTCAAAAACATTGTCGCCTTTGCCAAAAAAAATAACATTGATATGATTCTCGAGACCGAACATGATCGCGTTTCAGATGACATAAATCTTCTAAAAAAATTCCGTGATAAATAATCTTTCCACGACCGCATCATCCGAAACGAAACCGAATTAAACAAAATCAGAGAATATATTTTATCTAATCCACGAATGTGGGAACGCGATAGAAATAATTCAGAAAATATTTTGATGTAAAATAAAAACCGGCAGGCACCACGATGGGCGCCTGCCGAATTTGCAAAATTAAATATAATGAGCGGGAAATGTCCATAAATTTTTCTTTGCTGATACGCAAAGAACATCTTCCAAAGTTAGTGTTTTTGAACATAAAATATCCACACTTCAGGATATGTTCCGCAATAAATAACCTGCCGATGGGTAATAACGATTTTATCTCTCTGTTTCCGTAGCCACTCATTAGCCTCTTTAATCACAAAATCCTCCGCTGTTTGTCCCGCTTTTAAATATATACTTGAAGTAAAATATTTTATTCGCTCCATTGCTCACCTCTCTTTTGTTAAGTTGTTAAGTTTCATTCATCTTTTTATCATAACAACCAATTATACGCCAAAATCAACAAAGTGTCAATAATTCTAGATTTCAAATTGATATTTTGTTATATTTGGCTAATATAAAGCAATATAATTTAATTAGTGTTGACATTTCTACCGTCATTTGATATAATTGAGATAATATGAGCCTAGAAAATAACCTAAAATCAATTGGATTAGAAGAAAAAGAAGCGCAAGTCTATCTCGCTACTCTTGAACTTGGACCAACAAACATTCAAAATCTAGCCAAGAAAGCTGGGATCAAGCGTAGCACTGTCTATGAGATACTACGAAATCTCAAAAACCAAGGCCTTATTTCCGAAGCTATGCAAGGAAAAAGAAAACTAATCATCGCTTCTTCACCTGACAAACTCAAAAGGAATATCAAAGAAAAAGAAAATTTACTAAATCAAATTTTGCCAGAGCTAAAATCACTCGACAACGCCGGACCGATCAAACCAAAAATCACTTATTATGAAGGCAGAGAAGGACTTCGCGAAATTTACATGATTGCGCTGGAAGCGAAAAACAAAAGAGCGGATTGGGTTTCACCTATTCAATCCGTCGTAGAAACAGTTGGAGAAGATTTTTTGGAAAAATATGTCGAAACAAAAAAAAGAATGGGTTATTGGATTCGTTCCCTTCACATCACTAGTCGCCAAGTATCCACCTACAAATATCTTGATCCAATAACTTTCAAAAAAACTTTGCGTGATGTTAGATTTTCACCGCAAGACATAGACATTCCAAACACAATTGCAATGTGGGATAATAAGGTAGCTATCATCAGCACTCAAAAAGAAGGTTTTGGATTTATAATCGAAAGCAAAGATTTTTCAATCTCAATGAAAATGTTTTACGAATTACTTTGGAACATCAGTAAACCCTATGGCGATATGAATTTTGAGAACAAAAATAAAAACGAGGAGAATAAATCCAGCACTATTAACAAAGTGCTGGGCAAGGACGACGACCTAGATTATTGGGCGAAGCAATAAAAAAATATTTCAAATAAAATTCAACAGGAATAATAATTAATTCCTGTTTTTTTATTCCGACTACTATTTCTTATTTATATCTTCTCCTTTTTTTATTCATACCTCCTTCTTATATAATCCATCCTAAGATAATCTCATTGTTTATCGCTACACATCACTCTCACATTTGTGCATATGCACATTTTTGAGAATAGTGCTATAATATACTCATCAAACAAATCTATTAAAATTTAATATAACTTTATACAATTTAATATAAACTAGCTCTCATTTTTGTGCATATGCATAATTTTGAGACAATAACACAAATAATATGGTTAATAATAAACAAAGCTTAAAAGAATTATTTGAAAATAAATTTTTGTATAATGATAGTATGAGCGCTACTGCTTCTAAATTTCTATTGGCTTTTTTAGCAGTTGGACCGCTCCTAGTTGTTGGGGCCGTGCTTCCCGGAATTATCTCTGCTACAAATTCGATAAAACAATCAAAAAAATATTCCGAGCCAAAATTCCAGAATGCCTACAGAAATCTTCGCCACCGAAAACTAATTGAAATTATCCACGAGAAGAATGGCAAAATCAGAGTTCAGCTTACCAACAAAGGTCAAAAGCGCATTAAAGATTTTTATTTTGAAAATTTGCAACTGTCAAAACCAAAAAGGTGGGACGGCAAATGGCGAGTTTTGATTTTTGATATTCCAACCAAACCCCAAATATATAATCAGGCGCGAAATGCTTTGCGAAACAAAATCAAAGATCTCGGATTCTACCAAATGCAAAAAAGCGCTTGGATTTGTCCTTATGAATGCGAAGATGAAATCCTTTTTGTAGCGGAAATTTTCCAAGTACAAAAACACATCGAAATTCTCACCGTCGAAAAACTTCTACACGAAGAAAAAATCAGAAAGTATTTTAGATTATAATCACTTTCTATGCATATGCACAATATTGATTATTGCGAATTATTTTAGTGATGCGTAGTTGTTAATATTTTTGTTAATAATATCGCATCATAAAAACTTTCTCAAAATAAAAATCGGCAGGCACCACGATGGGCACCAATTATTTTGAATTCTTTGATTGTTTTTTCCTCCAAAGATATTCAAAAATTTCTTTCATAGCCAAAGATATCTTTTTGTTTTTAATCAACACTCCAGTTGGTTTTTTTTCATCAAAAGCAACTATCGAAACTTTGTCACCATAAATATTTATTTCGATATTTAAATCACGAAAAAGATTAATGAATTTCATTTCTCGAAGCATTTTTTTGACACTTTTAATTTCTCGCTCGCCATCTTCGCTTTTTGGCAAAAGGCTTTTCACTTTAATCTGATGCTTGATCCTTTGTGGAAAATATTCATTTCTGAAAAAATCTCCCAATGTGCTATAGGCGCTGGCATAATCACAAATAGAATATATAATTTTTTCTTTATTGTCTCTCCAAGAATCATGATATAAATTTTTTACACTTTCTGAACCATTAAAATATTTCATTTCTGAAATAAGAGATTCAGAATTAGTATTCTTTTGATTACCAATCCAACCCGCCAATTCTTGATTCTCTTTTTGCATATCACTTTCTCTTCTTTTAGCCCAAAGTAAAAAATCTTGTTTCGAGATTGGCTGATAAACAGTTTTATTCTCGCTCTTAATCCCAGAAACTAATCCTTTTTCAATTAATTTCTCAATAATTGGATAAAGCGTTGTTCGATTTATCAATGTCTCTCGGGATAATTCATGCACTGAGCCATTTTGCATTTTGTACAACCCCGCTAAAACTTTCTTTTCTTTTTCGGAAATAAAATTATTCATACCTTCAATATACTCTTTTGTCAAAATTAGTCAACACTTTGACATATTATCAATCTTAAGTTATATTTAACTGTTCCTTAATGTGGGAGTTAGAGATGTTCTTTAAAAATTTATTACCAAGGAGGGCGTTATGATTATAATAAAAAAAGTAACCTATGCATTTTTTTATCTTGGATTTTTTTTTGTAGTATTTCATGGAGATCCAGCACCCAAATATTGGTATATGTTAATAAGTGCCACATTTGTGATTCAAATATTTCTTTTCGACTGTACCGGACAACCCATCCCCTTAGAAAATATGCGTCCATTTTGTATTTATGAGGTGATTGGAACTATTGCAAATATTATCATTGTTAAAAGTAAGCGTAGCTCTTCCGCAGTACTTAACGATACAACACACAATTTTCAAGAAGGTGAACGATTTAAGATTTCACTTTGGGGAAAATTTATTCTACTTAGTCCTGAAAAATAGGGCTTACATCCCAACTATCAAAAAACAGGATGCAAGAAAATTCTTGCCCCTGTTTTTATTTTTTACAATATTTTCATTAATATGTTATATTTTATATACTTTCTAATATATTAATTCTTTTATGCCAAAAATCGCAATCACATCCGACATCCACAACAATGAAGTCAATCTCCAAAAGGTTTTGGATTTTTGCGCTGACAAAAAAATTGAGACGATTATTTGTTGCGGGGATTTAGCATCAAAAGAAACTTTGGATTTTATGAATGATAATTTTTCGGGAAATATTCTTTATACTTATGGCAATGCTGATTATGACGATCTACGCGACCTCGAAAATGAGAAAAAATATCGCAACACCTACATTTTCAAAAAATTCGGCGAAGCAATTATTGAGAAAAAAAATATTGCCTTTATACATTATCCGCAGGAAGCCAAAGGATTGGCGCAAACTGGAAAATATGATTTTGTTTTCTATGGCCACACCCACAAACCCTGGGTTGAAAAAATCAAAGCCGACGCCAATCAGAGAGAATGTACTTTGCTAAACCCCGGTACAACCGCTGGCGAAATATATCCCCCAACTTTTGCTGTTTGGGAAACAGATATGGATAAATTTGAACTAATCAGAATACATAATTTAAAATAAGTCAAAAGGAAAATAGATAATAGCTCAAGAAAAAAGATAATAGAAAGAAGATTTAGTTATTCTAATTTCTATTTTCCAATTTCCTAAACTATTTTCCAATTTCTAATTAACAATTTTCTACAATTATGTCCAAACAAACCCTTCTTGAAAAATTAAATAAAAAAATGCTCGCTTGCCAAAAGTGTACTTTACGCGTAACTTGTCATCAAGTCGTCCCAGGCGAAGGATCGGCTAACGCTAAAATTATGTTTATCGGCGAAGGCCCAGGGAAAAAAGAAGATGAACTCGGTCGTCCTTTTGTCGGTTCGGCCGGAAAATTTCTGGACGAAATGCTAGAAATAATAAATCTCAAACGCGAAGACATATACATCGCCAATGTGGTCAAATGTCGCCCGCCCGAAAATCGTGATCCACTTCCACAAGAAGCAATCGCTTGCTGGCCCTGGCTACTCGAACAAATAAAAATAATTCAACCAAAATTGATCGTCACACTTGGTCGCCATTCCATGGAAAGATTCCTTCCTAACCAGAAGATTTCCCAAATGCACGGAACACTTGTGATAAAAACCGTTCCAGAAATTGGGCGTCAGAATTTCTATACACTCTACCACCCTGCCGCCGCGCTCTACAATGGCTCCATGCGCGAAACTTTGATTGCCGACTTCAAAAAAATTCCAAAGGTTTTGGAAAAAATTGAAAATATAAAATAGAAAAAGCGCCTAGTCGAAACTAAACGCTTTTCGAAAATATAGTCCGTTGACTATTTTTTTTCTTTTAAATTCATTTTTATAAAGTCCAATATTTTAATAAAATCTGAAAGCATATCTTTTCGCAACGCTGGCAATCTCATTAAGAATTGCTGGAGATTTACTCCTTCCTCCAACAATCTATTAAGAAAAATAATTGCTCTCTCCTCAGATCTTTTCACCATGCAATCAAAAAAATACCAAGGAGCCTTTTCTTTTACATACTCTTCGCTTTCCAGCTCGTCGGCAGTAAAAAATTCCGAATTGTTAACGATAAACCGGAGAATTTCTGCCCGTCTCTTAATTGATTCAGGATTATTCTGTAAAAAATTAACTTCCAGCTTGCTTTTGAGAACAACAAACAATTCGTCAGTTTTTATTTTTGTTGAATACAAAAAAAAGAAGAAACTTTGAATTTGTCCAAGATTGAGTTCTTCGATATTTTCAGCAATCTCAATCATCCAGCATTTTATTTCATCGATCTCTGCCCCTTCCGAAAGTTCTTTTCTAATTTTATAGGCAAATAAAATTGCTGGTGTTTGCCCCTCCCTATCTTCTGATTGATCTTCGGTTAATACCCTATAAAGTTCGTTATTTTCATTAATCATGCTGTCCTCCTTATATTTTCCTGTATTATTAAGTTTTTAAATTGCAATCCTTAGAATTCTCCTTAAAAATAGCCTACACCTAGAAAAATAAATTAGCAAGTAATCAAAATCGCCTCATCGGCGATTTTGTTACTATATAGTCTTCAAAAATTCCTCAACATTTTCATATCTCTCTTTAAATATTAAATACAAACTTTCTGGTTTTTCTAGTTTGCCAATTAAAATTAACGGCTTTCCTAATCCATAAGCAATTCCTGCTTCAATATGCACTGAATTTCCAGCGGGTAAAAGTACGATAACCCTATCAGCATTTTTTAGTCCTTCCAAATCAGTTTCAAAAACTTCTCTAAAATATTCGTCTTCCAAAAAATTTTCCACTTTCTCAAAGGCTTTCATTTGTTCTTCTGGATGCGCTTCAGGGTTTTTGGGATCAGCTGGTTTTTCGCAAAAATTATAGCAAGTCTTACCTCTTTTTTCTAATTCTTCCACTAAATATTCTACCGCGTCTTTATTCCTAAATTTTGATAGGATAGTATAATCTGTTTTCATATATTTAATCACTGTGGGCAAGGAGGGACTCGAACCCTCAATCCGCGAACGGAGCGACATTTTAAGTGTCGTGCGTATACCAATTCCGCCACTCGCCCAAAAATTATTTTCTTTTTATATTCCTGCCTCTATGTGTTGGTTTCAAGCTATGACAATTGGGACAAAGTACCCGTAAATTTTTTATTCTATTATCCTTGCTATCCCCATTGATATGATCAAGCTCCAATGGCAATCTGCCATCTTTTGAAACTTTATGCCAACCACATTCTTCGCAAAATTTAGATTTTAGTTTTGCTTCAAATAATCTTTTCTTTAATTTATAACTTTGAAAATAACTATTCTTAACTAAAATATCTTTTAACTCTATCCTAGGCTTTCCAACTATATGCAACCCCTTGCTCCAACCCATACCTCTGAAATGTGCCGTATTTATTTTATAAAATTCAATATATTTTTTTGTTTGCGAATAATTTCCACCCGCCTCTCTCAATCCCAATTTAGATAATACCTGCCTTATACTTGTACTATTTTTAGCAGCTTCCCTTAGTTGATTCTCCGTCCATGTTCTTTTTTTGTTTGTTTTCATATTTATGGTAGGCTCGTTTTATATATCATACTTCAAGTATACCATAAATAATACAAACAACAATTCTTTGAGGTCGCGTCCGGAATTTTTATCTGGCATAGTCAGAGAACCGGAGTAAAGGGTTTTGTCTCGCTACGCGAGATCTGGCATAGCCAGACAGACCTACCTTCTTTCCCCTTGAGGTCCGAGGCGGAATTGAACCGCCGTACAGGGTTTTGCAGACCCTTGCCTAACCGCTCGGCCATCGGACCAAATATTATTTTTCTAAAGAATATTTTAATCTTTCTTTCAATAAATCTCTTTGTTGATGAGTTTTTAAAAAATATTCTCTTTCTGTAGCATCTTTCTTGTCTTTATAGGCCTCGTAATAAACTAGAATAAAAGGCACTCGAGATTTAGTTGATTTTACCGTCCCCTTATTATGATCTTCAAATCTTTTCCTTAAATCCGTCGAGTATCCTATATAAATATTTTTGTCTTTTTTACTCTGCAAAACATAAACATAATACATAAGATAAACATTAAATTATATGAGGATTCGGTCTGGCTACGCCAGATCTGGCGTAGCCAGACCACACGACCATTACTATATTATATAGTATCAAAGGCTATATTTACAGTCAACTCAATTGACTCCTCTAAAAACAAATTTTGTATTTTAATTCGGCCCCTAAGGAAAATCATAACAAAAACCCTTCTCTTACGAAAAGGGTTTTTGTCTTCTATTAAAAATCTTTATTTTTTAGAGGATTACTTCCGCTTCAAGATTTCGTCTGCCGAAAGCGAAAGCTTCTTTTTTGGTTTTCATATAGATGTCAACGTGATTTCCTTTGATGGCGCCTCCGCGGTCCTGGCAAACATAAGTTCCCATTCCAGAAATTTTAATTTTAGTTCCCATTGGAAATTGAGGCGGACAAGCAATGGTTTCGTTTTCCTTGACCATAAGTCCGGAAGCAGTGATCCCATCTGACTTTCCACATTCATCAGCTGCAGCCGTATAAGCCGAAGCATTGATAGTGAATTTTCCTTTAGGATACACAGCTAATTTTCTTTTCTCGGCATATCTTTCCAAGGCTTTTTCTCTTTCAGGAGAAATTTTATTTTCTTTTTCAATAAATCCTTCGAATGCTTCGTCCTTTTCGGCATAAGCCAGAAGGGTATTTTTATTTGAAAAAATATCTAAATTTGTTTTTGTTTCATTAGATTCTACCGCTTCCACTGCCATTGCCGTATTTGAAAAAAATATGGTCAAGGCAATCAAAAGCGCAAAAGATACACTAATGATACGCATAATAATATGTTAATTTACTCTAGGCTAACTAAAAAAGCTTTCAAACGCTTATTTTAATTAACTTGAGAGTATAGCAGATTTTTTCCATCTCGTCAATAGTCAAAAGAGATTATTTGGCTTATTTAAGCCATTTATATTTTCAGCTAAACTTTTTTAGGCTTATATAAAACAAAATAAGCCTTTTGGGCTTATTTTTGCTTTTTGGCTTATTTAAAGTCTATTTATTTCCAGACAACAAAGAATTTATAATCCCCTCGTCTTGGCAAGTATATTTATTACTAGCACTATAAGATCTTCTTTTGGAGCCATAACAGCCTCCGTTGTCCTTATTTAAGGTTGCCATCATCGGCATCAAAAATCCCATATCCTTAGAAACAAAATAATTATACAAATATTTGAGCGTTTCGGTTCTTTTGGTTTTATTCATTCGAGCATATACACTCATATCGTCAAAAAGCAGTCCACTCCAATCTAAATGAAGTAGTACATTATTGGCTTTAGAAGCATACTTTTCATGCCAAAGAAGCGCCCAGCAACTTTGCAAATGACTCCAACACGGGCCATTTTCAATTACCCCATCTTCACCAATTCCCACTCCGCCTTCAATATAATCAAACATTTTAAGATATTTTTCGTCTGTAATATTGCCGGTTTGTGCCCCAATCACAATTTCAATCCCTTTTTCCTTGGCATAACTACGCATTTCATCCAACACCTTTTTCATTTTGGATTTATCTAAATCAGAGGAATCTTGAAAATAAACCTGCCCAAAAAGAAAACTTTGAATACCAATATCCATCGCTTCATGCGTAATGTGCTTTAGATATTCGCGATATTCTTTCTCTCCGACATTGGGCTTACAAGTATGTTCCCCCCAAACATTTTCCGAATTATCTCGACACATCTCGGAAAAATCAAATTCTTTTCCGCCTTCTTCAAAAGATTTTTCTCCTCTCTTGATTGCCTCCGCGATAAACATACCATAAATTATTCCGGGTTTTTTTATTTTTGCCATAATTTCTGTGGCTTTTTGAAAATCCGGCGTATCCAGCCAAGTTTCCAGCGCCCGATGAAGATATTGACAATTGGATCGATTGATCATTGCCACCGCTTCTTTGGTATCCCCACCATACTCGGAAAGAATTCCGTCCGCCACACAACCTTGTTTTTTTATTTTCTCCATTGAAATTGGTCCGGGTTTATAAACATATTCGTATTTGGGCTTGGGCGGTTCTTCCTTTGGAATGCTTTTGATAATTCTTTTTGGAATATCCACTAAAACAGGCTCGATCCTAGAAAGCTGATCAGATTTTTTTAAAATTAAACCAACTAAAAATACTGCCGGAATAAGAAAAATAATCACGCCAAAAAACAACCCCACTTTTTTAGTTTTCAAAAAAATCCAAACTCGCCCCCAAAAAGGTTGGTAATATTCTATTTTTTTAATTTTATTTTCCGGAATAAACATACCTCTTATATTATACATCCAAATTGAAATTGTGGCATTTAGGACTTACGCGTTTGCTGTTTTAGACACTGGATGTCTCGCGACCGTAACAGCCGAAAGACATCCAGTGTCTACAAACGCGCAAGTCCTAGTATTGCCGAAAAATAACCCTTGTGCTAAGATTAACTTTGTTGCTTAAGTAATTAATAATTTTAAAAATAAAAACCAATGCGAGACATTCAAGAAATTTGGAGTGAAATTGAAAAACTAAAAATTGAACAAAAGGAAATTAGGAAAGATTACAAAGAAACGCTAGAAGGCACAGATAATTATGAAAAAACAGTCGAGGAAGCTAAAATTCTTCGCGAAAAGAAAAAACAAATCGAATCAATTGTTCAAGAAAGAATGGGCCTGCGATACAATCGCTTTGAAGAGATAAAGAATAAAATTTCCGAACTGCAAGAAATGCTCACTGATGTAGCCATGACCAATCTTATGGACGGCAAAACGATTTCAATAAAAGATCAGAATCAAAATGAATATGAACCAATTTATAGAATAACTTTCAAAAAACGAACCTAGTTGTTCTCTTTAAAAAAACCGCTAGCTATCCAGTAGTCTAGCGGTTTTGTATTTTCGAAATTTATTTTTATTATTTTTTATCGGATAACTTTTGAAAAATTCTTTTTCCAATCAGATAAAAAATCCAAATTATTAGCAAGAATACCGCTAGCGACGGAAGAGTAACAATCACAAAGCGAATCAGTCCATCAACAAGATCCTGCAAACTTTCGATCAATTCACTGAAAGATTTTTTGATCACTTGAATTGGACGCCAATCATTGCTCACAGGCGCAATCTCGATATCCTCGCTTACATCAATGGTAATGGTGGACATATTTGTTTGCGAATTCATAAGGCGGATTCGCCCTTCCAGTCTTTCAATTTCTCCCCGCACCCTAGCAATTTGTTGCGTGACTTTCAAAACATCTTCAATTTCGCCGGCTCTTTCCAAAATTTTCACAAAACTTTCTTCTTCCGCTTTCTTATTTTTCACTTGAATTTGGAGATCAGAATATTGTTCCGTCACATCCTGCCCGCTAGTTGATTCTGAAATAACTTGGGTAGCGGTTTCTTTTATTTTTACAATAGTATCTTCAAATTTTTCAACCGGCACCTTGACCGTGAGGCTTCCGCTTTTTTGTCCTTTCACTCTTTCAAAAAAATCCGTAGAAAAAACTTCCCCTCCTTGTTTTTTCACAATTTCAGAAATCTTTTGCACCGCCGTTTCTGTTTTTTCCACTTTCAAACTAAGATTTCCATTTTTAATTATTTTTTTATCCGTCGGAATTGGACTTTCCACAGCACTCTCGGAAAAATTTTCTTCCATCATCATTTGGGGCGAATCAGGAGTGAAATCATCCGCCATTGGGTTTGCCAAACCCATCGAACCGTCAAAACCTTTACTAGAAATACCCGCTGTATTGAAATTTGACGAAGATTTTCTCAAAACATTATTCGTTTTTCCCGTAAACAAATTAAACACTCCCCACAAAAAAACCACTGCAATAATTATCCCAATAATTGTTAAAACTTTTTTCGCTTTTTCATTTAATGTAATCATTTTATTTTTTTAATTTTTACAACTCCATAATAGCATCTTTTTATGGAAAATAAAATCCCCACAACCATTACAGGGATTTTTTATATTCTAGAGCGGGTAACGGGAATCGAACCCGTATCGCTAGATTGGCAACCTAGTGTAATAGCCACTATACGATACCCGCTAATTAGTTTGTAAAGTTGAAAGTTATAAAGTTTGTAAAGTAAATTTCCGCATTATAAGCTTTATGAACTTTATAACTTTATAAACTTTCAACTCATTGTGGTGCCGAGTCCCGGGATTGAACCGGGGACACAAGGATTTTCAGTCCTCTGCTCTACCACTGAGCTAACTCGGCTAAAAATTCTAATATGAACTAAAAACTCCTTTTGCCCAACCAGATATTTTCAAAAATAATTCCGTATCACAAATATAAATATCGAACACTCCAAATGGCAATGTGTCTTTTTTATTCTTGCTAGATATATTTGTTTTTCTGTAAGTTTTAAAGAATTTTTTCAGTGGTATGTCCGCTATAGACGACCAATACTTTTCAGCTTTTTTATGATCCAGATGTGGATGAATATGAATATATCCTCTAAATTTTTCTTCTGACACATTGCAAACTCTTCGGAAAAAAGCCATCATTATTTTTATCATTTCAGGATCACCATTGGAAAATCTTACCAATCCGCGTTGCGTTTTTCCACCCTCCGCCCAATACAGCATTATCCCCATTAGCCACAATTCTTTTTGTGATATTTTTCCAATCTGTTTTTCTGCTTTATCTAAAATAATTTGTCGCTTACCTTTTTCATTTTTCAATCTAGTCTGTCTTCTTTTTTCAACAACTTTTATACTAGATACTTTTTTTGATAAAGCCTCAATTTGATCTAAATTTAATTCAATATTACGAACCCATATACTAACACTGCTCTTAGCAACACCGATCTTTTTGGCAATTTCCTTTATCGACAATCCCTTCTTTCGCAATCTTATCGAATCTTCCTTTTCTTTTTTTAACATAATCGAACTATTAAACTATTTACATAGTAATTATAAATCACTAGTTCGATTTTAACAAGTGGATCCTGCAGGGCTCGAACCTGCGACATCTTCGATGTAAGCGAAGCGCTCTACCAACTGAGCTAAGGATCCAAAATTCGTGCGAACGAGAGGACTCGAACCTCCAAGAAGTTGCCTTCATTAGCACCTCAAGCTAACGCGTATACCAAATTCCGCCACGTTCGCTTTTTCTTTATCTATTAATTCCTCGCCTTAATTTGACGAAATATTTCATCGAGTTGAAGCGGGCACTATACAAGCACAGAAATTATTTCTTTTCTTCTTTCTTAATTTCTTCTTTATCTTCTGTGTCATTCTGTTTTACTTCAGTGTTCTTCTGTGTATCTTCCTCTTTGATAAATTCCTTAATTTCCTTATATTTCATCCGGCTCTGTTTAGTGGTCAGCTCTCGAATATAATATAATTTTGCTCGGCGAACTTTCGCTTGCTTGATTAGTTTTATCTTTTCAACATTTTTAGAAAGAATTGGAATAATCATTTCCACGCCAACTTCATGGGAAACTTTTCGCACTGTAAGCGTCGGAGAAGAACTTTGTTTTCCCTTCACAGCCAACACCAGACCCTTAAATATCTGGACTCTTTCTTTTCCACCTTCTTTGATTTTGAGATAAACTTCCACCACATCTCCCGCCTTAAAATCAATCTTTTTGTTGCTTCTTAGATTTTTGTTGAATTCGATTGTTTTCTTATCCATATCTTTAAATATGTATTATTCGCATGAGCAATTCGCATGAGCCGATTCGTAGCCGGCTATTCGCATACTGCCATTCGCATACTTATTATAACAAATTATATCTTAAATAAAAAATTATCCCAATAAATTGAGAATTTAGGCTAATTTTAAAACTATTTTAGCTTTTTTATCTTAGCTTTTTATTGATGTTTAGTCAAGCCTCGCTATAAAATATGAGCCTTGAAATCATCTGGCAACTCAATTTCGAATTTAAAATTCTGACCGTTTAAATTAAATTCGATCTTTTTAGCGCAAAGCAAATGTCGAACAATATTTTCTTTTGCTTTCATATTTTTTAGCCGATATTTTTCATCTCCTAAAATTGAATGACCAATCGAAGAAAGATGAATTCTAATTTGATGCATTCGACCAGTTTTCGGTTTTACTTCTACTAATGAATAGTTTTCAAATTCTTGCAATACTTTATATTCTGTCACGGCTTCACGAATTTTAGTTTTCGTTTTTGCTCTGGCTATTGTTTGTTTTTTATAATCTGCTGATCGCGCCAATGGCGCATCAATCAAACCTTTTTTATTTTCCAATTTTCCATACACTAAAGCCCAATATGTTTTTTGAATTTCTCGATTTTTAAATTTACTTTTAAGCACTTCAAATGTTTTTTGATTTCTCGCGACAAGCATTATCCCGCTAGTATCCTTGTCCAACCGATGCACTATCCCGGGACGATTTTCTGGTTCATCTCCGACTTTTTTTATTTCCGGAAATTTATAAATTAAACCATTAACCAAAGTGTCTTGTTCTTTTTTTGCACTCGGATGAACTTGCAACCCCGCCGGTTTATTTATCACAATAATATTTTCATCTTTGTAGATTATTTCAAATTTAATTTTAGAGCTTGAAATTATTTCTTTTTGTTTCATGCTATATGTTTCATGTTTCATGACTTCAATCGCATCATTCTCTTTTAAAATATAGCTCGGTTTAACTGTTTTATTATTCACGGTGATATTCCCCGATTTAATATTTCTAATAATTTCCCCGCGGGTAATTTTTTCATCATTCAAAAAAAATCCCTGCATTAGGAATCTATCAACTCTTTGACCTGAATTTTCTTTTGTTATAATTATTTTTTTCATTTGTGCCCAGAAGAGGACTCGAACCTCCAATCCCTTGCGAGAACCAGTTCCTAAGACTGGCGCGTATACCAATTCCGCCATCTGGGCAAATTTATTCAATTTTTTCTCAATCCCTTGCGGGAATCCCGCCTTGGCGGGACGCGTATACCAATTCCGCCACCAAGGCAAATATTTTAAACCCAGTGCCGATGGTGGGACTTGAACCCACAAACCTTGCGGCACACGAACCTGAATCGTGCGTGTTTGCCAATTTCACCACATCGGCTAATTTTTATTCCAATATTACTTTTAATCTTTTCACTTCTTCCGCTAGCACTCCTTCATTTTCATATTCACCATGATGGCGCGTGTCATCGCCATAAGTTTCCTTTTTGGCATCTAAATGAATGCTGATTGTCATATTCGCTCCATTTACCTTAACATACATATGAAATCGCGGATAGCCTGAAGCTGAAAATGGACGCACGAAACTCATTTCCTCGCCGGCTTGTCTTTGAAAAATATATCCCGCTCGACGAAGCAGATTAGCTGGGCTACTGGAAATGTTTTTAATTTCTAATATCATATTTTTACTAATTACTAATCAAATACTAATATACTAATCTACAAATTATTCGTATATTCGTACAAGATTAGTAATTAGTAAAGATTAACTTAATTTATCAGCAAAATCTTTTGCCGACTTCACAGTATTTTTAAGTAATTCAACAACCGTCATCGGCCCTACTCCACCGGGCACAGGCGTAATTGCGCTGGCAATTTTGGAAACTTCCGAAAAATCCACATCGCCCACCAATTTTCCCTCGTTGTTTCGATTCATTCCAACATCCACAACAGCTGCTCCTTGTTTTACCATATCCGCCGTAATTAGTCCAGCATGCCCCACTGCCGAAATCAAGATATCCGCCCCTAAGCATTTTTCTTTCAAATTTTTTGTTTTGGAATTACAAACGGTCACTGTCGCGCCAGCGTTTATCATCATTAATGCCAAGGGTTTTCCTACAATATTACTTCGCCCAACAATCACCACATCTTTGCCAATTATTTCAATTTCAGATCTTTTTAAAATTTCCAAAATTCCTGCCGGCGTGCAAGGTAAAAAAAATTCTTGGCCTAAACCTAAAAATATTTTCCCGATATTTTCCGGATGGAAACAGTCTACATCTTTTTTGAGATCGATCGCCAAAATTATTTTTTCTTTGTCAATATGTTTTGGCAATGGCAATTGAACCAAAATTCCACTAATTGTTTCATCTTTATTTAATTTTGTGATTAATTTTATTATTTCTTCTTGGGATATTTTTTCTTCCAACTCATACACTTCCGAACTAATTCCAACTTCTTCACAAGCTCGTTTTTTATTTTTTACATAAATTTTAGAAGCACTGTCTTCCCCCACAATTATCACTGCGAGCCCTGGCACGATTCCTTTTTCTTTTAACCTTAAAACTTCAGATTTGATTTCTGTTTTCAGTTCTTGGGCTATTTTTTTCCCATCCAATATTTTAGTATCCATATGCAGTTTATTAATTTTAATTTCGTACTTTCGTATTTCGTTTATTTCGTATTTCGTAAAACTAAATTATTTCATCCTTAACTTTTTTTAATATTTGCACCGCTTTTTCATCTTCGCGAAGTTCTTGAATTAATTTTATTATTTCTTCTAATTTGTTTGATATTTTTTGTTTGCTTAAAAATATTTTTATCGTTTTATCATTTGGCTTTACTTCAATATACTTAGCTACTATTGCATACCATAAATTAAATGTTTCTGGCAAAATATCTGTATTAACCTTAGCAAATGGAGCATGATTGAAATAGCTCACTATTTTTTCCCAATTATTATATTCCTCATAAACAAGCTCGTCTTCTAACAATTTTGCCGCTAAACCTCTAGTATAGCCTACCTCATTTAAAGAATAAAAGCTATATTTATTCAAAATTTCCTCTCTCTTCATATCACAATATAAATGAAACTTCCAGCCGGCCTCAAAAGAAGTTAGCCCAGAAAAATTCAAATCCAAAACAGGAAAATAAAGGTGAGTATCTTTTCTTTTTATATTTTTATCAATCCGCCGAATATCCGGAAAAACACAACCCAAAATAAACTCGTCCCGATTGATTTTACTCGTCGGCACCAAAAGCGTTTTCTCATCTTCCAAATCATTAAGACCCTCCGAATCCAATCGGTCAAAATATTTCTTTGCATAAACAATGTGCGCAATTTGTGAAGCCATGTTTTTATTATAGCTTTTCTGGTAAAATATTCCAGAGCAAATTAAAGGTTAGTTTTTGAAGCTCAACCAATTCTTTGGATTCTATGATAATCGCCATTTTTTCTTCCCAAGAAACAATCAGCATTTTGTTGTTATAAATATTTACTTCCGGCGAAAAAGTCATTTCACTTTCTGGCAAAAATCGCGTTTCTCTCATTTCTTCTTGATTATGCTTTGAGCGTTCAATTGACAATTCATTCTGGGGAATAATAGCCCTGATAAAAATTTTATTTTTTGTTCTTCTAGCATAGTATTCCGGAAAAAAATTCGGCAGTCCCTTGTGCATTGTTTCAACATTAGCATAAGCAAAAATAATTCCTTTTGAATTCAAAGTGTCTTCATAGGCTTCTCGCATGCCCTTTTCTCCTTCAAAAAATTGGATTTTTGGCTTGGCAGTATAGATATTTTGAAGAGAAATAAGTTGTGGTAAAAGTTCGGTGACTTTTTGTTTTTGTTTTTCGATTTCCTTGTCTTTTTCTTCTTTTTCTCGATCTAAATATGTTAAAAGATGTTTTGGCTCAAGCGCATTGAAAAAAGTCGAGGCGCCTTTTTTATATTTACTAATCAACCCTTTTTGAAGCAAAACATCACAAATATCATAAATAGTCGTCCGATTAAGACCTGTTTTCCGAGATATTTCTTTGGCTTTCGCCGAACCCAACTCGACAAGAGCCAAATATATCACTGTCTCTTTTTCAGAGAAGTTTAGTTGATTTAGGAGATTTTTTATCATTTGTTGTGGAAAATATTTCGACACTTTTAGTATATCAAACAAAGACTAGATTGTCAATTTCATAAAATAACCAGTCCACCAATAAACATCCTATCGCAACCTAATATATACTATTTTATTATGATAAAAATAAGTTTATCATAATAAAAAATAAATCATTTGAAAAAGAGGAGGAGGAAAATGAAAAAAATATTTCCAAAAATAAGGGCCCTTTTGCCTTGCAGAAGAACGGTGAAATATTTTATCTTTGTCTTATTTATGACAATGACAATATTTCTCGGTCCAATATTTATTCCCGAGGGCTTAGTGTTTTTCGCAATTATATTCCCCGTAGTTAGCCCTTTTCTCTTACTATTTGGTTGGCCATGTGTTATAGCCAACTGGAAAGACCCGTCTGGCTGGGATAAGGAGGCCAGCCCTGGAAAATCAGTTGTTAAATAAAATAGTAACAAGGCAGATCGCCCACGCGCGCTCTGCCTTTTAAAATAATTAAGAAAGCCACAAAAAAATTTAATTTTGTGGCTTTTCTCACGATCTTCTTACTCTTTTTTTTCTTTTTCTTCTTTTTCAAAAAATCCTGTTTTCGTACGGTGCACATAGACAAATGCTAAGTAAGACAACGAGAACATCAATAAAGAAACTGTTTCTGCTAGTAAAAGCAAATCTGCCTTTAAAAACATACACCCTGAAATTAATGCTAAAATCGTTCCAGTCAAGAAGGAGAATCTAACACCCCTAAACGACTTTTTAGCACAGAAGAAAATAACACTGGCAACTACTAACGAATAAATAATAACAATCACAATCTGAATGATTATTGTTCCACTAGTAATTTGCATCATCTGCCTCCTTTAAATTGATATGTTTTTAAAAAACCTTCTTCAAAAAAAGTCTAGCGCACTTCTTATTTATTGTCAAGTTTTTTCGTCTGTTTTTTGTTTAATATAAGCCTACATTTACTATTTTGTGGAATTATATTGACACAATTAAAATTTTATATTAAACTAGGAGTATAAATAACTCTCATAAATATGAATAACAAATTAGAAGAATTGGGTTTTAATAAAAAAGAAGCCCGAGTGTATATGGCTCTCTTAGAATCAGGACCGGCTCCTGTTTCTAAAATTGCACGCTTAGCAAAAATAAACAGAACGACTGGTTATGATATCTTAGAAAGATTAGTAGGGAAAAAACTAGTTAGACCCTCAAAGAAATCGGGAAAAATTGTTTATATAGCTGAAAATCCAGAAAATATTCAAAAACTCTTAGAAGAAGAGGCAAATAATTATTTAAGAATGTCAAAAAAAGCTTGTGAATTATTGCCGAATTTAAAATCTTTGTATCTTGAGATTGAAAACAAGCCGATTGTCAAATTTTATGAAGGATTAGAAGGCTTAAAATCACTTTATGAAGATAGTTTAACTAGTAGCGAAGAAATTCGTTCCTATACTTCAACTACTGACTTAAATGAAGTTCTGGGAAAATATGCGGAAGACTATTTTAGTAGAAGATCCTCGAAAAATATTTCTATTCGATCCATTGTACCAGTAGCTGAATACGGAATTAAGTTAAAACGTAATGGTCCAAAATTAAAGCGCTATGTTAAGCTTGTTCCTTCAGACCGCTTTGGCTTTTCGCCAGAAATCTATATTTATGATAACAAACTAACCGTTATGTCTTTACGAGAACGTTTTGGAGTTTATATTGAGAGCAAGGAAATATCTGAAGCGCTAAAAAAATCTTATGAACTTGCATGGGAACAAGCTGATAAATATGATAGAAAAATTGAAGAAGATATAAAAGCTGGCAAAGAAATTACCTTAACAAAAAACGGTAAGCTTTATAAAAAATCCTTACAGTAACATTTCACTCCACCCAATATTTCTTCATTAATTCTTTTTCAAGATTTTTTTAGCTTCTTTCAAAAAATCCCCTGCACTTTCCAACATACTTTCAGTTCCGGTTTTGTCAAAATCGCCATAATAATCAGCATTTTCGCGAAGAGATTTTCCCAGTTGAAGTGCTTCTAAGAATTTATAACTCAAAATATTTTCTGAAATATACAAAGACTTTAAGGCCTCCATCAAACAAAAATGACTTTTCTCGCGATAACCTTTTTTATAAATCAAAGCTCTGGCCGTATGAAACATTGAATAATAAGTTTGGATTGTGCTCCATTTATAATTCTTTTGCACAAAACTATCTTGGGCTATTTTCAAATCTTCCTTGGCTAAATCCAATTCTTTCGAAACTAACTGTCTGGCTTTGGAAAATGTTTTTATTTTTCCTCTCTCTAAACATTTTTCAAATTCCCTAGTCTTCATTTTTTTCCCAAAGCACTCTGCCTTTTTCAATCTCTTGAAAAAGCAAGGGCTTATTTTTATTAATTTTTATCATTTCAATAGGAGTTTTTGCAATTAGTTGAATTTTTTCCACAAAAAAAGAATTATTTATTATTTTTCTGACATTTTTCAAATTGTTTGTGAGAATAAAAAGATCAATATCACTGTCTTTCTTGTTGGTTCCGCTGGCAAATGATCCAAATAAAATAATTTTTATACTTTCCAGTCTTAATTTTTCCACCAAAGGCTCAAGCGCCAAAATATTCAAAAGAATTTTCATCTCCCGAATTAAATTGTTTTTAACATCAGCCCTGTAAAGAGAGCTTCTGCCAATTTTTCTGTGACTTATCAATTTATTTCTAACTAAAAGATGCAACGCTAAATTAACCGCCGATTTCTTGACACCTGTTTTTTTGGAAATTTCTTTTTCTTGAAATTCTTCTCCGACATTTTCGCATATAAAAGCTAATATCTTTTGTTGAGAAGTAGTAAAAAATAGCTCTTTCATGGTTTTATATTATATTCCATTATTTTGGATATATTTCCATTATAATGGAACATAGCAAATATGTCAACTATTCCGCGCGCTCTGCCTTTTTTATTTTGCATTTTTATTTTATACCCTAGTTTTCAACAACATCCCTTGTCTCACTTTTATGCATATGCACAAAGCTGATTATTCTAATTTTTTTGGAAATACTTCAATTATCTCGGAAAGAATATCGTACACTCTTACTCTCTCATTAAAGTTGAGCTTTTTGAAAAGCTTAGGCTCCACCCTAAAGCTCAACTTTTTTACTTATCTACTCACATGACTATTGCACAGCATATTATAGAAAAGTCAGGACTATTTGATATTATAGTAAAGAATAGTCTTTTTTTGTTTTTTGTTTTATGCTATATGCTTCATGCTACATGTTTTTTATATCGCCACACTATTCCAAATCATATCAAAAATTGCCTTTTGCGCTTCGGCAAATTCGTGCGATTGGATAATAAAGCCTAATTTTTCCTCTTTCGTCGAAATCATCGCTACCTTGTCATCATAAATACAAACATATGGCTTGATAATAATTTCTTCTGGTACAAACCGCACCTCGCGAAGTTCTTTGGCATGAATGATACCAGCTTCTCTTTCGGGTTTATATTTAAAAGAACGCAACGCTTGACTCTTGATTCCAGTCTTAATTCTTCTTTCTACAAAATCATCCACAAATTCCTTGCCCATCAACTCTTCCAAGTTAAAATCTGAAAGATAATATCTTTCTTTTTTCTCTTTATTGGTAAGAGCGTCTTCAAAAAGTTTTTTCATCCCACTGATATTTCGATAAATTTTAATTTCTGGTTGATAAATACCTGCGCCAAAAATATTTTTTAATTCAGGAATTGAATATTGAATGATTTTTTTTCTTTCTTCTAGCAAATTATTCAGGCTAATTTCAGGATCTTCTGCTACGTAGAACTTTTTATTATCCAAAATAATTTGAACTACCAAATTTTTTCCAAGCAAAGAATCCAAGCAATGATAAACGGTTGTTCTTTTGACTTCTGCCAATCTAGCAATCTGAGCCACAGTCGCTTTTTTGAGCTTTAAAAGAGCCAAATAAATGTCTTTTTCTTTGCCCAAAATACCTAAATATTCAAAATTTTTATCTAAATTTTCCATTACATTTTACTTTTTGTCGACATTTATGGTTGTTATTTATATTCTATATTATCCCTTAAATAAAGTCAATATGCCTTATTTTTATATCAAGATAACCCTATTCATTGACAATTTTGCAATTTTAGAGTATACTACACTGTTACGATGAAATTGGTTCATCAGTAACAATAAAAAAAACGAGTTCGTTGAAAATTGAATAATAAAGGAGAGGGGAAATGACAAATAAAACATGTTTGAGTGTTTTAGTTTTAACGGACAACATTCACGCCAATAATTTAAAAGAGGAATTAGAGTTCCTCATTAATAGAAACAATGGGGCTACTTGTACGAGTAACGCAGAAAATCCTCCGGAGGTCGTGGTAATAATAAATTACATGGGAGGCTATAAATATTACGTAGAAGATTTCCATCCTAAAGAAAAGATTATCGTATTTGATTTATGTGCCAGAGGACCCTTTCGAGTAAAAAATATTCCATCGAATGTTGTTGTAAACTATTGCATTGAAGAAGTAATGACCACGCTATACAATATTTATCTAAAAAAGATAGTTATAAAAAGGGGTGAGTGAATAAGGAGTATTAACCAAAGGCAGTTGATCAAACCTGATCACTGCCTTTTTTCTTTTTTATTGTATTAAATTTCAAATCTTTAACTGAACACAGTTTCCGCCTCTTTTTATTTTCAAAAACTTATTACATTTTTTCTGCAACTATTATTTGAAAAAATGGTGTTTTATATTCATCCGGATATTCGTTTTTTAATTCTTCTGGGGCAGTAATTTCCCTAAACTCAACAATCCTTAATCCTGCTTTTGCAAAAGCATTTATATATTCACCCAGTGTTCGATGTTTGTGTTGAATAATCGTTTTTGATCCATCTTGTGAATTCAAAGTTATTTTTATTTGAAAATGTTCTTTATACCCTCCCTCTTTTACCGCTTCCCTAGTTGTGTCTTTTGTGTGATGCATATATTCAGTTACCGCATGAGGGTCAAGTGCAATAATTTGTCCTCCTTTTATTATTTTTTCACTAGCTTTTTTCAAAATTTCTGACATATTTTCAACTGGATCAATGTTATGAAGCACGAAAGAAAAAATCCCTTTTTCAAATAGTTCCTCTTTTATTTCTGAAATTTCATCTATCTTCATTAGATCACTTTGAAAATATCTAATCCCTTGAGACAATGCCTCCTCTTCTTTTTTTGCTCTGTTCAACATGCCTTCCGATCTTTCTATTCCAGTTACCGAAGCTCCATTTTTTGCTAAAATTCTTGCCATATTCCCAGGACCTGAACCTAAATCTAAAATTTTCTTATTTTGCACTTCGCCAATAGTTTTAACGAATTCTTTTTCTACTACTTCTTTTTCAAAACCAGACCATTCATAAGATGAAGCCATTTTGTCCCATTGTTTTTCAATTTGTTCAGAAACCATTTCACTTTTTTGAGGAACACTATTTGTATCGATAAAACTTTTTTCACTAGGCATATTTATAATGTTAATTTGTTAATAATAATTATGTGTTTTATTCCACCCAATATTTTTTCTTCCTCAAAAAATTATTTTTCAACAATAAATTTTCCTTGGCTAATATCTTTGAGAAGATCCAATGTTGCTTTAACGGAAGAATTCTCTGTGTTTTTCATGGTCAGCCTATCGCCGAATTTATTTTGTAGTGGAGTCAAAAATTCATCTCCCCAAGAAGGCGTGAAAGTGTTGACTCCTTCAAAGTCAATTTCAATTTTTTCATTTTCACCAACTGAATTCAAGACAGGCTGAAAAGCCGCCAAAGCTTCCTTGCCGGCTTGGCGCGAAATCAAAGTAGTTCCAAATTTTTTTAGTTGTATAATCATAAAGTTAGCTTAAAAAATTTATCAAAACCAAACATCCATTCAAAACCTCCGCCTGTTTTTCAATTGGCAAATCGACATCTCCTTTTTTAAGTTCCAATTTTGCCGAACCAGTTTGAAATGAAATTCGCATATCATTAGCCACGATAACTTTTCTCACAAACTTCAATCCATTTCCCCTGGCTTCAGGCGCTCGCCCAGAAATAATTTCAGAAAAAGCAACCTCTAAAGCTTGTTCATCTGAAACTAAATCAGGCTTCACTCTTTTTAGAGTTTTAAAAATTCCCTGTCCGCGATCTGCCAAAACGACTTCTCTTTTCTTTATATCATAACCAAAAAACACTCCAGGAACATCTCGCCAATTTCCTAAATTATGATCAAAAGAATTATTGCCAATTTCCCCAACAATAGCAGATAATAAGGGATATAATTCACTTAATCCATCGATTTGGCGCAAATTATTTTCAAATCTCATCAATCGTGTTTGAAAAATCAAACTATTAGTACAATAAAATAATGCTTCCGGTTCTTTTGAATCAGGATTTGAGACCCATTCTTTTGCATCCCTGAAAAGATTTGAAGCTGAAATTATAGATTGATTGATAAAACTTTCGACATCGCTTTCCCTATAAAAGCGCTTTCCACTTTTTCTAATTGCTAAAAAACGCCCTTTTTTATCCCAACGGCGCAAAGTATCAATAGAAACTCCTATTTTTTTGGCTGTTTCGCCAATAGATATCAATTTTAGGCTCATTTTAGGTATTTTTTTACTATAACACTATTTTAGCACATATTCTACACCTATGCAAGTAGTTATTATACCTATGCATACCTATGCAGATAGTGGCCTAACCTGGCTATTCTACCCAATACTTCTTCTTCATTAATTCTTCCTCCTCTTTTTTTTCTTCTTCAATTTTTTTCTTAGCCATCACGCGAAGATCGTTAAGATCTTTTTTATTTAAAGCTTTCGCCAAATTTAATAAATCTTTTTTATTATTCAGTTTTTGATCATCAATCACCTCGGCTAGCATCACATCCAAGATTGCCCCGATTTTTGGTCCGGGTTGGATTTTTAAATCTTGAATTAGATCATTGCCATTAATTGCAAGCTGTTTAACTGAAATGGCATCATGCGAAACTTTTTCTACCATGAATTTGAAATGGCGCAGTTTGTATGGCACGGCTTTGGCCACGCCTGAACCCAACCGATCAGCAATTCGTACATCGATTAAATCATTGATATTTTCCACGCCAACTTTTTGCACTACCCGACGCACACCTGATTCACCCACTTCATCTATGTTGTAGTAGAACATATGATTTTTCACAAGCATCACAGTTTTCTCAATAATTTTCCGAGGATATTTCATCCGTTCCAAAATTTTCTCCACCATTTTTGCCCCAACATATTCGTGCGAATAGAAAGTTGCCATTTCTCCCTCGCCTCTTTTTGATTTCGGTTTTCCAATGTCATGCAAAAATGAAGCCAAGCGCACTTCCAATTTTTCTGACGGACATTTTTCCAAACTTGCAAGAAGATGGGCATAAACCGTATTGTATGGTCCAAAATAATGATGACGGTTTTGTTTCACGCCAATAGTTCCCAAAATTTCAGGAATAAAATAATCGATCAATTTTGTTTCCATTAAAAGTTCCACGCCCTTGCTTGGATTTTTTGAAAGAATTATTTTATCAAATTCATCTCTAATTCTTTCGATTGAAACATATTTTAGATTTTTAGCATTTTTCTTAATCGCCTCGAAAGTTTTTTCTTCAATCTCCCATTCGCCTTCCCCCTTCTCCTTTATAAGGAGAGGGTTGCCCGCCTGCCGGCGAGGCAGGAGGTGAGGTGTATTTCTTCCGAGCTGAACAGCGAAACGGATCGCTCTCATCATCCGAAGCGCATCCTCATCAAATCTTTCCCCCGCCTCCCCCACCGCGCGAATTATTTTATTCTTAAGATCTTTTTGCCCGCTGAACAAATCGATAATTTCATATTTGTTTTTTGTTTCATATTTCATGTTATATGTTACATGAATTGCCATAGCATTCACCGTAAAATCTCTTCTCGAAAGATCTTCTTCCAAAGTTTTGGCAAATTTCACCTCGTCTGGATGACGCTTGTCAGAATATTTTGATTCAATGCGATATGTCGTTATTTCCACATTCGGCCCATCCCAATCTTTTTCTTCTACGCCCTCAATATATTTCAAAGGCAACATCACTGTCCCAAAATCATTTTCATATTTCCCATCCGGAAAAATTTTCAAAATCTCTTTCGGCTTCGCATTAGTCGCCACATCCCAATCCTTCGGATCCGCTCCCAATAATAAATCCCTCACACATCCACCCACCACAAACGCCTCAAAACCAGCCCCTTCGAGCTTTCCAATAACTTCTATTATATAATGTGGAAATTCTATTTTTTTAGTCATAAATTTCTACCTTTATAATATCTTCTATATCATATTTTCGCAAATATTTAAGAAAATATAAAAAGAGCCAAGTTTGTGTGATAACAAACTTGGCTCAAACTTTAGTGGTTAGCGAGTTTTCTAGGCCGACTCGCTTTCGGCCTTACTTCGTTTTTTAAACACCTCCTTTAATTTCTGAGTAAAAAGAACTTCGTCCCCAACATAAACAATTTCACTTCCAACAGGAACACAACGCTGCTTAATTTTTCTTATTAAATCCTCCAATTCTTTTCTTAGAGAAAAGTCGTCAAAAAATTTTTCTACTCCTCCTGGATAATATTGGAGATCTTCCATCATATAAAATTCCTCTTTTTCCAAAAGAGCTTCGAGGATTTCTTTATCGAAAACTCGTTTTTGTTCCAATCTGCAGAAATCAAACACTACCACTGGGAGATATTTAATCGTCAACAAAACATCTTCCTTCGTTACCTCTTTTTCAGGCCAAAGAATTGGTAAATCCCCAACACCAATAAGAGATCTGCCCATATCAGGAGCTCCATTGGGGTAATATCCGACTTTTTTAAAAAACCCCTGAATTTCGTTCCAAGGAACCGGGAGTTCCTTATAGGATTTTATGGCCTCTATAATTCTTTCTCTTGTTTTATCATCCATTTTCATCTCTCCTTTTTTATTAAATTTTCAAAGATCTCTGTTAAGCCTCCAATTGACCTATTCAATTTTTTAGCTTAACAAAAGAGTATAGCATACTATTTTTATTTTGTCAACCCTTTTTGATGATAATCTTGTATTATTTTGATATTTTGCTTTATATTAGCCTAAATATTAAATAATTAAGCAAAGATTTATTTGCTATTTTTCTTCCCTTGTGCTATAATTGAGCCATGATAAAAAACATTTTCAAAAAACAGCTGATTAGTCTTGGTTTTAGTGATCACGAGGCGGATATCTATCTAGTTCTACTAGAAAATGGACATTCTTCGACTGGACCAATTATCAAAAAAACTAATTTGCATCGAAATATCGTCTATGAAACACTAAATAAGTTAGTTAACAAGAAATTTGTTTCTGAATCTAATCAACGAGGCATAAAACACTACAAAGCTCTCAATCCAGAAAAAATATTGCATCATAAAGAAGAACAATTCAATCTTGCTCAAAATCTAATCCCCCAACTTAAGGATTTACAAACTAAAGAAAAAGTTGAGGTAGTTTTATATGAAGGTTTAAGCGGTTTTCAGACAGCTCTTAAAAACGCAATTGATAGAATTGCTCCCAATCAAAATATATTGGTTTTAGCAACTGGAGGAGAATTTTTTTACAAAAATATTGGCAATGCTCTTAAATATTACGACAAAAAAAGAAAAGAGAAAAAAATCAATATCAAAATGATTTATCAATCTTCCAAAAACGAAAGCCTGGCAAAAACTACACGCCTTAGACCACTTATGGAAGTTAAATATATTGAATCTCCTTTTTTGCCAATTTCTGAAATTGAAATTATGGAAAATACAATTTTAATGCAAATTTATTCTGATCCTCCCGTGGTAATTGAAATATCCAGCAAAGAAGTCGCTGATAGTTATAGAAATCACTTTACTGATCTTTGGGAGAAAGCTAAAAAATAATTCCTTTTAAAATCACAAAAAAAATCACTACTTAGTGATTTTTTTTATTTGTTTTGTGTCCCCAGTATGAATCGAACATACATCTATCCCTTAGGACGGGACTGTTCTATCCGTTGAACTATGGGGACAATTCATTAACTAAAATTAAAATTTTTCAACCAAATCGGGATACTTTTCCAAAGCTTCTTGTTTCAGAAATTTAGCCTGCTTATAATATTCATATCTTTTACCATATATCCCTTTCATCAATTCTTCTTTTGAATTTTGGTATTCTTCATATTTTTTTGCAGTGTTTTGTTGCTTGATTTCATCTAAAAAATATTGGATGTCCCCTTCGAAAGAAAAAGGCTCTGGATATTTATTAAGAAAATTTTCCGCATCTCTCGCATTAAGCTTCTCATAATCATTTGCATTCTTTAAAACAAGATAGGCTACCATTTTTTCCATTTGTTTGTTTCCTAAAATTTTAGTAAATATTTCAGCTGGTTCATCCGGATTTACAGGCGCCTTGATACAGAGTAATAATTCTCTAAAATCATCTTCCATAATCTCTCCTTTAGCAATTTTTTCAATAATCTCATTTCTGATTTCATCTTTTACACGAAATATTTTTTCTTCTAAAATTTCTGGTTTTCTTTCTTTAAGGTAAGCAATTATTTTATTTTGTTGTCTAATATTAGGTCTTTCGCTTTTTTTATCTTCTTCGCTTTTGTGAGTAGTTGTTATCGCCTCAAAACCTGGGTTATTAAGCATAGTTTTAAATTTAATAATTATTATTAAAAAATTATTTTCTACTTTTTCCAAAACCGGATTTCATCGCTACAAATGTTCCCACAGCAATTCCTAGTGAATATACTGTTATCGCTAAAAAACTTCTTTCGGTGTCTAGTCTTGTGAGTATATCATAAAAGACTCCCAAGCTTATCATAGAAGTAAAAAAAGAAAAAGCTGAAGCTAAAAACGGCCGATCAGTCGCGACATACTTGACATTGAGCGTCCAAAAAAGATCCTGTGCCACTCCGATTAGAAAATAAATTACAAAATAGATGTTCATTTACCCTGTTAAATAAAATTTAAATCTCTTTTAAAGAAATTAGTTTTATTTTTATAAATAATTATATTTTTCTAAAAACATTCATCCCTATTTATTTAAATTTAAAAATTATTTAACAGGGTGAATTTTTTTAGTGGACCTATGGAGAATTGAACTCCAGATTGATCCATGCCATGGATCCGTAATACCACTTTACTATAGGCCCAACATATTTCACACTAAGCTAATCATATTTTATTTACTTCACTTGGTCAATGGTTTTTTTTCAAATTTACGCTATAATCAACATATATGATGAGTTTAATTTCTAAATTTTGGAATAATTTCAAAAATCAACCAGACATTTGGTTCTTTTTTGGGTTTTTATTAACTTTTACGCTAAGTATTAGGAAAGTAGTGTTATACTTTCTAATCCAAGGAACTTTCAATGAATATTCCGGAGTATTTATCTACCTTTCAGATGTTTTTCTAATTTTAACTCTAGTTTTCTGGTTTATATCTATATTATGCAATGATTTTACTGTTTTGTCAAGGTATAGGTTGTGGATAAGTAGTGCTTTCCACAAGTTATACATATTTTTACCCCTATTTTTAGTTTTTCTTTCTTTTATATCAATATTATGGTCACCCAATCAGTCAATAGCACTTTTTCGATCATTCAAGCTTTTGGAGTTTTATTTACTATATATTTATATTATTTTTAGATTTGCTCCACAATTGTTCCACCCGCCTCATCGGCGGACAAACGTGGAACAAAATACACCTCATCCTAACCTTCTCCTTATTAAGGAGAAGGAACTTGCCCCCCTCTCCTTTATAAGGAGAGGGGCTGGGGGTGAGGTAGAAATTGTTCCACGTGGAACATTTAATGCTTTCTCTTGGATTATAATACTATCCGGTCTCTTTCAAGCCACAATTGGCATAATTCAATTTTTCCTGCAAACATCTGTTGGTCTTTTTTTCCTTAAAGAAAGCCTAATTTCACCAAACATCCTCGGGGTCGCCAAAATAATCTTAAATGGAGAAATATATATCCGCGCCTATGGCCTTATGCCACATCCTAATGTTTTGGGTGGATTATTGCTATTTTCTATTATTATCACATTATTATATAAAAAAATGTTCCACGTGGAACATCAACTGCCCCCCTCTCCTTTACAAGGAGAGGGGCAGGGGGTGAGGTTAAGCGATGTTCCACGCCCGTCTGCCGGCGAGGCAGATGGAACAATTAAAGAAAAATATTATTCTATGCTAAATTGTTCCACGTGGAACAATTGGATAATTGAAAATAATTGGTTTTTTAGGCTCATATTAGCTATTCAAATTTTAGCGCTAATTTTAACATTCTCAAAATCAGCCATAATTGGGCTATTAATTGCTTTAGCTTATATAATTGTTCCATGTGGAACATTCAATATTCCCTTCTTCTTTATAAGGAGAAGGGCTGGGGATGAGGTATGCGATTGTTCCATGTGGAACATTTTTGGGCGGGTGGAACATTTGAAATTAATAATACTCTCGATCTTAATTATTTTAGTATCTATATTTATCATAATCAAACCCAATTTGAACTCTTTATTTTTTAACTCCTTCGATGAGCGCGTATTTTATCTAAATGTTCCACGTGGAACATTTGGGAGTGATCCAGTCTTAGGAATTGGCGCAGGACAATCAGTTATAATGATGCAAAAATTTTATTCTCAAACTTTAGAATTCTGGCAATATCAGCCTATTCATAATGTTTTTCTGCTAATATTTAGCGAACTAGGATTGCTTGGGTTGGGATTATTTGTTTGGTGGTTATGGAAATTGTTCCACCCGCCTCATCGGCGGACAAGCGTGGAACAATTTAAAAATTCACCTCATCCTAACCTTCTCCTTATTAAGGAGAAGGAACTTGCCCCCCTCTCCTTTATAAGGAGAGGGGCAGGGGGTGAGGTTAAAATTGTTCCACGTGGAACAATAGAAAATAATGACTACATATTACACAATAATAATACATATTTGTCAAGTGCTATATTTTCTCGATATTTTACCGGAATTCTTTTAGGCCTCATTTTTATTATGCTTTTTGACCATTATATCTGGGATATCCAACAGGGAAGCCTCCTATTTTGGCTAACTGCCAGCTTTGTTGCTGGGATATGCAAAAAATATTCCCTTCATAATTAATGATTTGCTATCGACAGTAAACAGTAAACCACAAAATTATCCAATTGTTAAAAATCATAAAAAATGCTATCCTAAAATTAGAATAAAACGACATATTCATATATAAACGATATGTAAAATAAAATTATTCTACTAAGCTATAATTATTAAACTAAAAAATATGGAAAAACCACCAATCGAAAGTGTAGAAGACGCTTTTAAAAAATATCATGCTAAAGTCAAAGCGTTACTTGACAATAAATATGATGAGCAAAAAGTAAATGGATGCATGTCACTTCAGGCGCCTGGAGAACTTGAAAAAATATATAATGAGTTAAAGATGTCTTTGGAAAATGCGCAAAATGAAAAAGAAAAGGATGATGCAAGAAATACATGGCTTGAAAAGTATGATGTGATGAAAGACATTACTTACTAAATCGTAAAAAAAATACATCTCTTGGTATGGCATATTCGGCTCAGAAAATTGACACAACTATATTTCAAAGAAGTGTCAATTTTCTTTGCCCAAAATCTCGCACCAAAAGTCAGTTAATCAAAGTTTAAAATATTTTATAACAAATAAAACCAACCAACAATTAATATGATGCACTATTTACCTTTTATTATTCTATTCGTTGGTGGCTCAATTCTTACTATAGGCGATATACTCATGAAAAAATGGGTCGTCAATAACAGTATTCCATTGTTCATAACCGGGCTTGGAATCTATTTGGTCGGCTTAATTTTTCTTGCTATTAGCTTCAAATATAAAAATATTGCTGTCGCTTCTACCATTTTCGTTATTTTTAATATTATCACATTATCAATTGTCAGTTGGTTTTATTTTAAGGAAACATTAACGCCATTCCAGCTTATTGGCATTGCTCTCGGTATTAGTTCAATTTTATTCCTAGAACTTGCCTGACATTTATCATCGTGCTTTTCTTAAAATTCAACAGCAAGGCATATTTGGTTCAAGAACTTTGCACCTTGTGATAAAAATATGAAAGGATTAATGACTTACGAAGATTATCAATTACTTCTCAAAGGAGAATTGGGCAAATATTATGAGGGTCGGTGGGAATATTTTAAAGAAGTCATAGAGATCATTAAAAATGAAGAAATTAAATCTGTCTTGGAAATTGGTCCTGCTCAAGAACCAATTGTCAAAAATTGTGATGTAATGGTAAAGCCAGAAGATGATATGTGGGGAAGGCCGAAAAATGTTTTTTTTCAAAAAGAATATTTGCACGATGCGACTGAAAAACCTTGGCCGATAAAAGATAAACGATATGACTTACTCATAGCTCTTCAGGTTTGGGAACATTTGGACAATAAACAAAGCAGGGCTTTCCGAGAAGTAATGCGAGTGTCAAAAATGGCCATACTTAGTTTTCCATATTTATGGGATTGTCCAAAAGATAGTAGGAATTATCCAGCCCATCATCTGCTAGACGAAGAGCTTATTAATGATTGGACATTGAATATTAAACCAGAAAAGATTATTAGAATCCCAAGAACTGGTCCGGAAGTGAGTAAGGGCTCAAGAATAATATATTTTTGGAAGTTTTAAAAAAAAAGAAAACTTGAGTATAAATCATAACGAATATTTAAAAAGGAGGTCGCCATGTTCCAAGTACCCGAGTATGTAGCAACTTGCAAAAAGTGTAAGAATGAATTTCCGGCATATGATGAAAATGCCATCAAGTGTCCTGGTTGCGGGGCATTACTTACACCCAAACCTTTAAAAAAAGACTGGCCGGAACTGCGGCCGGAGGATGATTTTAAACTTTATTAGTTTTTTCTTTTTCCTCACAAAAAAATCCTACGCCTTGGAAACTTCAGGTGTAGGATTTTTGATTTGTGAAAAATATTTTTACAGAACTGTTGAAGCCGAAACTTTGTCACCAGTTTGCGGGCGCATAACGCGCACGCCTTGGGTGGCTCGGCCGAGAACGGAAACGGAAGAAAGGGGAATGCGGATGATTTGGCCTTTTTCGGAAGTGAGAATTAGATCAGTATCAAGCGCATCCATATTGATGATAGTGGCACCGATAATTTTTCCGGTTTTGGAAGTGACCGAGGCAGTTTTTATTCCGGAACCACCGCGCTTTTGGACTTTGTAATATTTCAAATCTGATCTTTTTCCAAAACCATTTTCCGAAATTGTGAGAAGTTGGTTGCCTTTTTGATTTTTGAAAACTACATCCATTCCCACAACAGCGTCATCTTTTTTGAGTTTGATTCCACGCACTCCGGCTGCGTTTCGTCCCATTGAACGAACATCCGATTCGCGAAAACGGATCGCTTGACCATTTCTTGTGGTGATAACTATTTCATCTGTTCCCGTAGTCGCATCCACCCAACCAAGCGTATCACCTTTTTCCAATTTTATCGCAATGAGTCCTGAACGACGAACATTTTCAAATTCATCCAAAGTAGTTTTCTTGACCGTGCCCATTGCTGTCGTCATTAGAAGATATTTATAAGCATCATCTTTATTGAAAGCGATGATAGCTGTGACAGATTCTTCTTGAGAAAGAGAAAGGAAATTGACAATCGATTGACCCTTGGCAATGCGAGTCGATTCCGGAATTTCATAGGCTTTAGTTTGAAAAACTTTTCCAGAATTTGTGAAAAATAAAAGATTGTCGTGCGTCATCACGCCTAACATTTTTTGAATTTCATCGCCTTCGCGCGTTGTCGCCCCAATCACTCCTTTGCCTCCGCGTTTTTGAACTTTGTAGGCACTCGGATTCATTCTTTTGACATAACCATCTTTGGAAAGAGTGATGATGGCTTCTTCATTAGGCACTAAATCTTCTTGCCGAAATTCTCCCACACCAGATTTTATCACTTTGGTTCTTCTTTCATCACCATATTTTTCTTTAACACGAGCTAATTCATCTTTGATAATAGAAAATATTTTTTTCTCGCTTTTTAGAATGGCTTCAAGCTGGGCAATCAGTTTTATTTTTTCTGCTAATTCGTCTTCAATTTTCTTTCGTTCCAATCCGGCCAAAGTTTGCAATTTCATTTCCAAAATAGCCGTGGCTTGCTTTTCTGACAGTTTGAATTTTTTCATCAAATTCTTATGCGCCTCTTCTTTAGTAGGAGATTTTTTGATTGTTTCAATTACCGCGTCAATATGATCTAGCGCAATTTTCAATCCTTCCAAAATATGCGCTCGATCCCGCGCTTTTTCTAAATCAAATTTAGTTCTACGAATTATTACAATTTTTCGATGTGCCACATATTCTTCCAAGATTGTTTTTAGATTCAAAACTTTTGGCTCAATACCATTGACTAATGCCAGCATATTGACCCCGAAATTTTTCTGCAGATCAGTGAGAGAATAAAGTTTATTCAAAACTTTTTGCGGATAGGCATCCTTTTTCAAATCCACCACGATTCGCACACCTTCCTTGTCTGATTCATCGCGTAAATCTTTTATGCCAACAATTTTTCCATCGCGAACTAAATTGGCCATAGTTTCAATTAGCGTGGCCTTGTTGGTAGCATAAGTTATTTCGCTAATTACTATTTGAAAAGTTCCAGTTTTGCTTTCTACAATATCCGCTTTGCCCCGCGTCAAAATTTTTCCGCGACCGGTTTTATACGCTTCGACAATATCCTTTTTATTGTAAATTATTCCACCCGTTGGAAAATCCGGTCCTTTGATAAATTCTGAAAGTTCTTCAATAGAAATTTCCGGATTATCAATCAAACCATTTATGCCGTCTACCAATTCAGAAAGATTGTGTGGAGGAATGTTAGTTGCCATTCCCACGGCAATTCCCATTGAACCGTTTAATAATAATTGCGGAAGTCCAGCGGGAAGCACTGTTGGTTCTTTGTGTTGGCCGTCAAAATTAGGCACAAAATCCACTGTATTTTTTTCAATGTCAATTAGCATTTCTTCTGCCATTTGGGAAAGTTTAGCTTCCGTATAACGATAAGCCGCCGCGCCGTCGCCGTCCATTGAACCAAAGTTTCCTTGACCTTTGACCATTGGATAGCGCAAAGAAAAATCTTGCGCCATACGCACCATCGAATCATAAACGGCCACATCGCCATGTGGATGATATTTCCCGAGTACTTCTCCCACCACAGTGGCTGATTTTCGAAATTTGGCGCTGGCACGAAGACCTGACTGCCACATTGAATAGAGAATTCGACGATGCACCGGTTTCAATCCATCGCGAACATCAGGCAAAGCTCGCGAAACAATCACGCTCATCGCATAATCCAAATAGGATTGCTGAATTTCTAAAGTAATCTCTCTTGATTGAATATTTTTATCTATATTATTTATTTCTTCTGGCATATTATTTTTATAAGGCACTAAAAAATTAAACTTATTTTTCTAATAAACTTTTCATTTGCTTGGTTGCGTCTTGAATAGATTCCTTTTGAACGCTCAAATCTTCTATCACTTGGCTATTTAAAATATTTTCTTTTTCCAAATCATCCGTATTTTCAAATTGAGCAGAAAAAGAAATCATCCAAATTATCAAAATAAAAACCATTCCAAAAGCCGTGAGTCCCCATGCCCAACGCAAGCGGACATGTTCCGGCTGTCTTCTAATTTCTTCTATTTTATCAAATATATTCATCATTTACGAACTACGAAATGAGCGAAATACGAAAATTAATCTAAATTTACTACTCTTTTGTATCTCACGCCTTCGCTAGTAAAAGTAATTATTATACCTAATCTTAGATTTGTAGCTTTGAGATATTTATACAATTGATTAATATCCTTACTAGAAATAAAATTTCTTTGTTTTATTTCTAAAATAATTTTATTAAATATTAGAAAATCAAAAATATAAATTCCTAAATCTTCTTCTTTATATTTAACTTTATACCTTAATTGTTCTTTAAATTCAAAACCATTATCCGTGAACTCTTTAGCTAGAGCTTTTTGAAAAAAATTCTCTTTATGCCCAAATCCTAATTTCTTAAATACTCTAAAAACCACTCCCATTATTCGATAACATTCTTCGGCATATATTAAATTCTTTTTTGTTTTCATTTTTTATTTTTCGTAATTTCGTATTTTTTCGTAGTTCGTAAATTTTAAATTTTATTCGATGTCCATAATCACAACTGACATTTCTTTTTCTTCTAGGTCTTTCTTTTTTATGTTAATTTTAGAAACTTTTTCTTTGGGACAACTGCCAATTTCACTACAAAATTTCTTTTCGTCATCAACCTCAACTGTTGAGCCTTTTATCTTATAATGCATTGGAATAATCATTTTTGGTTCAATTTTTTTGATTATATCCACTGCCTTTTCTCCGTCAATCGTATAATTTCTTCCGCCAATCGGTACCATTAAAATATCAATGCCGTTTATTTTTTCCAATTGTTTTTCTGATAAATCAGTTCCCAAATCGCCCAAATGGCAAACTCGCAAATCTTCCGATTCTAAAACAAAAATAGTATTCGTTCCGCGTTCCGTGCCTTCTTTGTTATCATGAAAAGAAGTAATTCCAATAACATTGACGCCCTTGGCGCTATATTCCCCTGGGATATCAATCACATACGGCTCGCCTTTAAGCGCAGAAACATTATTATGATCAGCGTGATTGTGACTTACCAAAACTAAATCCGCTTGTCCTTGCGGAGGACGAAGACCGACTGACTTGTCAAACGGATCAAAAAAAACCACCACATCTTCCCGCCCGCGCCCCGCTGGCTTGGTAGTGATCTTAAAGCAAGAATGGCCATAATATTGAATAAGCATAGGTGAGTTGAAAGTTTGTAAAGTATAAAGTCTATAAAGCTACTTGAATAACTTTATGAACTTTATTAACTTTATAAACTTTATAAACTTTTTTAACTATTCTAGTCTAGCATCTAAAAAGACACTTGTCGAGGTTGCTTTTTGTAAAATTATGCGCTAGGATTTCGAGAAAGGAGAAAATAGGGAGAATTGAACATTAACAGCTTAATACTACTGATTAACATAAGGGAGAATTAAATGGAAAAACAACAAAAGAAAACCACTAGGCAGGAACAATTAGGAATAATGCTTGCTGATAGCATTATTGAAGTTGCTCATCAAACTTATAATGCTTCTAGAGGAAAAGCAATAATAGAAGCATGCATAAAAAGACTCCAAGAAAGAATGCCAGAAATCCAACCAAAAAAAGCTACTCTGCAATACAAGAAAGCGCGCTATGGCTAAAATTACCTCATAACTTTAAAGGAGACGAATCATGAAAAAACCGGCAATCATGGTAAGATTGGGAGTAACCACCCACAAAAAACTGGTCGAATTGATTAAAAAAAATGCAGGAGGAGGACGGGAAATCAGTATACTTAAACATACTAATGATACCACCCTCATTATCATCACAAACTATTATCATAAACCGGCGCTTCGAGAGACCATCTGCGTAAAAGATACTATTATTTACGCATCAGAGATGATTGGCTTTCTTACTAATCTCTTGCTCAAAGCTAATCTGGCATTCGTTTATGAGCCAGAGCTTGAGATGCAGGATTATCTTCAAGAACTGATCCGGAATTTCACTTTAAATCGTCAGCCTTAAATCATCAACAATACATTGCCCTTTTCAAGCTCGGAATGCTACACAGCGTTTCGGGCTTTTTTATTTCCCAAATTATTTGACTAATAAGCTAATTAACGCTAATTTAATCTTAGGTAGTTTCCAAGGAGGAAATCAACGATTTGGGGATTTTTTAAGTAGTTCGTTAACAATTAGAACTTCATACTAAAGGAGGTGCGTTATGAAGTATTGGTGTAAAAAACATAAGAGATCAGTTTCAGCCAAAAAAGCTAGCACTAAATGTTTATTACACAATGCCCATACTAGGTGCAAGCATCTTGTCAAAAAAAGAGCTTGCAAAAAAAATCTTAGAGATGAAAGGATAAAATCATGAAACCTGTAATTATTTTGCCGTATGATGGTTATGAAAGTGCTGAAAAACTCGTGATCAGCTGTGCGAATTTCTTCAAAACAGCTTTTGCCACGCAACTCGTAGCCTTTATTAAATTAAATGATGCTCTTCATTTCCGAAAAGTGGGGCCGGAAATATTGGCAATGCTTTCCGAAGTCAAACCTACCAGTGTTCGATATTTCATTGACCTCAAGATTCCGGATGTTTTACAGACAGACAAAAATATCCTACGTCATTATGTAGAATTCAAGCCGGCAATTGTGACTGTATCATCTATTGTCGCCTCCAAATCTCTGATGGCAGTAAAGGAAATTCTTCCGGAAACAAAGATTGCTCTCGTTGACACATTAACTGACATACCAGAAGATGAATGCCTAAAGCGATACGGTATACCACCGCTCGAAAAAATTTCAAAAGCCCTATCCGATTTCGATGAGCTTCTCAAGAACGATAACCCCATTGAAATGGTGGTCTGCAGTCCACGGGAAACCAAAGAACTTAAAAGGCGTTTCTCACAATATGAATTTGTTAACGCCGGAATACGAAGTCGTCATATGGCCAAAGATCATCAGGAAAGAATAACCAGTGCATACGATGCATTAAAAAACGGCGCCGATTGGCTTGTGATGGGAACCCAAATCGAAAAAGGCAATCCCAAGGGTGGCATTTCTCCGGAAGAAAGCCAAAAAATTACACTGGAAGAAATTGAACAGTACTTTAAGGAAAAATTATAAACCATATCATACAACGATTATATCCAACCAGCGCCCTCACAAAAGGAGGAGAAATGCGCTGGTTTTTTTATACCCCAAAATTTGACACAATCCTAATTCTAAACTACAATGACTTTACGGTTAATTATTAAGAAAAATGAATAGGGGATGGTTTAATCCCTGTTTATACCCAGCTTAGGCTGTGGATAAAGTCTTAATAATTTCCTTTAATTGAGGGAATTTTTATTTTTTTAATCTTTACGAACTACGAAATGACCGAAATACGAAACATTTAAAATACCTTTCGTACTTTCGTATTTAGTATTTATTTCGTAGTTCGTAAACAAAATATTATGTCAGACATTTTAGACAATCTTGCCAAAGAAGTTGATAAAATTTCGCAAGAAGAAGTAAATTTAAACAAAAAAAACTCTAATAAAGAAACTCTACCGGCTGATTTGCCGGAAGATGATTCTTTGATGAGCCAGTTAATGGCGAAAAGTTCTCTAAAATTTCCAGAAGTAGGCGACACAACCTCTGGAAAAGTTATTTTTGTTTCTTCTAATGAAATATATCTCGATCTTAACCCTTTTGGAACAGGCGTAGTGCTTGGAAAAGAGATAAAAGACGGACTGGGAACAGGTAAACTTAAAATCGGAGATACTGTAAATGCTACTATCATTGATACAGAAAATGAAGATGGCTATATTGAACTTTCTATTCGAGAAGCTTCTTGTGAAAAAGCTTGGGATGATTTGGAAAGCAAACGCGACACCCAAGAAAAAGTTTTCGTTAAGGTTCTTAGCGCTAACAAAGGTGGTCTTTTAGCTGAAGTCAATGGCATTTCTGGTTTTTTGCCAGTTTCACAATTATCCAGCAAAAATTATCCGCGAGTGGAAGATGGCGATAAAAATAAAATTCTCAATTTACTCAAAAAATTAATTGGCCAAGAATTGGAAGTGCGCATAATTGATGCCAACCGAGAATCAGAAAAACTTATCGTGAGCGAAAAAGCGGCTCAAAGTGAACGCGATATGGAAGTTATTTCCGCTTTAAATGTCGGCGACACAGTGAGTGGAGAAATTAGTGGGGTAGTTGATTTTGGTGCTTTTCTTAAATTTTCTCTCAAAGAAAATGAAGGAGAAAGAAAGTTGGAAGGTTTAGTACATATTTCAGAATTAGCTTGGCAGTTGATTGAAGATCCACGAACAATTGTAAAAGTTGGCGATAAAGTCAAAGCAAAAATAATTGCTATCGATGGAGACAAGATTTCCCTTTCCATCCGCGCTCTGCAAGAAGATCCTTGGTCTGAAATTTCCGCTAAATATAAAAAAGGTGATCTAGTTATAGGAACAGTCAACAAAATAAATCACTTTGGAGCATTTGTCTATCTAGACAAAGACATTCATGGCTTGGCGCATATTAGCGAGATGTCAGAAATGTATCCTGGCAAAAGTTTGAATGAATTAATAAAAGTTGGAGAAAAATATAATTGGGAAATTCTTTCTATCGAACCAAAAGAACATCGGATGGGACTTGTGCTAGCGAAGGATAAAAAGAAACAGAAAAATACAGAAGAAAAACAGAATGACACAGAGGTTAAGGAAGTGAAAGAAAAAAAGGAGAAAGTAGAAAAGTCCGCCTCTGCTAAAGCTACGGCGGATAAGAAAGAAGTTAAGAGTAAAGCTAAAAAGAAACCAGCCTCCGCAAAAGCTACGGCTGGCAAGGAAGAAAAATAAAAACATTTTTATGTCTAATATTTTTATTATTTCCGGACCATCAGGCGCCGGAGAAGATAGCGTGATTGAAGGATTGAAAAAATATTTTGAAATTGAAAGAATAATCACAACAACAACTAGACAAATGCGTTCGGGAGAATCTCAAGGACATCCTTATTATTTCATTTCGAAAGAAGAATTTATTACTAAACGCGACAAAGGAGAATTTGTTGAATGGGCCGAGCAGTATAATGGAAATTTTTATGGCGTTTCAAAAGAAGAAATTGAAAGGGTTAAAAATTCAGGGAAAATCGGAACTTGGAAGATTGAATGGAAAGGAGTTATCACCGCTAAAAAAATATATCCAGAAATAAAAGCAATTTTTATTACCGTTCCAGACTTAAAAATTCTTGAAGACAGGATTCGCCGACGCGATGGAGTTTCGGATGAATATATAAAAGAAAGAATGGAATATACGAAAGAATGGATGAAGCACGAAGATATTTATGATTATAAGGTCGTAAACGAAGAAGGCAAACTCGACGAAACGGTTCAAAAAGTGGCGGAAATTATAAAAGAAAATTTACATATCTAGACTCTAAGTGTCTAGAAAAGTTTAAGCGCCGTTAGACACTTAGAGTCTAAGCGACAAAATTTAGATGTCTAACTTAATCAAAAAAGTTCAGAATATAATCTTTCAAAATAATCTCTTTGACCGCGGAGCAAAAATAATTTTGGCGGTTTCTGGCGGACCAGACAGTGTTTGCATGCTTGATATTTTTTCGCGTCTACAAAAAAAATATTCACTAGAACTTATTATCGCGCATGTGAATTATAATTTGCGTGGAAATGATAGTAAAAAAGATGCCGAATTCGTGCAGAAATTAGCGGAAAAATATAATCTAGAAATTTTTGCTTTGGATTTGGTAGAGACGAGGCATGCCTCGTCTCTACGCGACGGGAAAAATATTTCGGAAAATTATCTGCGCGAAATTCGTTATGATTTTTTTGAAAAACTTCGCATGGAAAATAATTTTGATGCTATCGCTGTCGCACATAACGCCGATGATCAAGTAGAAACATTTTTAATGCGCATTATTCGTGGCAGTGGAATGTCAGGACTTTCTGCGATGAAATTTAAGAATGAAAAAATAATTCGACCGTTGCTTTCAATTAGTCGCCAAGAAATTTTGCAGTATTTGAAAATCAACAAGCTGAAATATCGCACAGATAAAACGAATGCACAGAATTTATTTCTTAGAAACAAGATTCGAAACAACCTTATTCCGCTTTTGGAAAAAAATTTCAATTCTAAAATCAAAGAAACTATTTTTGATTCTTTGATTTCAATTTCGCAGGATTCCGATTATCTTGAAAAGACTGCTCTAAAAAATTCAAATAGTTTAGAAATCAAAAAACTAGAAAAACTACATCCGGCAATTCTTCGAAGAGTCTTACGCAATAATTTAAAAAACATAAAAGGAGATTTGAAAAATATCAGTGCTAATAGCATTGAAGAAATCATAAAAATCATAAAAAGCACGAAAAACAAAACCCAAACTGTAATAATGTTAGGGTTGAAAATTATTCGAAAGAATGATAAAATCGTAATTAGTAAATTGTAAATCGTAATTTGGAATAATTCGAACTTTCGTATTTTCGTAATTTCGTTTTATTCGTAGTTCGTAATTATGCAGAAGCTATTCAAAAACATCGGCATTGTCATCTTAATCTTCCTTTTTATTTCCGGAATTTTCGTTCTTTACGGCAGTCCAACTGTTAAACCTGATGTTATTTCTCTTTCCACGCTAGCTCAACAAGTAAACGAAGGAAAGGTTAAAGAGATAAAAGTTGACACAAATAATCTTGATATCACGCTTAGCGACGGAAAAAAGGAAAAATCCACCAAGGAAACTAGCGCTGGAATAGTAGAAACACTCAAAAATTATGGAGTTGACAGCGCAAAAATTCAAAATGTAAGCATCGATATCCAAAGCGAATCAGGTATGACTTTTTGGCTAGGAACAATTCTGCCTTTTCTTTTGCCATTTCTTTTGGTCGGCGCTTTTATTTGGTTTATGTTCCGCCAAGCCCAACGAGGAAATAATCAGGCGTTATCATTTGGCTCTTCCCGCGCTCGCATGACTGATCCAAAAAATAAAAATCAAAAAATTACCTTCAAAGATGTGGCTGGATCCAAAGAAGCTAAGGAAGAATTATGTGAAATTGTAGAATTTCTAAAAAATCCGAAAAAATTCTTGAATCTTGGGGCTAAAATTCCTAAAGGTGTTCTTTTACTTGGTTCTCCTGGAACTGGAAAAACTTTGATTGCCAAAGCAGTAGCCGGTGAAGCTAATGTACCATTTTTCAATATTAGTGGTTCAGAATTTGTAGAAATGTTTGTAGGCGTCGGAGCTTCACGAGTGCGCGATCTCTTCAAACAAGCCAAGAAAAACTCACCCGCGATCATTTTCATTGATGAAATTGACGCGGTCGGAAGACATCGTGGTGCGGGGCTAGGTGGAGGACACGACGAAAGAGAACAAACCCTAAATCAAATTCTGGTAGAAATGGATGGCTTTGACACCAACACCAATGTAATTATTATTGCTGCCACCAACCGTCCTGATGTACTTGATCCGGCGCTTCTTCGCCCTGGAAGATTTGACCGCCGAGTAACGATGGATTTGCCAGACATTGCTGAACGAGAAGAAATTTTAAAATTACATTCTAAAAATAAACCCTTGGCCAAAGAAGCTGATTTGAAAAAAATCGCTCAAAGAACTCCTGGTTTTTCCGGCGCCGATCTTTCTAATCTTCTCAATGAAAGCGCTATTTTGACTGCTCGAAGAAATAAAAAAATAATTTCTATGGACGAGCTCACCGAATCGATTGAAAAAGTTATCCTTGGCCCAGAACGAAGAAGTCGAAGAATTGATGAAGAAGAAAAGAAAATTATTGCTTACCATGAAGCGGGACATGCACTTTTGGCCGCCACTCTCAAAAACGCTGATCCCGTCCAAAAAATTTCTATCATTTCTCGTGGGTCAGCCGGTGGATATACTTTCAGCACCCCAGAAAAAGATAAGACTTTACATTCGAGAAATTATTTTATCGATGAACTTTCCGTTTTGCTTGGAGGATATGTGAGTGAAAAATTGACTTTTGGCGATGTGACTACTGGAGCTTCTAATGATTTAGAAAGAGCCACAAATATGTCGCGAAGCTTGGTCACTCGCTATGGAATGAGCGAGCTTGGACCACGTACTTTTGGGCACAAAGAAGAATTAGTTTTCCTTGGCAAGGAAATGCATGAAGAAAAAAATTATTCCGAAAAAACTGCCCAGGATATTGACCGCCAAGTTTCTCTTTTTATCGAAAATGCTTATCAAGTTGCTAAAAATATTTTGCAAGACAAAAAAGAATTGCTGGAAAAACTTTCCGCCACTCTTTTAGAAAAAGAAACAATTGAACAAGAAGAATTTAATGAAATTGTGGGGATAATTAAGAAAGAAGCAATAAGTGAAAAAGAAAATGGAAATTAGCTCAAGAGAATAGATGATAGAAAAAAGAAAATTATTTATTCTTTTTTCTAATCTCAAATTTCTTGAACCATTTTCTAATTTCCAATAACTATTTTCTAAAAATATGCTTAAAATAAATTACCTAGACATTATCAAAAAAGCTTGGGCAATCACTTGGAAAAATCGCTATTTATGGTGGTTTGGATTTTTTGTGGCCTTAGGTGGCGGAGGAAGCGCCAATTATTTTTTCAATTCAGATGATGAGAAAAAATTAAATCCGGCGCAAAATGAAAAAATTCTAGAATTTTTTTCTCAAAATATGTCTTGGATTATAACTTTTATAATCATCGCTTTTTTACTCTTGATTATTTTTTCTATTCTAAACATTATCGGCCGAGGCGCGCTTATCACTTCGATTGAAAAAAATTCCCAAGGGCAAATCGCTAATTTCAAATCCGGTTGGAACTCTGGCAAGAAAAACTTTTGGAAAATATTTTATATCAATATTTTCTTGAGTCTTTTTATTTTTTTCACTCTCATTGTTCTTGTCGCTCCTTTGGCAGTTTTATTTCTGAATAAAAATTATATTATTGGCGGAGTTTTGTCTTTTTTGGCGGTTATTATTTTTATTCCTCTGGTAATTTTAGTTTCCTATCTAAGAATTTATAGCTATCTTTATGCTGTTTTAGGAAAATTAAATTTCTGGCCAGCCTTAGAAAACGCTTACAAACTTTTTGCCAAAAATATTTGGCCCAGTATTATCTTAAGTTTGATTTTTATCCCACTAAGTTTTGTTTTTATGCTGGTTATTTTTACTGTTTTACTTATATTATTTTTCATTTTTCTCCTTCTTAGCGGAATTGTTTTTTGGCTATTTGGAAAAATTACCGCCATTATTATCGGCGCCATTGGAATAACAATCTTTCTATTAATCTTACTTTTTCTTCAAAGTATCTACGCTGTTTTTTCCCAAAGCATTTGGATTCTTTTTTTCCATGAAATCGCAACGCCTAAAATTCCCGAAGAAATTGTTGCTACCGAAACCACAACTGAACCACTCCAAAAACCAATGCCAGTAATTGAAGTGAGGAAAGAGAATTAAATTTTAATTGTCATCCTGAATTCATTTCAGGATCTACTAAACAAGATGCTGAAATAAATTCAGCATGACAAAACTATATTATTCTAGAAGCCTAAAACCGCCCCGATTCAATCGAGGCGGTTTTTTTTGTGGGACTGACAGGATTCGAACCTGTGACCAGGCGATTATGAGTCGCTCGCTCTACCACTGAGCTACAGTCCCTATATTTGTTGTGGGTATTACTGGACTCGAACCAGTGACCTTCACAATGTCAATGTGACGCTCTAACCAGCTGAGCTAAACACCCGGCATAACATCTCTCATACTATTTCAAAAAAAACAATTGGTCAATCTTTTTTCCTTCTTCTGGCGTGAAATGCTTTATGCACTTCTTTGAGATGTGGGTTAGTAACATGGGTATAAATTTGGGTGGTGTTGATTGAAGCGTGGCCAAGCATCGCTTGTACTGAACGAATATCCGCTCCGTTCATCAAAAGATCGGTAGCAAAAGAATGGCGAAGAGTGTGCGGATGGACATCTTTTACAATCCCAGCCTTCAGCGCATAATATTTAACAATTCGTTGAATAGAACGGGGAGTAAGACGCAAATTATCATCGTCTTTTGTATTTTTATTTTTCTTCTTAAATTTCGCCAAACCCTTCACATCCCGCACAAACAACGCCGGATCAATATCTTCTCTTTTTTTGAGATATTCTTCTAATGATTTTTTGGCTGTATCAGAGATAAAAACTACCCGAATTTTGTTGCCCTTGCCTCGCACACTCAATTCTCCACTTTTGAGATTAAGTTTATCCCGATTGATATTAGTTAGCTCTGAAACTCGGAGTCCTGCCGAGAAAAGCAATTCCATAATTGCCCGGTCACGCAAAGATTTGAAATTTACTCCGCCAGCCGATTCCAAAATCCTCTCCACTTCGCTGTTTTCCAAAAAATCTACCTCTCGCTCCGGAGTTTTGCCAATCTCCACTTTTTCTGCCTGAAGAGTTTTCACATCCCTCTTGGCTAAATACTTTAAAAAACATCTTAACGCAATAATATAATAATTTTGAGTTATTTTCTTTAGATTTTGACCTTTTTCATCGGAAAATCGATTGAGATACAATCTAAAATTTCTGACCAAATCATCATTAATATCCTTGGGATTGCTAATTTTTGCCCAAAGCAAAAATTTATCCAAATAACGACCATAATTTTCAATGGTTTTGGGCGAGCGCTGTTTTTCCACTTCCAAATATTCCAAAAATTGAGTTTTTAGCTCTTCGAGCTTCATACTAATTATTGCAAATGTTAAAACAAATTCATTCGAATTCTTATTTGTTTTGCCATTCGCGACTTATTTGCATCAATTATACCCTAAAAACTCCGTTTGACAAAAAGACCTTGGCAAGCTATACTGTTTTGGAAGTAAATATTAGGGTTTTGAAAGATAAATTGCCTTATAATAAGGCTTTTTAAAATCAAAACCACAAGAAAGACTAATCCTATTAGTAAACTAATAGCATTATTTAGAAGATTATTCAGCCGAAAAAATATAGGAAATATAAGAAGCCTCGTTCGCAACAAACAGAGAATTGTCGCCAATTTTATCAAAGAGCGTCGCACGATCAAAATTCTCCATCTGTTTCGAAATTACTCTGCTTTTGCTGTTGTCGTATCCAGCGCCTTCTTAGTTTCTGCTACTAATCTAGCCGCAGGACGAGAGTCCAGTGGTTTTTTATTTGGCTATTTTGGAGAAAATGAAAACTACGAAAACCCCTTGAAAGATATGATGTTTTTAAAAACAGCGGAAAAAACCAGCGTTGCTGTGGGCGATTTGATTCAAGCCAAAAATCTTCCGCGCTCCAAAGATATCGCCTTTGAAAAAAATGACACTTCTTTCATAATCCAGGGACGAGCCTTGGTGGCTGGGAATAGCCCCGTCAAAAAAGATCCTCAAGAAGACGGTGGGGTTATTATCTATGAAGTAAAACAAGGTGATACGATTAGCGCCATTGCCGATGCCAATAATATTTCTATTAATACCATTTTATGGTCTAATGAATTGGATAATGTCGACTCCATTCGACCAGGAGATAAAATATTTATTCTGCCAGTATCCGGCCTTGAATATAAAGTTAAATCGGGAGATACTATTGAAAAAATTGCCTCTGAATATAAGGCGGATAAAAATAAAATCATTGCTTTCAATAATTTGCCAGCTAATGGCGAGTTAGAAACTGACCAAAAAATTATTATTCCTGACGGAAAAAAAGAAGTGCCAATTCCACCTTCCAGTTCATTTAATATCGCCCAAAGACCTTATGAATCCTTCTCGAGTGGAAAAGTTTTAGACGGCAAAGCCAGTACGGGACACCGCTTTCCTTATGGTTACTGCACTTGGTATGTGGCGCAAAAAAGATATGTGCCTTGGGGTGGAAACGCTGGTACCTGGCTCTATCATGCCAAGGCCGCTGGATATTCTACTGGCAAAACTCCGCGTGTTGGAGCCATTATGGTTTCTTCCGAATCTTGGTGGGGTCATGTCGCTATCGTAGAAAAAGTTTCTGGCGGAAATATTACTGTTTCCGAAATGAATTATGTTAAGTTTGCCAAAAAAAGCACCCGCACACTAAGTTCAAAATCACGCGTAATCAAAGGCTTCATTTATTAAGTCTTATATTTTCTTAATTGGTGCAATTGAAGCGGAAAGTTTTTTAAGTCCTGATTTAGAAAATGCTACAGTGATTATATCCCCCGCGCTGGCGACAATCAAGCCATCACCAAAAACCTCGTGTCGCACTCTATCGCCATCCTTAAAACATGAGACATGAAGCATGAAGCATGAAACATCTTTTTCTAAAACTTGTTTATTTTCACTACTTTTATTCTTGCTACATGTTTCATGCCTGCCTGTCCGGTAGGCAGGTTTCATGTTATATGACTTCAGTAAGTGCGGTGGTATATCGTCCAGAAATCGACTTGGCGCATTAATTTGAGTAGAACCAAAAATATTTCTCATACGAGTAAAAAGCAAATAAACTTTTTCCATTGCCCGAGTTACCCCGACATACATCAGCCGTCTTTCTTCTTCCATTTCACCGTCATCTAACATACTTCGGGAATGGGGCAAAATTCCTTCTTCCAACCCCGCGATAAAAACAATCTTAAATTCCAAACCTTTCGCGCTATGAAGCGTCATAAGATGTACTGCATCTTTCGCTTGGTCAATATTATCCGTATCAGAAACCAAAGCTACTTCTTCTAGAAATAATCTTAAACCCTCATTACTTTCATACTCGCTATATTTTTTGGCGACCGTCAAAAGTTCGCGTACATTTTCATTTCTCATTTCTCCTTCCTCCGTTCCATCCATCAGAAATTTTTCATATCCTGATTCGCTATAAACTTTTTGAATGAAATCCGTAAGAATCAATTTTTCTTTAAGTTCACTCATTCTCTTAATAAATTCTGAAAACTTAACTATCGCATCAATTTTAGAAATTTGTATTTTATTTTTTGGAACCTGCCTGCCGGTAGGCAAAGTTTGATCATTAGAATTTGAAAATTCATTGGAAATTGCGAGGCCACAAGATATTAAATCTAAATTATTACTCCTAGCTATATTAATCCATTTTCCCAAAGTAATATCCCCGACGCCTCGCCTCGGTTCATTAATTATTCTTTCCAACGAAGTTTCGTCATTGAAATTGTTAATCAAACGCAAATAAGCAATTATATCTTTAATTTCTTTTCTTTGATAAAATTTCACTCCACCAATAATTCGGTAGGGAATAGAATTTCTAAGCATTGCTTCCTCAATCATCCGTGATTGCGCATTGGTGCGATACAGCACCACAAAATCGGAAAACTTTAGTTTTCCGTCCTGAGCGCTTGCCTGCCGATGAGGCAGGAAAGCGAAGGACCCCATCCTATTACCGCATAACTTCTTTATTTCACTTACGATAAACTGCGCTTCTTCTTTTTCATCTTCCGCTTCAAAGCTAAATAGCAAATGTCCGCTCTTATTATCCGTCCAAATTTTTTTGTCTTTGCGATTGATATTTTTAGAAATCACGCCATAAGCCGCGTCCAAAATGTTCTGCGTGGAACGATAATTTTGTTCGAGTTTTATTATTTTTGCCTCGGGATAATCTTTTTCAAAATCTAAAATATTTTGAATGTTGGCTCCGCGCCATGAATAAATTCCTTGCCAGTCATCGCCCACCACGCACAGATTTTTATATTTTTGCGATAATAATTTTACCAAAAGATATTGCGCATAATTAGTATCTTGATATTCATCCACCATAATATATTGGAAAAAGTTTTGATATTTTTCCAAAACTTCTGGAAATTTTTGAAAAATCTTAACTGTGATCATCAAAATATCATCAAAGTCCAAAGCGTCTTGTTCCTTCAATTTTTTCTGGTAATTTAAATATATTTTTGCCACCATTTCTTCAAAATATCCGCCCACTCCCGCTAAAAAATCTTCTGGCCCAATTAGTTCATTTTTTGCTTTGGAAATTGCACCTAAGATTGTTTTAGGTTTAAATTGATCAATATTTATTTCCATTTCTTTCATCACTTTTTTTATCAGCGCTAATTGATCTTGATCATCAAAAATATTAAAGGAACTTTCGTATCCCACCTTCTCAATTTCCCGCCTTAAAATTTTCACACAAATAGAATGAAAAGTC
>MFSE01000013.1:55786-57236 GCA_001784805.1 Candidatus Moranbacteria bacterium RIFOXYA12_FULL_35_19
GGCTACCCTCTCCTTTATAAGGAGAGGGGCTGGGGGTGAGGTCATTCGCATCGTTACTTAATAACTCTCTGATTCTTTCTTTCATCTCTCCCGCTGCTTTGTTGGTAAAAGTCACCGCCAAAATTCTTCTCGGATTAATCTTTTTTTCACAAATCAAATACGCCACTCGATGCGTAAGCGCCCGCGTTTTCCCTGATCCTGCTCCCGCGATAATGAGTACTGGCCCTTCGGTCGTTGTCACCGCCTCTCTTTGCGGAGTATTAAGTTTTTCCAAAATTTCATGCATAATTAAATAAAATCAAAACAATCTGCTATGCGTATTAAAATATTTATCCGCTTCTTTGAAAATATTTTCCGTCCATTGTAAATAATCTTTCGCTTCTTTTTCAGAGATTAGAATGCCACCGCCATAAAGATCCCAATTTCTTTTAGCTCTCATTTCTTGCCCAATAATATTGATGTCTTTGTCTTTCAATATTTCCGCCATTTTTTCAATTAGTTTTATATGATGACCTTGTCGTGATTTTATGCGCAAATTATTTTTAGCGCAAACAGTAATAGATAATTTCAAAAGCGCATCATAACAAAATCTAAATCGCACTTCATTTTCCAAAGAATTCTTAGCGATTTTGAAATCGCGCAAAGCAGAAGAATGATATTTGGAAATTTGATTTTTGGTAAAAACAAACCTTTCAAACATTTTATATTATTTTAATAATTTTATTTTTAAAAATATTCTCAACAAATTCATCTTTGTTTTTTTTGCGTTCAAATAATTCCTTTTCGCTAAGATCAATAATATTAAACTCTCTTTTGGTATCATTCCCCATCTTAGCAACAATCCTTTTAGCAGATAAAGAAGAGTGGCTTCCGATGAGCAATATATCAATGTCGCTTTCTGGACCGAAATTTCCCTTGGCGTATGATCCAAAAATATAAGCTTCTTTGAGACCAGTCAATTTTTCCAATGATTCTTTCAATCTTTTTTCCAAGCCATATTTCATTTTGTACCATTTCCTGACTTCTTCCAACAGGGGATAGCTTTTATTAAGCTGAAAAAATTTCAAATTACCTTGTTTTTCAGAAACAAACAAACCTTCTTTTTCTAACTCCCTAAGTTTGCGATCCAGATTTCCTGGGTCAACTTCCAACATTCTCGCTAGTTCATTCACATAATGAGAAGCGCTTAAATTGGCGAAATAGTAAGTTAGTAATTTTTGGGTTATTTTTGATTTTATATCCAGCATAAATTTATTGTATATAATTACAATGATTATTGTATAATATTACAATAACAAAGTCAAGGGCATATTTTTTCCAAAATTTCATGCATAACTAAGTCATTTTAACATATTAATTATTATAGAACCAACTAGTGTCATAAATAAGTAGTAATGTCATAGTAGCGTTTTATTAAAATGTCATACCTGCTAAAATATTGGGTTAATTA
>MFSE01000014.1 GCA_001784805.1 Candidatus Moranbacteria bacterium RIFOXYA12_FULL_35_19
TATAAAAAACCTTTTTAAATTATAAAAATTGCCAACTAGATAAGGTTGGACTTTTGAACTATGGCTAAATTTAGAAGCTTTTTGCAAAAAATAACTGGCAACTTTTTCGGCGGATTTTCCAAGGATATTGGGATTGATCTTGGGACAGCCAACACGCTTGTTTATGTCAAAGGCCGAGGCATTGTGATTAATGAGCCTTCGGTGGTGGCGGTCAACAAAAAAACTGGTCAGGTTTTGGCGATTGGGCGAGAAGCGAAAAGAATGGTAGGAAAAACTCCTAGTCATATCGTAGCCACTCGGCCACTCGTAGACGGCGTGGTGAGCGATTTTGAAATTACCGAGCAAATGTTGAAATGCTTTATTGATAAAGTTAACAAAGGTGGTTTTTCATTTTTTTCTGGACCAAGAGTAGTCATTGGAATTCCGTCCGATGTGACCGAAGTGGAAAAACGCGCGGTAATTGACGCGGCGATAAACGCCGGAGCTAAAGAAGCGTATCTTATCGATGAACCGATGGCGGCGGCTATTGGCGCTCGGCTTCCAGTGCAAGAAGCGGCGGGGAATATGGTGGTGGATATTGGAGGCGGAACAACTGACATCGCGATCATATCTTTGGGTGGAATAGTAGTTTCAAGAAATCTGCGTGTGGCGGGAGACGAGATGAACGAAGACATTATTCGCTATTGTCGAGATGAATTTAATTTATTGATTGGTGAAAAAACAGCCGAAGATGTGAAAATTGCTATTGGTAGCGCTTGTCCACAAGAAAAAAAAATGCAGATGTCAATTCGCGGACGCGATTTAGTAACTGGTCTTCCTAAAGAGATTATTATGAATGACGAACAAGCACGCGAAGCTCTTTCCCGATCTATTCGGATAATAATCAACAACATCAAAACAGCAGTGGAAGAAACTCCGCCAGAACTTATTTCTGATATTATGCAAAAAGGAATTATTTTGGCGGGTGGAGGAAGTTTGATTCGGGGACTGGATAAATTGGTGGCGGACCAAACAGAAATGCCAGTTCAAATGATGGAGGATCCCCTCACAGCGGTAGTTCGCGGAACGGGAATAGTTTTGGAAGATATTGAATTGCTCCGAGAAGTCTTGGTGGAAAATCAGCATGAGAAATCATTGCGATAAAAAATAATCCGAGAAACAAGTTAAGAAGAAAATCGAAATTAGTTCAAGAAATAAGATAATAGAAAATAGTCAAATTTCTAATTTCTATTCTCTTGAGCCACTTTCTAATTTCTAATAAATTATTTTCTAATTTTTGTGTCAAAAAAACTTTTAACTTCTAAACTGATAAAATTTATTTTAGCGATTGCGATTTGTGTATCGTTGATTTTTTTTAATCCAAAAAATATTTTCAATCCTATCCATGAAATTTTTTTGACGATTGCTTATCCATTTCAAAAAATTTTTTATGTTGCGGGACAAAAAACGCATAATTTTTTTAGTTTAATTTTTTCTATTAATGATTGTAAAAAAGAAAATGAAATTTTGATCAGAGAAAATAATCAGCTGGCGGGGCAAGTGGCGCAACTAAAAGATCAAAAAATAGAAAATGAGGAGCTTCGACGCCAATTGGAACTTTTGCCACGCGGTCAATATGAATTAGAAGCGAGTTTGGTAATTGGTCAAGATCCTAGAAGATCAGGCAGTTGGATTATTATCGATAAAGGAGAAAATAAGGGGATAAAAGAAGGTATGGCGGTGGTTGTGTTTGACGGAATTTTGGTGGGAAAAGTGAAAGAGGTCTATAACAATAGTTCCAAAGTTGTTCTTTTATCGGATGCCTCCAGTTCAGTTAATGTTTCCGATGTAGAAACTTCCGCTAAAGGAATTTTGAGCGGAGAGTATGGATTGGGCTTGATGTTAGAAATGGTGGAGCAGACGGATGTTTTGAAAGCAGGAGATGATATTGTTACTTCTGGGCTGGGAGGGCTTATGCCAAAAGGTCTCTTGATTGGAAAAATTGAGAATGTGAGTGCTTCGCCGGATAAATTGTTTCAGCAGGCGGTTGTCAAACCAAAAATAAAATATTCCAATCTAAACGCAGTTTTTGTGATCAAAGGAATGAAACCCTAGCTTAATTTTATGGAACAAAAAATTAAAATCGGACTAGTGATTTTTTTTGCGATTATTTTGCAAATTTCTTTTTTTCCTGGAATAGCTTTTCGAGGAATTGTTCCGGATATTGTTTTAGTACTGATTATTTTGTGGTCTTTTCGCAAAAAATTCGAAGATATTTGGCTGTGGGCGATTTTTAGCGGAATTATTTTAGATGTGGCGATGTTGGGAAAAATAGGAATCAATGCAATTTCTTTTTTGATTCTTTCTTTTGTCGCCAGTTTTTTGCAAGAAAGATTTTTTATCGCTCAAAGAACAGGTTCTTTTTTTATCGCGCTGGCGATTGTTGCCGGCGGAACATTTTTAAATGAGTTGATGATAAGCGTGTTGGTTGATTTTTCTACTAAATTATTTTTAGAAAATATAATTTTGAAAATAGTTGTTAATGTTATCACGGCAATTTTTTTATACTGGTTGATTACGAGGTTTAAAAAATTTTTTGGAATAAGCGAAAATAAATTATCAGTTGGATAAAAAATATGTTCAGGAAATTTTTCAATCAAAAAAGAATCGACAAGGGCGTGGAAATCGAAGATTCGATTATGACTATAACGGAAAAAGAAGAAGCGATAATCGAATCTCCTTTTGAAAGACGAGGCCTGTATTTTTTATGGCTGGCTATTTTAGGAGCGATTGTTCTTTTGGCTGGGCGGGTGGTTTATTTAAATTTTTATCAAGGAAATTATTATAATGAAATATCGAAAAATAATCGAATAAGGTCAATCGTTATCAAGGCGCCTCGAGGGAATATTTTTGATAAATATGGCAAACTGTTGGCGGGAAACACTCCCAGTATTGATGCGGTTGTTGTGCCAGCGGATTTGCCTAAAAACGAAGGAGAAAAAAAGATTATTGCTCAAAAACTTGCTCAAATTTTAGAAATGAATTCAGGGAATATTGAAATAATGCTTTTTAGTCAAGATCCGAAATCGCTAAATCCAGTATTACTCAAAGAAAATATCACACGCGATCAAGCTTTGATTTTGGCGGAAAGAGAAGCGGAATATCCTGGTATAAAATTGGAAAAAACTGCCATCCGGACATATGACAGCGGACCGATTTTTTCTTCTCTTTTGGGCTATGATGGAAAAATAACGCAAAAAGAGCTTCAAGAGAATCCAGATTATCTGATGACGGATTATATTGGAAAAAGCGGTTTGGAAAAAAAGTATGAAAAAAATTTGCGGGGAATTTATGGCGCTACTCAAATGGAAGTCGATTCACTTGGCAATGCAAAAAGAACATTGGGAATTATCAATCCGGTTGCGGGCAATGATCTGATTTTGAATATTAACGGAGAATTGCAAAAAGTAATTTTTGATAGCTTAAGTGGAATTTTACAGAAAACTGAAACGAAAGAAGGCGCAGTTGTGGCGATTGATCCAAGAACGGGAGGGGTTTTGTCGCTGGTGAATTTGCCAAGTTATGACAATAATCTTTTCGCGCGCGGAATTTCCAATGAGGAATATAAAAAATTAATTGCTGATCCGAATTTGCCTCTTTTCAATCGTTGCATTGCAGGAAATTATCCTCCTGGTTCAACTTTGAAACCAGCGGTGGCAGCAGCAGCTCTTTCGGAAAAAACAATTTCCGAATCAACAATAATTAATGGTTTGGGTGGAGCACTGTATGTTGGTAGTTATCGATTTGGTGACTGGAAAGCGCATGAGCCAAGTGATGTTCGGCGAGCTATCGCAGAAAGTAATGACATCTTTTTTTATACGATTGGCGGGGGATACGGAAATATTGCGGGCTTAGGAATGTCGCGGATGAAAAAATATGAAAATTTATTTGGTTTTGGAGAATTGACGGGAATCGATATCCCAGGTGAAGCGAAAGGTTTTATCCCAAGCGAACAATGGAAATTAGATGAAATTGGTGAAAGATGGTATATCGGAGACAGTTATCACGCGGCAATCGGGCAAGGTTTTGTGACAGCTACTCCGCTTCAATTAGCAAATTTTACCGCTTCGCTTGCCAATGGCGGAACTCTTTATTCGCCCAGAATTGCTAATCGAATTAAAAAAAATGATGGTACGGAAGAAATAATCAGTTCGAAAATAATCAATAGCAATTTTATATCTCCCGAAGTGATGAAAGTGGTGCGGGAAGGAATGAGAATGACAGTCGAATCAGGAACGGCGCAATCTCTAAAATCTTTGCCAGTGGCGGTAGCGGGAAAAACCGGAACGGCGCAATTTGGTACAGAAGGGAAAACTCATTCATGGTTTATCGCTTTTGCTCCGTATGAAAATCCGGAAATTGCCATTGCGGTAATTGTCCCTGGTGGAGGAGAAGGTAATAGTGGCGCTTTGCCCGTAGCGCGTGAAGCGTTGGAGTGGTATTTCAACCATTGACAGAATTTTTTTTTCTGATACAATTGGTTTTATTATTTAACTAAAATTCACCCCATGGAATATTTTGCTTTTAGCAAAATAATTTTGTAAACAAAATTTATTCCACGGGGTAAAAAACTATGGGAAAATTTATTACCGAAGAAGGATTGAAGAAAATTGTCGATGAATTGGAAAATAGAAGAGTGACTATTCGCCAGTCTATTGCCAATGCAATCAAAGAAGCGAAAGAGCAAGGCGATCTTTCGGAAAATGCTGAATATAGCGAAGCGAAAAGACAGCAGGCGGAAAACGAAGCCAGAATTGCTGAATTGGAATTTATGCTCAAGGAATCAACGGTAGTAAAATATAATAAAACAGCCGGAGGAGCGCAAATGGGATCTCGAGTCAAAGTTAAATTTAATGGATCAGAAATGGAATTTCAAATTGTTGGATCGAACGAAGCTAATCCAGGGGAGATGAAAATTTCCAATGAATCGCCGATGGGTAAGGCTTTTATGAATCATATGAAAGGCGACAAGGTGGAAGTGGATACGCCAACTGGAAAAATGAAATATGAGATACTGGATGTAAATTAGGAAGTTAGAAAGTTCATAAAGTTATAAAGTTCGTAAAGTTTATAAAAAAGAGCGGGAAATCATAGTCCCTCTTTTTTTGTTGCAAAATTAGGGGAAATAGGATAAAATCAAAGCATAATAATTTTGGTAAAAAAATGAGCCCGATACAAGAACAAATGGATTTGCCATTAGAAATAGAGCCAAAGAAAAAAGAATTAACTCAGGAAGAAATGCATGAAGTTTGGTTGAAAGCAAAAGCTAGGGGTCCGGAAATGATTAAAAAGATAAGAGAGGATCATAAAAAAAGAATAGAAAAAGAGTGGGAAGAGGAGAAAGCCAAATCAGATAGGAAGAGATGGGAGGAAAGCCATAAAGAGGGTGATGGAAGCGATTATGAAAAATATTTGGAAATGGAAAAAATTAAGGCCTTATGGGGACCGGCTTCTTATCCTTTGTCTAGACAACGTCAAGATACTGGTGTTGCCGAAAGAGTCAAGGTTTATTTTGGAAGCAATGGCCAATGGTATGCTAACGAAGAAGCTGTGTCTGAAGCTTATGCTTTGAATCTTATAAAAAACGATGAAGAAGACGATGATTACAGGAGAATTATTAAAGAAATCGAAGAGATTAAAAAAAATTTAAAAAATAATTCAAAATAATTTATGCGAGAAGATATTCAAAAAACAAAGTTAGAAAAATTGGAAAACATAAAAAATTCAGGAATGGAACCGTATCCGCAAATGTGTGAGCGGACGATGACTAATGCGCAGGCGTTGGAAAAATTCGATGATATAAAAGAAGAAATAATTTTAGTCGGGAGAATTAAATCTAATCGCTTAATGGGCAATGTGCTTTTTGCGCATATTGAAGATGGCAGTGGAAAAATCCAGTTGTTTTTAAGCAAGAAAATTGTGGGTGACGATTTGTATAAACTGTTTGCTAAAAATGTGGAGATAGGTGATTTTGTCCAGGCCAAAGGCAAGCTTTTCAAAACTAAACAAGATGAGAAATCTTTGGAAGTGCGAGAATGGAAAATGCTTTCCAAAAACATCCGGCCAATTCCAACAGAATATTTCGGCTTGAAAGATGAAGAAGAACTGCTTCGAAAAAGATATTTGGATTTGATGATGAATCCGGAAACGAGAGAAATTTTCAAAAAGAAAAATGTTTTTTGGCAAACCATTCGCCAATTTTTATCGGAAGCCGGATTTTTGGAAGTGCAAAATCCAGTTTTGGAAAATATTCCTGGTGGAGCGGATGCGGAACCGTTTATTACTCATCATAATGCGTTAGATCGAGATTTTTATCTTAGAATTTCTTTGGAATTGGCGCTCAAGCGCCTTTTAGTGGGTGGATATGAAAAAGTTTTTGAAATTGGAAGATGTTTTAGAAACGAAGGAATTGATCGCGGGCATTTGCAAGAATTTGATAACACGGAATTTTATGCCGGATACTGGGATTTGGAAAAAGGTATGGAATTTGTTGAAGCAATGTATAAAAAGATTGTGCTGGCAGTAACAGGCGGATATGAAACAGAATATGAAGGAGAAAAAATAAATTGGGATATTGCTTTTCCGCGAGTGGATTATTTTTCCGAATTTAAGAAAGAAACCGGACTAGATTTGAAAGAGGACTTGTCCGTCGAAGCGCTTCGCGCGAAAGCGGATGAGCTTGGAATAAAGTATGAAAAAAAATATAGTAAGGGGCGAATGATTGACACGATTTATAAAAAGACTGTTCGGCCAAAACTTATCCAGCCTTGTTTTTTAATCGGTCATCCGATTGAAGTTTCGCCACTCGCTAAATCTGATCCAAAAAATCCAAAAAAAGTTTTGCGTATGCAACCAATGGCCGGAGGAGCGGAGTTGGGCAATGGATTTTCCGAACTTAATGATCCAATTGAACAGAAAAATAGATTTTTGGAACAAATGAAAATGCGCGAAGCTGGGGACTCTGAAGCGCAAATGATGGACGAAGATTTTGTAGAAGCCTTGGAATATGGCATGCCACCAGCTTTTGGTTTTGGAATGGGCGAAAGATTCTTTGCATTTTTAATGAATAAATCCGTGCGCGAAACGGTAATTTTTCCGGGGATGAAAAACAAAGAATAATATGAAAATTGTAATGGCGTTTGGCACTTTTGATATATATCATCCAGGCCACGAAAGTTATTTGAGGCAGGCGAAAAAGTTGGGGGATTATTTGGTTGTGGTGGTGGCGAGAGACAGGACAGTAGCAATAATCAAGAAACAAGAGACAAGAAACAATGAGCAAAAAAGAAAGAAAATTTTGGAAGAGAGTGGTTTGGCGGATGAGGTCGTGTTGGGAGATTTGAAAGATAGGTATAAAATAATTGAAAAATATCGACCGGAGGTGATTGCGCTCGGGTATGATCAGAAAGTTGATTTGGTTGAATTAGAAGGAAAACTTAAAGAGTTTGAAATAAATGCAAAAATTGTCCGATTAAAATCATTCAAGCCGGAAATTTATAAATCATCTTTAATCATGAAACATAAAGCATGAAACATGAAATAAGAAATAATAAATTTAATTATTACCATTCGCCTATATATGGTAGTAAAATAAAATGAAAGAAAAAATTCAACAACTAGAAAATGAAATAAGAGTTTTACATGAAAATCCGATTGAAATAAAGTATCGTTTTTCTGAAACTGAGAACAAAGAATTTTTTGGTTTGTTTTGGAAGTTTCATATAAAGCCGGTGATTGAATATAGTAAGCAAATGGCTGAGAAATACAATGCTGATTATGAAGCCGTTTGGTTGGGAGCTATAATGCATGACATTTGCAGGTTAACAGAAGAAAATCCCCATGATGAATTAGGTTCAAAAAAGGCTTTCTCTGTTTTAATTGAAAAAGGTTTTAATAAAAATATAGCGAAAAAAGTTTCCAATATTATATTAACGCATCGTTGTAAAAAATTCCCACCTAAAACATTAGAACAAAAAATTGTAGCATCGGCTGATGTTATGGCGCATTTTCTCTCGCCATTTTATTTATGGCTTTTTCGTTATTCAAACAAAAATTTTGAAGAAAGCTTGGGGAAATATATGAATAAAATAGATCGTGATTTTAATGAAAAAATATTTTTTGAAGATGAAAAAGAAATGGTCAGAAATCAATACGAGGTTTTAAAAAAGTGGCTTGAATATAAAATATAAATTTATGAAAATTGTAATTTGCGGGAGTATGATTTTTTCAAAAAAAATGATCGAAATTGGAAATGAATTGACAGATGCTGGTCATGAAATTGTTCTACCAAGACGCTCTGAAAAATATGCTAAACTCGGAATTTCTGATAACGAGATAGGAGAATCTGCAAAGAATAAAATCGAAAGCAATTTAATTCAAGATTATTTTGAAAAAATAAAAAACAGCGATGCTATTTTGGCTGTTAATTATGACAAAAATGGAATAAAAAATTATATTGGTGGGAATACTTTTTTAGAAATGGGATTTGCGCATGTACTTAATAAAAAAATATATTTATTAAATTCGATTCCGGAAATGGGATATAAAGATGAAATTGTGGCGATGCAGCCGATAATTTTGAGTGGGGATTTGAATGAGATAAAATAATTTTAAATTAAATTTATGGAAACATCTTCAAAAGAAAATAAAATAGTTAAATTTAGTAGCGACAGCAGGGAAACTGCAAGAACGATTCCTGATGATAGGCAGGATGCTAAAGTTTTTAATTTGGAGCAAGAAAGGGAAGAACGGCGAAAAAAAAGCATCGAGGGTGTGGTTAATTTTAGAGATGAGCAATACGCGCAAGATATTGAAAAAGATTCATCTAAAGAAAATATGCTTTCTAGTCTAGAAAGACATAACAAAATTGTTTTGGAATATGCTAACGATTTAATTGAAGATGAAAAACTTTCTCCCCAAGACCGAGTAGCAGCGACTATTGCTACAATTATGCACGATAGCGGAAAATTATCCTCAGATGATTTAGAACATCATAAAAGAGGAGTTCAATATACCCAAGAAATGCTTGAAAAAATGCAAAAAGAAAATAGAAAATTTGAGGGCGTTGAAATTACTCAAGATTTAAAACAAAAGATTTTACAGGCAATTGAGAGGCATATGAATCACCCTTTTTTGATTAAGAAAAATGGAGGAAAAAGATTCCCAGAGCCAGAAAATATTGTTGATAAAGTAGTTTATGATGCGGATATGTTGGCGAATATTGGGTTCAAAAATGTCGGCGTTCGTTTAGGAATAGAGAAATTTTTAGAAGAAGATTTGGCGAAAGCTAATGAGAAAAAGACAAATGCTATTGAAGAAGCTTTTAAAAATGTGATGGATGGGGTAGATGAATTAGGTGGAGTAGTTTTGACTTCATTAGGTAAGCGAGTTGCGAAAGAAAGAATTGAAGATGTGAATAGAATTTTTGAATATTTCAAAGAAAATAAAGTATTTGAAAATATGATATCGGAACAAAGTATTTTTGAAGAGAAAACAAGGAAGATCGGAAAGGTTCTTGGGGTTGATAGTAATGTGACCGAGGAAGTAATTGCCAAAGAAAATAGCGCGGAATCAAAGAAAAATAAATTAAATTTAGAAATCGCTAAGGCTGGTATGGCGCTTGGGATTGATAGTGAGATTGTTGATAAGCTTATGATGTAGAAATATTGACAATAAGAGCAAAAAATGGTAATCTTTATCGTTGATTTAAAATAAATTTTTCTTTAAAAATTTCATAAAGGAGGGTGGGCGATGATTATTATAAAAACAAAAGATGGCGATATACTAAATATGTTTAGAAATTGCCATGGTAAGTTTAAAATCATTTCTTCTAAGCGGGGTATATTTGGAGATGGATACTCTGTTGTTTTTTGTAAAAAAAATCCCTCAAGAGGGAAAGGTTTGATAATTGAAAATGGACCTAGCGTGGGACTTTTTTTTATTGTTTATAAATATACAGGAGGAATAAGAATTAAGTATAAACATGTAAGTAAGGAAATTATTGAGGTATCTCAACTTTGATCCGGCAGGATTTCCTGCCGGACAGTATATTCCAATCTAAGAATGTCCCCCGAAATAGATTCTACAATAGTGGATATTTTTAAAAAATAATTAGCGAATTTTAATTTCAGAAAAT
>MFSE01000015.1 GCA_001784805.1 Candidatus Moranbacteria bacterium RIFOXYA12_FULL_35_19
ATTTCGGGGGTCATCTTGCGTTAGAAACCGAAACTCATTTGGGGGGACATTCTGTATTGGAAGAGACTAGGGCTTGACAAAGCAGGAATTGGTTGATAAGATCAACAATGATATTGCCAGTTGGAAAGTACTGCAGGAAGAAAGAAAAATTGAAGATATCGATTTGGCGGAAATAAGTGAAGAAAAAAGCGAGGAAATAAGATACGAAAAAACTTAGGACTTGCCAAAAAAAAGAAAATACTATACAATACCCAAGTAATAAATTTAAATAATAAAATTCGCGATCAGTTGCGAATCCGGTATTTTATTCCGGAATTATCCGCTTTGGCGGAAAGTGCAAATGTCGCGGTAAAATTAAAACTATGGCAGCAGAAAAATTTGAGCGAACTAAACCACATGTGAATGTTGGAACAATCGGACATGTCGATCATGGAAAAACCACTTTAACGGCGGCTATTCTTAATGTGCTAAGTTTTCTTGGCAGAGCTAAAGCTAAGGGAGTAGATGAGATTGACAAAGCTCCAGAAGAAAAAGAGCGAGGAATCACTATTGCTACAGCTCACTGTGAATATGAATCAGAAAAAAGACATTATGCTCATGTTGACTGCCCAGGACATGCTGACTATATCAAAAATATGATTACAGGCGCAGCTCAAATGGACGGCGCAATTTTGGTAGTGGCAGCCACTGACGGTCCTATGCCACAAACTCGAGAACACATTTTGCTGGCTAAACAAGTGGGTGTGCCGGAAATTGTAGTTTTCCTTAATAAAGTTGATATGGTGGATGATCCAGAACTGATTGATTTGGTGGAAGCGGAAGTGCGAGAACTGTTAACTAAATATGAATTTGATGGAGAAAATGCTAAAATTATCCGTGGGTCAGCCTTAAAAGCACTTGAAGCGAAAACAGCCGAAGAAGAAGGAGCTAAGCCAATTCTTGAACTGATGGTAGCTTTGGATGAAAAAATCCCACAACCCGTAAGAGATGTTGAAAAACCTTTACTTATGCCGATCGAAGATATTTTCTCAATTGAAGGCCGTGGCACAGTAGTGACAGGAAGAATCGAAAGAGGTATCGTCAATATTAACGATGAAGTAGAAATTGTTGGAATTCGTCCAACTCAAAAAACTACTGTGACAGGAATTGAAATGTTTAATAAATCATTAGACAGAGGACAAGCGGGAGACAATGCCGGAGTATTGCTTCGTGGAACGAAAAAAGAGGATGTGGAAAGAGGACAAGTGCTGGCTAAACCAGGTTCAATTACTCCTCACACTGAATTTAATGGGGAAGTTTATATTTTAACCAAAGAAGAAGGTGGAAGACACACCCCATTTTTCAAAGGTTATAAACCGCAGTTTTATGTAAGAACAACTGATGTTACAGGAGAAGTGATTTTACCAGAAGGAACAGAAATGGTTATGCCGGGAGACACAGTTAATTTTGAAGTTAAATTAGGCGCACCGGTTGCAATGGAAGAGGGAATGCGATTTGCTATTCGAGAAGGTGGAAAGACTGTTGGTGCTGGAGTGGTGACAAAAATTACTAAATAAAGTATGCGAAAAGCGTGCTACGAATACGCGCAGGCGAATCATTTGTAGTTTAGCATCGCGACATTAAAAACTAAATGTTGAAGGTAGAAGAAGAAGTAAAACCAAGAATTAGGATTAAGATCAAGGCGTATGATCATAAGATTATTGATCAATCAGCTAAGCTTATTGTGGAAACCGCCCAAAGATCAGGCGCCAGTATTTCTGGACCGGTTCCTTTGCCGACTGAAATAAGGAAATATACTGTTAACAAATCGACCTTTGTGCATAAAGATGCGCGTGATCAATATGAAATGAGAACGCACAAAAGATTGATTGACATAATGAATCCGACTCCCAAGACGATTGATAGTCTCACTAATCTTGATTTGCCAGCGGGAGTGGATGTGGAAATTAAAATGTAGTTTTTACGAAATACGAAAATAATACGAAATACGAAAGTACGAAAATTAAAATTAAATACGAAAATATATCTAAAACTATTTCGTATTTCGCTAATTTCGTAGTTCGTAAATATCTAGTTAAAGTCCAGCCAAGTCAAATATCGAGTTTTGGTCGGATACTCAACTAGCCAAGAAAGAAATTTCTATAAACTCGAAAGGGTTTTGGCTGGTAATTGACCAGCTTTTATTTATTTTAGATAACTATGGCAAAATTTATACTCGGAAAAAAAATAGGAATGACGACGATTTATAATGAAGACGGCGCACAGAATGTGACGCTGGTTGAATGTGCTTCAAAAGTGAGTCTGATTAAAAACAAAGAAAAGGATGGTTATTCTGCGGTTCAGTTGGAAATTCAAAAAACTAAGAATAAAAAATTTAAAAAAGAATTCCGAGTGGAAGAAAATAAATTGGAAAAAGAGGCCCAATTAGATGTTTCTGTTTTTGAAATCGGGGATAAGGTAAAAGTAAGCGGGATTGCTAAAGCGAAAGGTTTCCAAGGGGTAGTCAAAAGACATGGTTTCAAAGGATCTCCTAAAACTCATGGACACAAACATGATCTTCGCGCTCCTGGTTCAATCGGTTCTGGTTTTCCGGAACATGTTACTAAGGGCAAAAGAATGGCGGGAAGAATGGGAGGAAAAAGATCAACCAGTAAGAATATCAAGATTGTTTTTATAGATAAAGAAAAAAATATTTTAGGACTTAAAGGTTCTGTCCCTGGAGTAGCTGGGCGAGTCGTGGAGATAGCGAGTATTAAATAATCCTTACGAATTACGAATTGGTACGAATGTACGAATCACAAATAATTAAATAAAAAATAAAAATTATTTTTTAATTCACATTAGTACATTCGTAAAAATTCGTAATTCGTAAGAGGAAATTTATGAAGATTCCTGTTTATAATATAGAAGGTAAAGAAGTTGAAAAAATGGAAGTTTCCGAAAGTGTTTTTGGTGTGAAAAAGAATGATGATCTTATTCATCAAGTGATGGTAGCGATTGAAGCGAATGGAAGACAAGTTTTAGCTCATACGAAAAATAGAGGAGAAAGAGCCGGTTCTGGTATAAAACCATGGCGACAAAAAGGTACTGGACGAGCGCGAGTTGGATCAGTTCGAAATCCGGCTTGGCGAAAGGGAGGCGTTGCTTTTGGTCCGAGAAAGGATCGAAATTTTTCCAAAAAGATAAATAAAAAAATGAATTCCAAAGCGATCCTGATGGTTTTGAGCGCTAAATTGAAGGATGAAGAGCTGATAATTTTGGACAAGCTTAATTTAGCTGTTAAAAAAACCAAAGCTATGGCAGAAGTTTTAAAAAATTTAAAAATAAACAAGAAAACATTAGTAGCTTTTTGTGAAGCAGAAAAAGATTTGAGAATTACCAGTCGAAACATCAAAAAAGTGGAAAATATTATGGTTGGGCAGTTGAATGTGGCGGATATGCTTAAAAATAAATTTTTATTATTGACAAAAGAGTCTATAGCTTATTTGGAAGGAAAATATAATAAACAGTAGCGATAGGAATAATTACAAATATGAATATGAATAAAGAAAATATATTGATTGAGCCTTGGATAACTGAAGCAGCGACTGCTTCGGCAGAGTTGAATAAATATATTTTTAAAGTGAATAAAAAAGCAGATAAAAAGCAAATCAAAAAAGCGATTGAAGAATTATACAAAGTAACCGTGCTGGGAGTCAGAACAATCAATATTCCTGGAAAAAAAAGAACCAGAGGCCGGATAGTGGGAGTTAAATCAGGATTTAAAAAAGCGATAATTAAGATAAAAGAAGGGGAGAGTATTGATGTGTTTAGCAGTAAATAGTAAAATATTATGGCTATAAAAATATACAAAAGAAATACGGCGGCGAGAAGAAATATGTCGATAGTAAAGTCGTCGATGATTTCTACTCAAAAACCACAAAAATCACTTTTGGCGAAAAGAATTAGACGCGCCGGCCGATCACTCGGAAAGATTTCAGTGCGCCATCAAGGTGGAGGGGCCAAACAAAGATATCGAATGATTGATTTCAAGCAGGATAAAATTGGTATTTGGGGGCGAGTGGCTTCAATTGAAAGAGATCCAGTACGAAGCGCTTTTATCGCCCTGATAAATTATTCAGATGGGGAAAAAAGATATATACTAGCTGTTCAAGATTTGAAAGTAGATCAGCAAGTAATTTCCAAAGAAGATGCGCCAATAAAAATTGGTAATCGAGCAAAAGTAAAAAATATTCCTATCGGAACAATTATCTGTAATGTAGAACTTTTTCCTGGTAAGGGCGGGCAAGCGATAAGAAGCGCTGGATCAGGCGCGACTCTCACAGCCGTAGATGAAAAAAATGCGCAAATAAAAATGCCTTCTGGAGAAATTCGCTTGATAAGCAATGAAGGCTATGCTACTATCGGACAAGTGAGTAATTTTGAACATAACTCGATTACAGTAGGAAAAGCTGGCAGAAAAAGACATATGGGAGTTCGTCCAGGAGTGCGTGGATCAGCGATGAATCCAGTTGATCATCCACACGGTGGAGGCGAAGGCCGACAAGGAATTGGACTTAAACATCCAAAAACTCCTTGGGGCAAGCCAGCACTTGGAAAGAAAACTAGAAAAAGAAAAAAATATAGCAATAAGTTTATAATTAAAAGACGATCGAAACGCTAATATATCGCGAATGTTAAAACAAATTTATTCGAATGTATTTGTATAAACATTAGCGACAATTTGAATTCATGACAAGAAGTCTCAAAAAAGGTCTTTATATCGATGAAAGACTGATAAAGAAAATTAAAAATAAAAAGCCGGGCGATCGAACTCCAATTAAAACTTGGTCTCGCGCCTCGGTAATTTCTCCGGAAATGATCGGTTTTAATTTTAATGTGCATAACGGAAAAGATTTTATCCAAGTTCTTATATCAGAGGAAATGGTTGGTCATAGATTGGGAGAATTTTCGCCGACAAAGAAATTTACTCGCCATGGAGGAAAGATGCAAAAAGAAATGGAAACAGTAGCTAAACAGAAAGAACTGGACGCGGCTAAAGCAGTTAAAAGTGCGGAACCAGCTAAAAAATAATAATACGAAGTAAAATTAGAATATATGAAAGTTAACGCTAAACTAAAAAATTTAAGGGTTGCTCCGAGAAAATCAAAAATCGTAGCTGATTTGATCAAAGGCTTGGATGTTTTGGATGCGCTGGATCAACTCGAAATTCATATTAAAAGGACTAGTCCGCATGTAAAAAAACTGCTTTTGAGCGCGATTGCTAATGCGGAAAATAATTTTGGTTTGGATAAAAATAATCTGTACGTCTGCGAAGCAAAAATCGGTGCCGGTCCAACACTCAAAAGATGGATGCCAAAAGCATTCGGAAGAGCGGGAGAAATTCTAAAAAGAACTTCGAACATAGAAATTATTTTGGAAGAAAGAGTGGAAGGAAAAAACAGAAAATCAAAAGAGGAAATGGAAGCGGAATTTAAGAAAAGAGAAAAAGAAAAGGAAAAGGCACAGAAAGACGCAGAAATAAAACAGAATGACACAGAAAAAAAGACTGGAGAAAAAATAGAAGAAAATAAAAAAGAAGAAGATAAAAAGAAAAAAGAAGTTCCGAAAAAAGGCTGGGCGAAAAAAATATTCCAAAGAAAATCAATGTAGAAATACTAATATTTGCGAATAGTAAAACGAATTTATTCGAATACATTAGTTAAACATTAGCGACAATTAGAATTTATGGGACATAAAATCAATCCAATTGGATTTCGAATGGGAATTACTCAAGACTGGAAATCCAAATGGTTTAGCAAAAAAGAATATAAAGGAAATCTCAAGCAAGATATTGAGATTAGAAGTGGTGTTTCCAAAAAATGGAAGGCGGCTTTTATCTCCGAAGTGGAAATTGAAAGATCAGCCAAGATGATCAGAGTTATCATTAAAACTGCTCGACCAGGAGTGCTTATCGGAAGAGGCGGAAGCGGAATTGAAGATATTAAAAATTATATTCAGAAAGAATTTTTCAAAAATAATAAGAAAATGAATTTGAAAGTAGATATTTTAGAAGTTAAGAATATGGAAGAGAGCGCTGCGATTATGGCGCAAAATATTGCCGATCAATTAGAAAAAAGATTGCCTTTTCGAAAATCAATGAAATCAGCGTTGGAACAGATTATGAAAAATAAAAGTATTAAGGGAGTAAAAATTGAAATGTCTGGACGATTAGGTGGAGCGGAAATGAGTCGCAGAGAGTGGGCGGCTAAAGGAACACTGCCACTGCACACCATGCGAGCGGATATAGATTTTGCCAGAGCGACCGCTTATACAACTTATGGAACACTAGGTGTGAAAGTTTGGTTGTATAAAGGAGAAGTATTTGAACGCTAATATTCGCGAATGGTAAAACGAATGAATGCGAATAATTAATTCGAATACATTAGTATAAACATTAGCGACAATTTGAATTTATGTTGATGCCAAAGAAAGTAAAACATAGAAAGATCCAGCGCGGAGGGAAAATCTGCGGAACGGCTCATCGTGGTAATGAGATTAGTTTTGGTAGTTTTGGTTTGAAATCATTAGGCGCTAGTCTAGTTTCTGCTCGTCAAATAGAATCAGCACGGCGTGCGATGACTAGACATATTCAACGCGGAGGAAAAATATGGATTAGAATTTTCCCAGATAAACCAATGACTAAAAAGGGTGATGAAACTCCGATGGGAAAAGGAAAAGGAGCAGTAGATCATTTTGTGGCAGTGGTAAAGCCAGGAACGATTTTATTTGAAATGGATGGAATAAAGAGAGAGGTTGCCAAAGAAGCGCTAAGCTTGGCAGCTTATAAATTAAATGTTAAGACTAAATTTGTTGAAAAAGAATAGCAATCTTTACTAATTACGAATCAATTACGAATATACTAATAAAATTCGTAATTCGTATATTAGTAAATAATTAGTAATTCGTAAAGAATAATCATGAAAATTAAGGAACTTAGAGAAAAAAATATTGAAGAACTCCAAAAAATGATTTTGGAAAAACAGGAAAAAATCCGAAAATTCAGATTTGATATTGCAACAAAACAAGTAAAAAATACTCGAGAAATTAGAAGTGAAAAAAAGGATATCGCACGTATATTGACCTTAATTAATGAAAAAAATAAAGAAAATGGAAAATAATTCAAATAACAATAAAATATTAGCGAAAAAGAAAGGACGAGTCGTGAGTGATAAGGGTAATAAAACTGCTATTGTCGCTGTGGAAATGTTTAAAACTCATAAAAAATATCAGAAAAAATATAAATCAACCAAGCGCTATAAAATTCATGACGAAGAGAATAAATGTAAAATCGGAGATATGGTAGAAATAATTGCTTGCCGACCGATGAGTAAGGATAAGAAATATAAAGTAATTTAAATTCTTACGAATTACGAATCAGTACGAATGTACGAAATACGAATAATTTAATAAAATAGTAGCAAATTATTTAGTCCACATTAGTACATTCGTAAAAGTTCGTAATTCGTAAGGAAAAAACCATGATACAAGCAGAAACAAAATTGAAAGTCGCAGATAATTCTGGAGCAAAGATAATTGAATGCTTCAAGGTTTTAGGCGGGACCAGAAGACGCTTCGCTAGAATCGGAGACATTGTTGTTGCTTCAGTAAAATCAGCAGAACCGCGAGGAATGGTAAAAAAGGGAGAAAAAGTAAGAGCGGTAATTGTAAGACAAAGAAAAGAATTGCGTCGAAGGGATGGATCCTATATTAGATTTGATGAAAATGCAGCTGTGATTTTAGACGGTAAAGAACCTAAGGGAACAAGAATTTTCGGGCCAATTGCCAGAGAAATAAGAGATAAAGGTTATAGCAAGATAATTTCACTGGCGCCAGAAGTTTTGTAGTTTTACGAAATACGAAATTAACGAAATACGAAAGTGCGAAAATAAAAATAATACGCAAAATATATTGAACAATTTTTTCGTATTTAGATTATTTCGTAGCTCGTAAATGAAATTTATGAAGATAAAGAAAAACGACATAGTTAAAATGAAAGCGGGGAAAGATTCTGGAAAAACAGGAAAAGTTTTGCAGTCTTTTCCTAGTGAAGGAAAAATAATGGTAGAAGGTTTGAATATTGTAAAAAAACATTCTAAACCTAGAAAACAAGGAGAGAAAGGCCAGAGAGTGGAAGTGCCCAGAAAAATTCCGGTTTCTAACGCAATGTTAGTTTGTCCAAAATGCGCCAAAATTTCTAGAATTGGCTATAAGATAGTAGACGGTAAAAAACAGAGAATATGCAAAAAATGTCAGGGAGAAATATAAGCATTACGAAATACGAAAATAATACGAAATACGAAATACGAAAGTACGAAAAATAAAATTAAATACGAAAATATATCTAAAATTATTTCGTATTTCGTTAATTTCGTAGTTCGTAAATGAAATAACATGGCTAGTATCAGAGAAAAATATAATAAAGAAGTGATAAAGGAAATGAAAAATAAATTTAATCTTTCCAATGATTTTGAGGTGCCAAAAATAAAAAAAGTCGTGGTTAATGTTGGTATCGGAAAATTTTTGAAAGATTCAGCGCAGGTGGAAGAAATTTCTAAGGCCATCTCGACCATTACGGGGCAAAAACCACTACTGACTAAATCAAAAAAATCAATTGCTGGATTCAAGATAAGAGAAGGCTTGGAAGTTGGAATGAAAGTGACTCTTCGAGGAAAAAGAATGTGGGATTTTATCGAAAAATTAGTCAAGGCCACTATTCCTCGGGTGAAAGATTTTCATGGACTCAAAAATTCTGCTGTTGATTCCGGAGGAAATTTGAATATTGGGATAAAAGAGCATATTATTTTTCCAGAAATATTACCAGAAGAAGTAAAAAATATTTTTAGTTTGGAAGTGACAGTTGTGACTGATGCGAAAGATAAAAACAAAGGTTTGGAATTATTTAAGTTATTAGGATTTCCAATGGAGATTAAACAATAAGATTAAATTATGGCAAAGCAATCAACGGAGGCGCGAGCCCGAAAAAAACCGAAATTTTCTTCCAGAATCGTGAGACGCTGTTGGAAGTGTGGAAGAAAACATGGTTATATGAGGCAATTTGATATTTGTCGAATATGCTTTAGAGAATTGGCCAGCACTGGTCAAATTCCTGGAGTTAAAAAAGCCAGCTGGTAGTCCTTACGAATTACGAATTTATACGAATGTACGAATTACGAATAATTAAAACCAAAAAATAGAGAATAATTTAGTTCACAAAGGTAAAATTAAACTTAAAAACACTAAACTATGGATACTGTTTCACAAATGCTAACTAAAATAAGAAACGCTCAAATGGCTGGGCAAAAAGAAGTGGCGATAAGACCGTCTAAGCTTAAATTTGCTTTGGCAGAAATTCTCAAAAAAGAAGGTTTTGTGGAAAATGTGGCTAAAGAAAAAGAAGGGATGATAAAAATAGTTTTGAAATATCATCAGTTTTCTCCAACAAAAAAAATTCCAGCAATCAAAGGAATAAAGAAAATTTCCAAATCAGGACAAAGAATTTATATTAAAAATAAAGATATTAGAGATGTTAGAAATAAATATGGAACAGCTATTTTGTCCACTTCCAAGGGCGTGATGACAGGAGAGGAATCAAGAAAAATTGGATTGGGAGGGGAATATATTTGTGAAGTCTGGTAATCCTACAAAATTACAAAAAATTACAAAAATACAAAAAGTAATGCCAGTGAATTTTTTGTACATTTGTATTTTTGTATAATTTTGTAATTTTGTAGAAAAGAATTTAAATTAAGCAATAAAAAATATGAGTAAGATAGGAAAAAAGACCATAATAATTCCGCAAGGGATTGAAGTAAAACTTGAAAAGGAAAAACTTTTTGTAAAAGGTCCTAAGGGTACTTTAGAATTGGAAGTGAATCAGCAGGCCAAAATTGATATTTCAGAAAATGAAATAAATGTTTCAAAAATAAGAAATACCAAAGAAGCCAATGCTATTTGGGGACTCACCCGAGCGCTTATCAGCAATATGATTGTTGGCGCAAAGGACGGTTATGAAAAGAAATTAGAATTGCAAGGAGTAGGTTTTCGAATGTCTCTTCAAGGCAAAAAAATAGTTATGGCACTGGGATTTTCTCATCCAGTCGAAGTGGAAATTCCTGAAGGTCTCACGGTTAAGCTTGAGGAAAATAATGTTATTTCAATTTCTGGAGCGGATAAACAAAAAGTCGGACAATTTTCCGCCAATATCAGAGCGCTAAAAAAAGTTGAACCATATAAAGGAAAAGGATTTAGATATCAAGGAGAGAAAGTAAGAAGAAAAGTCGGCAAAAAAGCCGGCGCTGTAAAGTAAGTTTTACGAAATACGAAAATACGAAAATTGAATTAAAATACGAAAAAGCATAAAATAATATTTCGTATTTCGCTCATTTCGTAGTTCGTAAATGAAAAACAATGAAAACAAGTAGAAACAATTTAAGACTCCATCGAAAAAAACGCATTCGGGCTAAGGTTAAGGGTGATTCTAAAACGCCTCGTTTAGCTATTTTTCGAAGTCTCAAGGGTATATCAGTTCAGGTTATTGATGATACGAAAGGAGCAACCCTCGTTTTTGGAAGTCTCAAAGAAATTAAAAATGCTGGAAATAATTTAGAGGGAGCTAAAAAATTAGGAATTTTGATAGCTAAAAAATGTGTGGAAAAGAAAATAAGCGCAGTTGTTTATGACAGAAGTGGTTATAAATATCATGGAAAAGTTAAGGCTTTGGCAGAAGGAGCGAGAGAGGGTGGATTAAAGTTTTAATTTTACGAACTACGAAATTAATACGAAATACGAAAGTACGAAAAATAAAATTAAATACGAAAATATATCTAAAAATGTTTCGTATTTCGTTCATTTCGTAGTTCGTAAATGAAAAATTATGGGAAAAGAAAATAGAAGAACAAAGGGCAGACGGGAAAAACCTGAATATGATCAGAAGCTTTTGGATTTAGCGCGAGTTACTCGTGTGGTTAAGGGCGGAAGAAGGTTTCGTTTTCGTGCCACCTTGGTTATCGGTAACCGAAAAGGCCGTGTTGGCGTAGGAGTGGGAAAAGGAGCGGATGTGACAGATGCAATCAAAAAAGCTTTTGATGATGGGAAGAAAAATATGATTAGTGTTGATGTGAGCAAAAATACAATTTCTCATAATGTTTTTATGAAATCAGGTAGTGCTAAAATTATTCTAAAACCAGCGCCCAAAGGACGAGGAATTGTGGCAGGCGGAGCAGTGCGGGCAGTAGTTGATTTAGCCGGAATCAAAGATATCGTTTCCAAATCATTAGGGACAGCTAATAAATTAAATGTTGCCAGAGCGACTATTGAAGCCTTGAAAATTTTTAAGGATTCCAAAAAGAGAGAAGAAAGGATAAAATAGCTTTACGAAATACGAAATTAACGAAATACGAAAATACGAAAATAAAAATAATACGCAAAATATATTGAACAATTTTTTCGTATTTAGATTATTTCGTAGTTCGTAAATGAAATTTATGCAAATTAATACTCTAAAACTTAATAGCAAAAAGAAGAAAAGAAAGACTATCGGACGAGGTGGAAAAAAGGGGACATACTGTGGCAAAGGAAACAAAGGACAAAAAGCGCGAAGTGGAGCGCATGTTGATCCTTTGTTTGAAGGTGGTCGCTCAACACTTATTGATCATATGAAAAAGAAAAAAGGATTCAAATCAAGAGGGATTAAGCCAATAATTATTTCTTTAGAAAAAATAGAAAAAAATTTCCAAGACGGCGAAACAGTGAGTGTCGAGTCTTTGATCAAGGTAGGATTGATTGATAGAAGGGAGAAAAAGAAGAGCATAAAAATTATCGGTGGTAACAAACCTGCCTCATCGGCAGAGAAACTCTCGAAAAAACTTTCCTTCGAAAAGGGTATTCTTTTTTCGAAATCAATTAAAAAATAGTTTCTCTCTTTACGAATTACTAATTATCTACTAATATACGAATCATTTTTATTAGTATATTCGTATAAGATTAGTAATTAGTAAAGATTATATGTTCGACAAAATCATCCAAATCTTCAAAATCAAAGAACTTAGAAATAAGATATTTTTTATCTTGACTCTTTTAGTTATTTTTAGATTAGCTGCCAATATTCCGATCCCAGGAATTGATCAGGAAAGATTGAAAATGTTTTTTGCTGACAATCAATTTTTCGGGCTACTTAATCTTTTTTCCGGAGGGGGACTTTCCAGTATTTCCATTGTAATGTTAGGTGTCGGGCCATATATCACTTCTTCGATCATTATGCAATTAATGACTATGATCAGTCCGCGCTTGGAGCAGATTTATAAAGAAGAAGGCGAAGCGGGACGAGAAAAATTCAATCAATGGACTAGATGGCTCACGGTTCCACTAGCGGCTTTGCAAACGATTGGTATGATTTCTCTTTTCAAATCTCAACAAATTATGGCGCCGGAAGGAGCTTATGGACTTTTTTCTATTGTGATTGTAGCTACAGCGGGAACAATTTTTCTCACTTGGCTTGGAGAATTGATCACGGAAAAGAAAATCGGTAATGGAGTGTCGCTTATCATTTTTGCTGGTATAGTTTCTGGCTTGCCTTCGGTAGTTTCTCGTTTAATGTCAACTTGGGATTCCTCTCAACTTTTCACTTACATTCTACTTTTGGCAGTTGCGGTTGGTTCGGTAAGCGCGGTGGTTTTTATGACTGAAGGACAAAGGAATATTCCAATTGCGTATGCCAAAAGAATTCGAGGCAATAAAATGTATGGCGGAACTTCCACCCATCTTCCTCTTCGCATCAATCAAGCAGGAGTAATTCCAATTATTTTTGCAATGTCGATTATGCTTTTTCCAGGAATGATTGCTAATTTTTTAGCTAGCTCGGGAAATGGAATGGTGGCTGGAGTGGCGCGAGCAGTGGGAAATTTTTTTCAAAATCAATTTTTTTATGGAACAATTTATTTTATCTTAGTGGTGGCTTTCACTTATTTTTATACAGCAGTGGTTTTTGATCCAAATAAAATTGCAGAAAATTTGCAAAAGCAAGGCGGATATGTTCCAGGAATTAGACCGGGGAAAAATACTTCTGAATATTTATTCAAAATTATGAATCGGGTAACTTTGACAGGCGCTAGTTTTCTTGGTTTCATCGCTATCTTGCCGTTTATCATACAAGGTTTCACCAATATCGGATCGATTTCAATTGGGGGTACAGGACTTTTGATTGTCGTTTCTGTGGTGATTGAACTTATCCAGCAAATCGAAGGACAATTAGTAATGAGGGATTACGAAGGCTTCTAAATGCTAATAGTTGCGAATGTGAAAACGAATGAATGCAAATAATTGATTCGAATACATTAGTATAAACATTAGTAATAATTTGAATTCAATGAATTTAATAATTCTTGGTCCGCAGGGTTCTGGCAAGGGAACGCAGGCGGAAAAATTATCGCAGAAATTTGACTTAGAGCATATTGATATGGGCAAATTTTTGCGTGAAGTGGCGCTACTGGATACTCCGCTAGGTAAAGAAATTCATGAGATAATAAATATCAAAAAGGAATTAGTTAGTGATAAAATTTTGCAAGAAGTGATTCATTTGAAAATTATGGGACTGCCTCGCGAACAAGGAATTGTTTTTGACGGAGTGCCAAGAAATATCAATCAGTTGGAATATTTTGAAACAGTGCTCAAGGAAGCAGGCCGAAAAATTGATAAAACAGTACTGATCAATCTTTCTGAAAAAGAATCACTGGAAAGAATTTCTAAAAGAAGAATTTGTGAAAAATGCAAAAAAGTTTTTATTTTAGGCAAAGATATTCAAAATATGGAAGAAAAATGCAATTTTTGTGGCGGAAAAATAATTCAACGAATTGATGATAGTGAAGAGGGTGTAAAAAAAAGACTGAAAATTTTTAAAGAAGAAACAATGCCGATTGTAGAATATTATAAAAAACAAGGCAAGTTAGTAGAAATAAACGGAGATCAGGGAATTGAGGAAGTATTTGAAGATATCCTTTACGAACTACGAAAATAATACGAAATACGAAAGTACGAAAAATAAATTAAAGTACGAAAATATAGCTAGAGTTGTTTCGTATTTCGTTAATTTCGTAGTTCGTAAATAATATGATAGTGATAAAAAACGAAAACGAAATAGAATTAATGCGACAGGGAGGAAAAATACTTTCTGGGATTATGGAGGAGATTGGAAAGAAAATTGCTCCAGGTGTTAATACAATGGAATTGGACAAGCTCGCGGAGAAGCTTGTTTTTGATAATGGAGGGACGCCGGCTTTCAAGGGTTATGGCGATAAAAAAAATCCTTATCCGGCAACGATCTGCGCTTCAATCAATGAAGAAATTGTGCACGCTATTCCAAGTGCCAAGGTGATAATTCGAGAAGGCGATTTGGTGAAAATTGATATCGGGATGAAATACAAAGGGCTTATCACTGATATGGCGAGAACATTTCCAATTGGAACAGTGAGTGCAAGGGCGCATGAATTAGTGAAAGCGACAAGAGAAGCATTGAATCAGGGAATTTCAAAAATAAAAGCCGGTGCAAAATTGAGTGAATATTCTATGGCAGTAGAAAGTTATGCTCGATCTTTTGGATTTTTACCAGTCCATGATTTGGTTGGCCACGGCGTGGGGAGAATTTTGCATGAAGATCCGGTCATTCCAAATTATCATTGGAGTGGAAAAGATTTAGTTTTAAAAGAGAATATGACGCTAGCGCTGGAGCCGATGATTAATGAGGGAACATATAAAATAAAATTAGGAGCAGACGGCTGGACATATCTAACACAAGATGACAAACTCTCCGCGCATTTTGAAGATACGGTAGTGGTGAAAAAAGGCGGGTGTGAGATTTTGACAAGGTAATTGCTTTACGAAATACGAAATTTTACTAAATACTAAATAAACTAAATACGAAAAGGGTGTGTTTGATTTTTTTTTCGTATTTCGCTTATTTCGTATTTCGTAAAGATAAAAAAACCGGAGGGCGTCTGATGTTACTAGACGCGCGCCCCGGTTGTTCGATGGTCTGGGAATTTCTTAAGCAATTTCTTTAAGATAATTCCATAAACCATCCTTGTGTGGCCATATAATCATGGCCAAAGCTATTCCGACTAATCCTGATAAAAACCAAAATAGAACAGGGATCGTCGGAAGATTATCGGGTCGTATTTGAGATCCTACATTTGCTATCATATTTAAAAATCCGAAACTGATACTGATAGCAGAAATAATAGATAAAAATCCAGAAAAAATTTTTCTAATCATGGCTTATTCCTTTCATTTCATGGTAAGGTTAAAGAACAATTTTTCACTAACTGTTAATTCTATCACAATTTTACTCCAATGTCAATAGGTAGTCAAGAAAAACCGAATATAAGCCATTATTTGGGGATAGATTTTGGGCAGGCCAAGGTTGGTTTGGCGTTGGCGGACGAAGAGACGAAGATTGCTTTTGTTTATACCACACTTCCAAATGACAAAAATTTTTTGGAAAATATGATCAAAATAATTGAAAAAGAAAATGTGTCCAAGATTATAATTGGCATCCCAAGCTATAATAATCAAAAAGAAGCGGATTTTGAAGGGAAAAAACTAGGAGAATTGATCAGGAAAGTTTTACCAGAAATGGAAATCGAATATCAAAATGAAATGTTTTCCACGAAAATGGCGCAGGCTAATTTGGTTGAAAAGGGAATGAAAAATGTGGGGAAGTTTGATGACAGCGAATCGGCCAAGATAATTTTGCAAAGCTGGCTGGACAAACCATGTAGCATATAACATGAAACATGAAACAAGGAAGCCGATAAAATAATACAAGGAGTGTTTTTTTGTGTTTCATGCTACATGTTTCATGTTTCATGATTTTGTGATATAATTTAAGTATAAAAATAATCATTAATATAGAAAAAAATGGAACAAAAACCTTTCATATCAGTGATCATCCCAACTTATAACGAAGCGCCAAAAGAAAAAGAAATGGAGGAGCACCTAATCTCCATCAAAAATTATTTTGAAAAAATAGGCAAAAGTTATGAAGTGGTGATAGTGCTCGATGGACCAACGGATAATACCCCAGAAATTGTCAAAGAAAAAATCAAAGATAAACCGAATTTTTGGGTGATAGATCGAAAAGAAAATCATGGCAAGGGTTATAGCATTCGTGAAGGATTTGCCGGTGCGCGAGGGGAATGGCGGATCTGGACGGATATGGATGGTGCCACGCCGATAAATAATTTGGATAAATTTATTCCAGAATTTGAAAAAGCAGATGTGGTAATTGGTTCTCGAGATTTGAAAGCTTCTGCCATTCAAAAACACCAACCGAAATGGAAAGAATGGTTGGGGAATGCGGGAAATATTTTGATTCAAGTTATGACGGGGCTGTATGGAATTTATGACACGCAATGCGGATTCAAAGCTTTCAAAGAAGAAGTGGTGAAAGAAGTTTTCCCTCGCACAAAAGTGGATCGCTGGGGAATTGATTTTGAAATTTTGATGATAGCTAATAAATTGGGCTATAAAATTTCTGAAGTGCCAGTAGTTTGGCTGGATATGGGCTATAGCTTGGTGGGTATGAAAGGATATTTTATTACCTTGCGAGAATTGTTCAAAGTCTGGTGGAACAAAGTACGAGGAGTTTATCAACTCAAAAAGAAAATTAGTGAAATTCACCCTGTTAAATAAATTTTAAATTTTTATAAAAAATTTAAAATTAAGATTTGAATCGATTGAAGTCAAAATTATTTTAATATAAATATTTTATTTTTAAACGAGTTATTTTTTAAAAAGAGACTCAAATCTTATTTAACAGGGTAAAAATAAAAAAATAAAAATTTAAAAAACAAAGTGAGCAAGGAGGATAAAAATAAAAATAGTGAACTTAGGCAGGATTTGGTGACGGGAGATTGGGTGGTAGTTTCTAAGATCCGTTCTCGCCGACCAGATGAGTTTGCTAAAAAAGAAGAAAATAGTACGCCGGATAATCCGAGTGAATGTTTGTTTTGTGATCCCGAAAAATCTGGACAAGAAAAAGATGTTTTGATATATAACACGACAGATGGCAATTGGAGTCTCAAAGTTTTTCCCAATAAATTTCCGGCTTTTTCTCGGCCGAGTGGCGGACAGATGAAACACAAGGAAGAAGGACCATATTTTTGGATGGATAGCGTGGGGTATCATGAAGTAATTGTGACCAAAGATCATTACAATCATATTGGCAAAATGGAACCGTTATTGGTGGCGGAAATTCTGGATGCCTATCAGTCGCGCTACATTGATTTGATGAATAAAAAGTCAGTAAATTATATTGATATTTTTCACAATCATGGCGCCTCGGCTGGGGCATCAATTGCCCATCCACATTCGCAACTTATCGCTATTCCCGTAATCTCGCCGTATGTCAAAGGTGAATTGGATGGTGCAGAGGAGTATCATAAACAAAACAAGCATTGTGTTTATTGCGCAATGGTTGAATGGGAAAGAGAACAGAAAAAAAGAATAGTTTTTGAAAATGATGACTTTTTGCTTTTTTGTCCTTTTGCTTCGCGGGCTAATTTTGAAATGTGGCTCATCCCCAAAAAACATAAACCATATTTTGAAAGAATAACCCAAGAAGAAAAAATTTCCGCAGGAATGGCACTGCACGAAGCGATTAAAAGATTAAGTGAAAAACTCAATAATCCTGATTTCAATTTCTATATCCACACCTCGCCTTGTGACGGAAAAGATTATCCGCATTTCCATTGGCATATTGAAATTTTGCCAAAAACAAATATCTGGGCGGGATTTGAAATTTCAACGGGAGTAGAAATAATTACCATCAGTCCGGAAGACGCGGCGGAATTCCTAAAAAACATATAACATACAACATACAACATAAAACATAAAACATGGAATGCTAAGGATAATATTTTTTTTATTCTTGTGCTACATGTTATATGCTACATGTTTCATGATCTGTGATTGCAAAAATAATTGAAATTTTAGCGGGGTTTATAATCGGGGGAATTTCTCTCCTTGGATATTCTGGCGTGGCTTTGATGATGGCAATTGAATCAGCTTGTATTCCACTCCCATCGGAAATTATTATGCCTTTTTCCGGATATCTAGTTTTTAAAGGACAATTTTCTTTGTGGGGAGTGTCACTGGCGGGTGCATTGGGTTGTGTTGTTGGTTCGGCTGTCGCCTATTGGATCGGCTATGTTGGCGGGCGACCGCTGGCGGAAAAATATGGTCGGTATGTTTTGGTAACTAAACATGACTTGGATTTGGCGGATAATTTTTTCAAAAAATATGGCAACACAGCAGTTTTTATCTCTCGCCTTTTGCCAGTTATTCGAACTTTCATTTCACTTCCTGCGGGTATCGCTCGAATGAATTTTTGGCAATTTATCGCTTATACATTCTTGGGTTCTTTGCCTTTTTGTTTTCTTTTGGCTTACATCGGAGAAAAGATGGGGGAGAATTGGAATACGCTCGGAGTGTATTTTCATAAATTTGATATTGTCATTGGAATAATAATTTTTATTGGCATAGTTTGGTTTGTCAGGAGGCATATTAATATAAGAAAAAATAACAATGAATAAATTAATCGTCGGAAACTTGAAGATGAATATCCTATCGCAAACGGAGCGAGAAAGATATTTAAATTCTTTGCAAAAAGAATTAGTTGGAAAAAAAATAAATAATTGTGAAATAATTATTTGTCCGCCGTTTGTTCATCTGGAAGGATTTAGGAAAGCGAAAATAAAAAAGATAATTTTAGGCGCGCAAAATATGTTTTGGGAGGCTAAGGGTTCTTTTACGGGAGAAGTTTCGCCTGCAATGCTCAAAGATTTTGGTTGCGAGTATGTAATTTTGGGGCATAGTGAAAGAAGAAGATATTTTTGCGAGCGGGACGAAGAAATAAATTTGAAAATTATTTCAGCGCTTAAAAATAATTTAAAGCCGATTATTTGTGTGGGAGAATCAAAACAAGAAAAGGAAGATAATCAAACCCTTAGTGTCATTAGTCAGCAAGTAAAGTCGGCTTTGGAAAAAGTTAGCCGGACTAAGGCGGAAAATTTAGTTATTGCTTACGAACCAATTTGGTCAGTTGGAACGGATGAGGTGCCAAAAGAAAATGAAATTATGGAGGCGCGAGTCTTGATTTTCAAAATTCTCACGGGACTTTTTGGTGTAAAATATGCGCAGAAAGTGAAAATAATTTATGGTGGATCAGTTTCAGTCTTCACAGTTAAGCAAGTTTGTCTGGACCCAGGAATGGACGGCGCGTTAATTGGCAGAGAAAGTTTGACGCCGTATGAGTTTGTTAAGATAGCAGAAATAATAAACGATAAATAAATTTTCAATTTTCAATTTACAATTTTCAATCAATTTTCAATGTTCAAATTTACAATGAAAATTGACAAATGAAAATTCAATGTAAATTGAGAATTGGTTATTGAAAATTATTATGATAGTTAGCGTCAAAGAAATTCTAACCAAAGCCAGAGCAGGGGGATACGCTGTGGGAGCATTTAACACGGTGAATTTGGAAACAACTAGGGCGATTGTGGATGCGGCCAAAGAAATGCGTTCCCCGGTGATTATTCAAATTACGGAAAAAACTATGGAATATGCCGGCGGACGGATGATATATAACATTGTAAAAAATGATGTAGAATTTTATGCGCCGGAAATTCCTGTGGGAATTCATTTAGATCACGGAAAAAGTTTTGAAATTATTCAGCATTGTGCTCAAATTGGTTTTGGCTCCGTGATGTATGACGGCTCGCGAAAAAAATATGAAGACAATGCGGAAGCGACGAAAAAAGTAGTTGAATTTTGTCACGAAAAAGGAATTGATGTTCAAGGGGAATTGGGCAGTGTTCTTTATTTTGGAGAATCAGAAAGTCGAGAAATGAATTGGGAAAAATATATGACCGATCCGATTTTGGCGGAAAAATTTGTCAAAGATACTGGAATTGATGCACTAGCAGTGGCGATTGGTAATGCCCATGGATTTCTTCGGGAAAGGCCGGAACCGGATTATGAAAGATTGGAAAAAATAAATGAGTTGTGCAATATCCCACTCATTCTCCACGGCGCTTCTGATTGGGAAAATGGCCGAGTGGTGGAAGTGATAAAAAGAGGCATTGCTTGTTTCAATGTGGATACAGCAATCAGGATGGCTTTTTTTGACCGGATAATAAATTCTGTTAAAGATGAAGAAATGTCTTTTGATATTCGAAAACTTTTGGAAGGGGCAAGAGAGGCGGTCAAAGAAACGGTTAAGCAGAAAATAAAATATTTTGGAAGTGAAGGCAAAGCATGAAGCATGAAACATATAACATGAAACAAAAAACAATACAAAAAATAATTCTTGAGTTTGAGCCCGAAATGGAAAATTTATTGCCGGCGCTGAAAAAAATTAGCGCTGTTTTTGGCTATGTTGGCGAAAAAGAAGCAAATGCGCTGGCGGATTATTTTGGTGTACCAGAAAGCAAGGTTTTCGAAACTGCTAGTTTTTATGATGAAATCAAAACTGAAAAACAACCAGAAATTTTGATTCAAGTTTGCTCATCGGCTAATTGCGCAGTGAATGATTCATTTTCTATAATAAAAGAAATCGAAAATTCATTTAAGATAAAAGTTCAAGAAATTAGTTGTCTTGGTCGTTGTGCCGACGGGCCGATAATGGTGGTAAACGGGAAAATTTATGAGAAAGTGACAAAGAGTTCCGTGCATGGGATATTGGAAGAATATTTATAGTGTCATTCCCGCGAATGCGGGAATCTAGTGTAAAAATTAAATGAGAAAAATATATTATATAAAAAGATTGGTATTCTAAAATAAATTTGAGACTAGATTCCCGTTTTCACGGGAATGACAAAAATGATGAAAAAAATAAAAATCATAACCGAACATTGGGGCAAAATTGATCCTCTAAAAATTGAGGACTATCTTGAAGTTGGCGGTTATAAGGCCTTAGAGGAATTTATTTTAGGAATGGATAGGGCGGGCGCTTTGGGAGAGATAAAAAAATCTGGTCTTTGCGGAAGAGGCGGAGCGGGTTTTCCAACGGGAGAAAAATTTGAGATAGTCGCCAGTCAAATTGGAAAAAAGTATTTTATTTGTAATTTGGATGAGTCAGAACCAGGGACATATAAAGATAGAATGATTTGTGACAAAAATCCACATTTGCTTTTGGAAGGAATAATAATTTCCGCCTTGATTGTTGGGGCGGACAAGGCTTATATTTATATCAATGGAAATTATCAAAAGCAAAAAGAAATTTTGGAAGTAGCGCTTTTGCAAGCGAAGAAAAAAAAATTCTGGGGGAATAAAATTTTAGAATCAGATTATAGCTTGAAAATTGAAATATATTCTGGTGCGGGAGCGTATATTTGCGGGGAAGAAACGGCGCTCATTAATTCCATTGAAGGCAATCGTGGCGAGCCAAAACTTCGTCCGCCCTATCCAACTGGATGTGGATTATTTGGTCGGCCAACAGCGATAAATAATGCCGAGACAATTTCTAATATTCCCTGGATAATTTTAAATGGTGGAGAAAAATATTCTAAAATTGGTTCAAAAAATTCTCCCGGAACAAAATTATTTTTGCTAAATGGAGCCGTGGAAAAACCAGGGATTTATGAAGCGCCAACCGGAATAACGGTTAGAAAATTAATTGATGAATATGCCGGCGGGATAAAAAAAGGTAAAGAATTTTGGTTTGCCCAAATCGGCGGAGCTTGTGGAAAGCTTTTGCTAGAAAAAGAATTAAAGGCTAAAATGGAATTTGGTAAAGCTTGCCAGTGTCCATTGGGATCAGGATCAATTTTGGTAATTGACAAAAGCGTGAATATTTATGATTTGCTTATTTCTTGGACAGATTTTTTTCGGCGAGAATCCTGTGGAAAATGCGTGCCATGCCGGGAAGGAACTTTCCGGCTTTGGGAAATTGCCAAAAGATTCAAAGATGGTAAAATTTCCGAGCGTGACAAGGAAGCAATTCAAGATATTTTATGGACGCTCGAGCGAACGACTTTTTGCCCACTGGGAAAATTCGCTGGAACGGCATTTCGAGATGCAATAACAAAAAACATTTTAACATTTTAACATATTAACATACTAACATTTTAGCAAAGAAAGGTAGTATTCTTTGCTAATATGTTAATATGCTAAAATGATTATATGCAAATAAAGATAAATAATAAAATTTACAAAGCCAAAGAGGGAGAAGTTGTTTTGGATGTGTGTAAAAGAGAGGGAATTAGAATTCCAACACTTTGCGGTTTTGAAGGCTTACCACGCGAAGCGGTTTGTCGACTGTGTTTGGTTGAAATTGAAAACGCAGGGACAGGTTTAAAACCTGTCCGTACGAATTTACAGCCATCCTGTGTTTTAAAAGTTAAGGAAGGCTTGGAAATAATTACCGAAAGTGAAGATATAAATAAGGCGAGAAGAATAAATCTGGAACTGCTGTGGGCGGATCATGCCGGAAAATGTGCGACTTGCAAAAAAAATCAGATGTGCGAGTTGCAAAAATTGGCGGAGGAATATAAAATTGAAAATTTTCATTTTATTCCCAGAAAGGGCGAGATAACAGGCATAGAAGAATTGGATTTAATTCGGGATAATTGGTCGCGAGTAGTGGTGGAAAATGAAAATCCCTGCATTTCAAGAAACAGTGAACTTTGTATTGAATGTAAGAGATGTGTCAATATTTGTCCGGAAAAAAAATTTGGCTTCAATCATCGCGGAAGTGATATCGTCGTTGGTACGCCGTATGAAAAAGTTTTGGATTGTAGTTTTTGCGGAAAGTGTGTGGAAGTTTGTCCGACGGGAGCGCTCACTGACAAAAATGATTATAAAAAAATAATAGAAGATCTAGATAGTTTGAAGAAATTTTCGATAGCATTTTTGGATGTTGAAATGGAGAAAAAAATATTGGATAAAATAGAGAAAATAAGTGCAGAGAAAAATATAGATAAAATATTGGCCAATCTTGGTTTTGAAAAAATCATAAGATTAAAAGAGGAAAATTTAGAAGATGAAATGATAAAAAATATCAAAACCGAATATGCTAAGCAGAAAAAAATAAATTCTAATGATATTGTAGTATTTTTTATTTCTTCTAAAATTTATAAAAAAGCTAAAAAGGATAAATATTTAGATTATATTTTAAGCGAAAGAGAAGTGGCGAGATTAATTAGAGATAAGGAAAAGATGAGAGAGGGGAAGATTCATTTATAAACTTTTAGAAAATAGCTATTAGAAATTGGAAAATAGTTCAGGAAATTTGAAATTAGAAAGTGGAATAGCAATTTTATCTTTTTGCTATTTTCTATTCTCGTGAACTAATTTCTATTTTCTTTTTAACTTATTTCTTAATTTATTATGTGTCTTGCAATTCCAGCAAAAATAATAAAAATTAATGATCAGCTGGCGATAGTTGATTTTCAAGGTGTGCAAAAAGAAGTTAATATTAGCCTAGTAGATGTGAAAATTGGCGACTATGTGATGGTGCACGCTGGTTTTGCGATTGAGAAGATGGAGAAAGATAATGTGAAAGAAATTAAGAAATACTTAAAATAAAGTGAAATAAAAAATACTACCGTATTCTAGTATATGGTAGTAAAGATATTATGGAATATAAAAAGATTTTGAAAAATATTCAAGAAAAGGCGGAAATAATTGATCGGCCGATTCGGTTTATGGAACTTTGTGGCACGCATTCGGAAAGCATTGCTAAGCACGGGATAAAAAATATTTTGCCGGAAAATATAAAACTCATCACGGGTCCTGGGTGTCCGGTTTGCGTGACAGATCAAAGTGAAATTGATATTATCACGGGATTAGCGCTCGCTGGAATTCCGATTGCTTGTTATGGCGATGCAGTTAATATCCCTGGGAGTTTGGGAAGCTTGGAAAACGCTCGGCAAAAGGGCGCGCAAGTTTTTATTGTTTATGATGTTGCCGAAGCTTTGGAACTTTCCAAAAAAATTTCTAATTTAGTTTTTTGGGGAATTGGTTTTGAAACGACAACGGTAATGACGGCTTGGGGAATTCAAAATAACCTCACGGTTTTTTCTTCGCATAAACTTTTTCCACCAGCGATGGAGGCATTACTTAAAAATAATAAAAAAAATCCCGTCATTGCGAGCGTAGCAAAGCAATCTCGTAATTTTAAGTACAGTCTTACTAAAAACGGGATTGCCACGGTCGCTATGCTTCCTCGCAATGACAACAGAATTGATGGCTTTATTAATCCAGGACATGTGAGTGCCATTATCGGCACGGAAGTTTATGAAAAATTTCAAATTCCGCAAGTGGTGGCTGGCTTTGGTGCAGAGGATGTTCTTCTGGCGATTGAAATGCTTCTAAATCAAATAATTTCTGGAGAAAAAAAAGTAGAAAATGAATATGTGAGATTAGTGAAAAAAGAAGGTAATCAGAAAGCACAAAAAATAATTTATGAAGTTTTTGAAATCAGGAATGCTTCTTGGCGAGGTTTGGGGGAAATTAAAAATTCCGGACTAAAAATTAGAAAAAAATACCAACAGCTTGACGCTGAATATATTCATCGAGATTTAATTGCAAAAATTAAAAAAGAAATTAAACCCAAGAAAAATGCCCGCCTCGACTCGCGGGGACGACCGCTTGTCGACGCGAGGCGGGCTTGCCGTTGTGGAGAAGTTTTACAAGGACTGATTGAATCGAGGCAGTGTCCGTTATTTGGAAAATCTTGCACCCCAGACAATCCGCAAGGCGCCTGTATGGTTTCCAGGGAAGGGAGTTGCAATATCGAGTATCGATTTTCTTAAAATGTCATTCCCGTGAAAACGGGAATCTAGTGTATAGATTAAGTTTATTGCGATAAAAATATTTTATGACTGGATTCCCGCCTACGCGGGAATGACAACTAATTTATGAATAATAAGAAAGTAATCGAATTAGAAATGGGAGCTGGAGGGCAAAAATCCGAAGAACTTATTAAAAATATAAGAAAAGTTTTAAATGTTAAAGGAAAGTGGAAAAATACGAAAGATGATGGGGCGGTTTTTGAGTTAAAAAATTTGTGGACATCGAATGTCCACAATGGACATTTGATGTCCATTCCTAAATTGGTTTTTACCACTGATGCTTTTATTGTTGATCCGTTGTTTTTCCCAGGAGGGGACATTGGAAAAATTGCCATTTGTGGAACACTAAATGATTTGGCAGTGATGGGAGCGAAACCGATTGGAATTTCGTTGAGCTTAGTGATTGAAGAAGGATTTTCACAAAGTGATTTGGAAAAAATAATAAATTCTATTCAAAAAATTTCAAAAGAAACAGGTGTACCGATTGTGACGGGGGACACTAAAGTGACGGAAAAAGGCAAAATCGACAAAATTGAAATTACCACTTCTGGGGTAGGGTTGGCTTCCAAAATAATTTCTAATAATGGTGCCAAAGTGGGCGATGATATAATTGTTTCTGGATATTTGGGCGAACATGCGGTGGCGCTTTTGGCCAAGAGGTTTAACTATCAAACAAAAATAAAAAGTGATTGCCAACCACTGATTAGCGAAATTCAATCAGTTTCGAAATATCTGACTTCCTGCAAAGATCCAACCAGAGGGGGAATGGCAGCCGTGCTAAACGAGATGGCGCAAAAATCTAAAACTAATTTTGTGTTGGAAGAAAAAACATTGCCGTTTAAAAAAGAAACAGTTGCAATTTCAGAATTGCTTGGCATTGATGTTTTTTCTTTTCCGTCAGAAGGAAGGTTTGTGGCAACAGTGGCAAAAAAAGATTCTAAGAAAGTTATTCAAATTCTTCAAAAATTTAATAAAACCGCCAAAGTTATTGGCTGGGTTGAACGGCCTGCCCGCCACGCTTCGCGTAGCGATGCGGGCGGGGGTTTATGGCTCAAAACATCCATCGGAAGCGTCAAAAAAATTGAAGTACCAAGAGGAAAATTGATTCCGAGAATATGTTGACAAAAATATTAAATCGTGATAGTTTTACAAATGATTGAAATATGGTACTTTTATAATAGGCTAGTGTGTCAAATCATTTAACTACGGTATTTTTTAAAAAGGAGGATGTTATGAAAATGTTCGAGTTGTTGATTGATTTAACGATGGAAGGAATCATTAAATGGGAAAAGGTTGGTGGATATAATTTCATCGCTCATTTAAAGGGGTTAGACCTTTCTGTGTTTCGAGAGAATGTGGAAATGGAGGAAGTGATAACGGTTGGATTGTTTTTCCCGAAATCAAAGAAGATTAGTATTTCAAAATCGCGGTGGTTTTTAAGGATTAAAAAAGATGAGGGAATAGAAGAGGAGAAAATATCTGACGATGAGGTTGATGATGTATTTGATTTAGCTATGACAGTTAGTTGGTCTATCGATAGAGATCGGCCGATAGGGCCACTTCGAGCCGAATTGTATAAAAAACTGCTCGGAATGTGCTAAAAAATTTCAAATAAGACTGGATAAGGCGAGAACAGAAACTATTGTTCCCGCCTTATTTTATTTCTCCTAACATTCGCCTATATATGGTAGTAATTTTTTTTAAAAACAAAATATATCATTTAAATACGGCCGTATAATTATGATACATTTTTTTTAAGATAATTTTAAGTTAGAAATAGTTTAGTAGAGAATAAACAATTTGCCCGAAAGAAAGTCCGGCGTCACCACAGGGGACCCCATTAAATATCCTTTTAGATTTAACGGGGTAAATTTTTTTGTTCGCATAAGCACCTTTGGAAATAAGATATTCGGAAATTATTTTATTGTTAGTGATGCCACCTGAAATAAAAAAATTGTCATGCCGAACTTGTTTCGGCATCTTTTTAGATCCTGAAATAAATTCAGGATGACATTTAAGTAAAATTTCATAAAGCCCTTCCGCAATATAAAGCTGAGCGGTGGTGGCTAGTCTTCCCGCCTCTTCGGCGGGTAATTTTTTGTTTTTTTTAAGATTCTTTAATAAATATTGAAAAAGAGGTGTAGTTTGTAAGATATACATTTTTTCCTTGGCATCAAAAATTATTTTTGGTTTCAAATCAGAATAGGGAATGGTTGAATTTTTTTCTAACAAATCGATTGGTTCATGCTTGTATTTTCTTTCATTTCCACAAAAGCCTAATAAAATTGAAACAGCGTCTAGAACTCTTCCGGTGCTGGAAGTTTCTAGGCAATTGAAATTTTGTTGAAGTTGATTATAAATTAATTCAAATTGATTGGAAGTATAAAACTTTTCTATATATTGATATATGGAAATTTTATCCATAAATTTATTTAAAATAGAAATCAGCATTCTCGCTGGTTCTCGCACAGCCAAATCTCCACCAATCATTATCTGATTTTCCAGATGCCCAATTCTTAGAATTTCTTGTTTTTTGATTTCAAAAGCCTCTCCGCCCCAAATTTTTTCATCTGTTCCAAAGCCAGTGCCGTCCATAGCGATACCAAAGCATGAAACATGAAGCATGAAGCATGAAGCACGAATCAATTTGTCGCCGATGGCAGAAAATATATGGGCGTGATGATGTTGAATTGAAATGTGCTTGGCTTTGTATCTTTTGACTAATTCTTTTCCCCAAAGAGTAGTTTTGAAAAGTGGATGAAGATCAGTAAAGATAATTTTTGGTTTAATTTTATTATCGCTTAGATATTTCAAAACTGAAGCTTGATATTTTTTCCAATTCTTCTCTTCTAAGAGGTCGCCAAAATCTTCGGAAAAATAAATTTTCCCATTTTTAAAAACCGAAAAATTCCCAGCGGATTCGGCGCCAAGAGCTAAAATTGAAGCAGGTTTTTTAATAGGAAAATTGAAAATCACCATAGTTTAATTATATCATTTTGTATGGTATTATAAAGCCATAAAAATTAAAGCTTATAAATATGAAAAAGATTGATAAAATCACAGGGCTATTATTTTTGAGTTTGTTTCTTTTTATTCCATTTTTTTCACAGGCTCGGGAAAACATTACCGATTGGTACATTCAAGATTTTGAGTCTGAAATAAAAGTTAACGAAGATTCAACGCTACTTATTACAGAAAAGATAACAGCGGATTGCGGAAATTTGTCGGGAAAACACGGAATTTTTCGCGTTTTGCCGACTGCCTGGAAAACAACTAGTGAAACTGTAAGGATGCCAGTAGAACTTATGAACATTACTGATTTCAACGGTAAATCTTTAAATTATCAAACAATAAAGGATAACGCAAATAATACTATTACTTGGAAAATAGGCGATGCGGACAAGACAGTCAGTGGAGTAAATCAATATAAAATAACATATAAAATTAAAAATGCAATAATTTTCAAAAATCCGGAGTTTGACGAATGGTATTGGAATATTACCGGAAATTTTTGGGATATTGAAATAGATAAATTCAAGATGCGAATTATTTTTCCAGAAGTTGTGGATAATAAAGATAGTCAAGTAGAATATTATACCGGCAATCTTTCTAGCAAGGATAAAAGTTTGGCAAAATATGAGTGGATAGACAAGAATATTTTGGAATTTAATTCTCTTAGAAAATTACCGATTCGCCAAGGCGTGACGGTTTCAGTAACTTTTCCAAAAAATATTTTCATTCCCTACGAACCGCCTTTTTTTGTAAAATGGAATTGGATTTTGGCAATTATCATTCCCATTTTAATTTTCATTGCCTGTTTCAGAATTTGGTTGAAATATGGCAAAGATCCTAAAATTAACAAAACAATTATTCCGGAATTTGGTATCCCAGATAATATTACACCCATTCAAATGGGGATGGTCATGGAAAATGGTTCTTTTAGCAATGAATTTATCTCTGCTGCGATTGTCAATTTGGCGGTCAAAAAAATAATTGTCATAGAAGAAGTGGAAACAAAAGTAATTTTTTGGAAGTTGAAAGATCTAAAAATAAAACTTATTAAAGATGATTATGCATTGGGAAATGATCCAGTAGAAAATTTTATTTTAAAAAAAATGCTCAAAGGAAATAAATCAGTGGAACTTTCTTCTCTTAAGAATAATTTTAGCGATGAAGTGAAAGAAATTGAAGAAAAAGCGGAGAAGGATATCATAGAAAAAGGCTGGATGACGAAAAAAGGAATGAATTACAGAACAGGTTTTATCATCGGAGCGATATTATTATTTTTTGCAAGCATTGGATTATTTTTTGCTAGTACTTATTGGGGATGGGGGATAATGGTTTCCGCTTTGATTATTTTTGTTTTCGGACTTTTGATGGTCCGGCGAACGCCAGAGGGTGCGGAATTAAACTGGAAAATTAAAGGGTTCAAATTATATATGGAAACGGCAGAAAAATATCGCCAGCAATTTTATGAAAAAGAAAATATTTTTGAAAAATTTCTGCCTTATGCCATAATTTTTGGAATGACCAAAGAATGGGCGAAAAAAATGGAAGAAATATATGGGCCGGATTATTTCAAAAATTATCATCCTGCTTGGTATGTTGGCGCAGGCTCTAGTTTCGAGTCTTTTGATGCCAGCAGTTTTACCTCAAGTCTAAATAGTATTTCTACTAGTATCAGTTCTAACACTTCTTCCGGCTCTGGATCAGGCGGGGGTGGCGGATCAGGTGGAGGTGGTGGAGGCGGAGGTGGAGGAGGATGGTAATTTAAAAATAGCTTGATTTATGGTATTATAAAGTTATAAAAATTAAGAAAACTTATATGAAATCAATAAATCCTAGCATTTTTAAGGCGTATGATATTCGAGGGATATATCCAACTGAAATAAATGAAGAGGCAGCGTATGAAATTGGAAAAAGTTTTGCAAAATTTGCTGTGTCAAAAGCTATTATTGTTGGTCGAGATACGAGGCTTTCCTCGCCTTTTTTAGCAGAAAATATTATTAAGGGAATAACGGAACAGGGAGTTAATGTCATCGATATTGGTCTTTGTAGCACCTCTTGTTTCTATTATACAGTTGGAGAATCTAAATTTAGCGGAATAATGGTGACAGCTTCGCATGCTAGCAAAGAAAATAATGGATTCAAGATGGTTTTTGGAAAAAACATTTCGTTGACCAAGGAACAAATTCTAGAACTTAAAAAAATAATTTTAGAAGAAAGTTTTCCAGTTTCGGATGTCAAAGGATCCATAGAAAAAAAAGATCCTACGGAAAATTATGTGCAGGCAGTAAGGAAATCAATTAAAGAAAAAATAAAACCATTAAAGGTTGTAATGGATGCAGGCAATGGAATGGCAGGTCTTTATATTGAAAAAGTTTTCTCCGGACTAGATGTGAATGTTGTGTCAATATTTACCGAATTAGATGGAAATTTTCCCAATCATGAAACTAATCCGAAACTTCCGGAAAATAGAGAAAAACTCAAGGAAAAAGTTATTATAGAAAAAGCTGATCTTGGATTTATGTTTGACGGCGATGCTGACAGGGTGTGTGTTATAGATAGAAATGGCAAACTTCTTGATTATAGTCTTTTAATGGCTATCTTGGCCGAATACAAGGTTAAGAACTCTACAAAAAAGAAAGTTGTGATTGAAACTAGAACTTCTACGATTGTGCATGATTGGGTGGAAAGAGTCGGAGGAAGTGTTATGGTTTCAGAGTGCTGGACTATCCCGATTAAACTAAAAATGCAAAGTGATCCGAATGTTATCATTGGAGGAGAAACTTCTGGCCACTATGTTTTTCCAGAATTACATGAAGCGGATGATGGTATTATGTCGGCGCTAACTTTTCTTCAGGCTATAAGTGCAAAAAATAAATCAATTGATGAAATAATTAAAAATTTCAGAGAAAAATATTTTGTGCTTGAAGAAAATAATTTTGAAATGCCCAGCATGGAAAAAGCTGATGAAGTTATAAATAAACTAAAAGAAAATTATTCAAGGGAAGGCGCAAAAATTTTAGAAATAGACGGATTAAGCGTGATATTTTCCGATTGGTGGTTTAATCTTAGAAAATCCCAATCAGAGCCGGTGATTAGGTTGAATTTAGAAACAAATTCGCAAAAATTATTTGATGAAAAAAGGGAAGAAGTTATTAGTAAAATAAAAGAAAATATATAATCAGCTAAAAAATAAAGTATGTTGAAATTTGGCACCAGCGGTCTGCGTGGACTAGTAAGCGAGTTGACTGACCGAGAATGTTATTTATACACGACAGCATTTCTTCAATATTTATTATCTTTAAAACTGGTAAAAAAAGGCAGTTTTGTTGCTATGGCTGGAGATTTTCGTCCGAGTACGCCAAGGATTATAGCTGTTTGTATTTTAGCTATTAAGGATTTTGGTCTCAATATTGATTATTGTGGCATCATTCCGACGCCAGCAGTTTCTCTATATGCTTTTAGGCGAAAAATTCCAAGTATTATGGTGACAGGAAGTCATATCCCATATGACAGAAATGGAATAAAATTTAATTTACTTCAAGGGGAGATATTGAAAGTAGATGAAAAAAGTATAATAGAATATTATCAGAAAATTTCTGCTAACAAAAAGCGGGAAGAACTATTTACTAAGGTTGGCAAAATAAAAAGGAAAGTTGAACTTTCAAAAATAAACAAAGACGCGGAAGAAGAATATATCAAAAGATATGTTGATTTTTTTGGAGATAATTTTTTGAAAGAAAAAAAAATTATTGTGTATCAACATTCTTCAGTGGCTCGTGATATAATGGTAAAAATTTGCAAAAAACTTGGAGCTAAGGTTTTGGCTGTTGGACATTCGGAAAAATTTATTCCTATTGATACAGAAATGATAGCGGAAGCTGATATTGAAAATGCTCGAAAGTGGACGAAAAAATATAAGGCAGATGCAGTTATTTCAACTGATGGTGATGGCGACCGTCCAGCTTTGTTTGATGAAAATGGCGAATTTATTCGGGGAGATATGCTGGGCATTATGGTTTCATTGTATTTGAAAGCTGATTCGGTTTCTGCAACTATTAGTTCATCTACAGTTTTAGAAAAAATAGGAAAATTTAAAAATATCAATCGAACAAGGATTGGCTCGCCTTATGTCATTGAAGCTATGAATGCAGATATCAGAAAAAAATATAAAAGGGCTGTTTCTTTTGAAGCTAATGGAGGATTTTTGACAGGAAGTGTTTTAGAAATAAATAAACATAAACTTTTTCCACTGCCTACTCGGGATGCAATGTTGCCAATTTTATGCGCTTTAGCTTTGGCAAAAAGTAAAAATAAATCCTTGTCTCAATTAGTGCAAATTTTTCCACAGAGATTTATCTATAGTCAAAGCATCAAAGGTTTTCCAACAGAAAAAAGTTTAGAAATATTAGGAAAGATTTCAAAAAAAGATGAAAAGACTAAAAAAATATCAGAAAAAATATTCAATCTGTCTTCTAAGATTGCTAAATTTGATTTTACTGATGGAGTCAGAATGTTTTTAGCTAATAATGAAATTGTTCATGTGAGACCATCGGGAAATTCTCCGGAACTTCGAGTGTACTATGAAGCAGAAAGTCTAGAAAAAGCTAAAGAAGGAGCAGAAAGAGCGTTGGATAAATTAAAAACTTTATTTTAATAAAGAGAGATGAAATTTTGGAAATGATTGGATCATAATTTAAGCTACAAACCCAATTTTCTTTTTTACTTCTCTCAACTTTTTTTGTGCTAATGGACGAACACGTTTGGCTCCTTCTTCTAAAATCTCCAAAACTTTTTCGTCAGTGAGTTTTGCCATTTTCTTTTGAAATGGAGTGAGGTAATTGATAATAACTTCAGCTAAAGCATTTTTGAAATCAGAATATTTTTTACCAACATATTTATTTTCAATTTCTTTGGGTGAAATTTCGGAGAGAAGGGAATAGATGTTGATTAAATTTTTGAGTGCTGGCTTAGAATCATTATAAACAATTTCACTGCCCGAATCCGTGACGGCTTTTTTGATTTTCCTTCTCACAGTTTCTTCATCATCAGTTAGGGCGATGTAATTATATTCCGAAGAAGCGGATTTAGACATCTTTTTAGTTGGATCATCTAGTCCCATAATATTTTCGCTTTCTTTTGTGGTGAAGGCTTTGGGAATGATAAAAGTTTTGCCAAATTTTTTGTTAAACCTTTCGGCTAAGGTTCTGGTTAATTCAATATGTTGTAATTGATCTTTTCCTACTGGAACTAATTCTGTATCATATAATAAAATATCAGATGCCATAAGAATCGGATAATCAAAAAGTCCTACACTCGCTGATTCCTTGCCAGCTTTTTGCGCTTTGTCTTTAAATTGTGTCATCTTTTCCAATTCAGGAATTTTTGCGATAGTATTTAGAATCCAAGCTAACTCGGCATGCTCTGAAATGTGTGATTGAATAAAAAGAGTGGATTTTTTTGGATCTATTCCAGAAGCCAAATAAACCTTAGCGACTTCGATGGTTCTGCGGCGAAGCTCGGCGGGATCTTGGGGGACTGTGATGGCGTGCATATCCACCACGCAAAAAATTGAATCATATTGATCCTGTAATTTAACCCAATTTTTGATGGCGCCCAAATAGTTGCCAATGTGAAGATTGCCTGACGGCTGAATGCCGGAGAATATGCGTGGTTTATTCATAATCTAAGTATAAAATATTATACTTCTAGTATATAAAAAAAGACACGGTGTGTCCACTCGACAAAAAAGGGAACGCGTATACGCGTTCCCTACAAAAATTACACTTCTATAATCACCGGCAATACCATTGGTCTCCGTTCGGTTTTTTGGAAGAGGAAGAGGCCGACTACTTCGCGGATGGCGTTTTCGATAAATTTCTTTTCGGGAGAAGTTTTTTTAGAAGTAGTGTCTTTGATAGCTTTTTTCACTTGGAGTTTAGTTTCGTTGACTAGGTCAAAATTATCTTTAACATAAATGAAACCGCGAGAGGTGATTTGAATGTTACCGACAACATTTTTTGTTTTGCTATCAAGTATTACAGTGATCACAAACATTCCGTCTTCACTCAAAACTTGGCGATCCCGCAAAACCACTTGTCCCACATCGCCCACACCCAGTCCATCTACCATCACATAGCTTGTGTCGACTTTCTTGGGCAAAACATTAGCTTTGCCGGCGCGAACTTCCAAAACATGGCCATTGTCAAGCACAAAAATATTTTCTTTGCGAAAACCGATTCTGGTGGCTAGTTTTTCTGCTTCTTTTAACATATAGTGATTAGCATAAACCGGTAAAAAGAAATCGGGTCTGACTTGGCGAAGCATTTCTTGAATGTCCACGGCGCTACAGTGTCCGCTGATATGCACATCCATAATGTCGTCATGAATCACATTGTCGCATTTGCGGTACAAGTTATCCTTGAGTCTTTGCACAGTTCTTTCGTTTCCTGGGATAACTGACGAGGAAAAAATAACCGTGTCATTTTTTTTGATTTTGATGAAACGATGATTATCAGTGATGATGCGGGATAGCACGGCATTGCCTTCGCCTTGCGCGCCGGTGCAGATGACAATAATTTTGTTTTCTGGATAATTGTGAATGTTAGCAATTGGCACCAGCGTATCTTTGTGCATTTTGATATAGCCCAATTCTTTGGCAATTTCAACATTCATCTTCATACTATAGCCATCCAAGGCTACTTTCTTGCCAATCTTTTCGGCGTATTCCAAAATGTGTCCAATCCGCTTGATTTGAGAAGAAAAAGTTCCAATGATAATTTTTCCAGTAGTTTCACTGATGAGTTTTTCTAAATTGAAATACATTTCTTCTTCCGTGGTACGATTGGGATTTTTGACAATAGCGCCAAGACTTTCTAACATCAAAATTCTTGGGCTAGGTAAACGGGACAAATGCTGATATGTGACGAGACTTTTTCCATTGACACTTTTTTCCATTGTCCAGTCTCCTGGGTGAATGACAGTGCCGTCTGGAGTTTTGATGATTACTCCGACAGCGTCCATAATTGAATGTTCTACATCGAAAAATTCAATTTCAAAACTGCCCAAGCGGATTTTGTCCGTGATAGCTTTGACGCGAATAGTTTTGAGATTTTGGGCGGACCCTTTTTCAAAGTCTTCCAGTTTCTTTTTGACCATGGCGAGTGTCATATCGCGTCCAATTATTGTTGGATAACCCAAATTGCGAAGAAGAATCGGAGCAGCACCGATATGGTCAAGATGACCATGGCTCAAAATTACGCCACGAATTCTTTTTTCTTTGCCTTTAAGATAGCTGATGTTGGGAATGATATAGTCAATCCCCGGCATATCTTCTTCGGGAAATTGCAGTCCCATGTCCAAAATGATGATATCTTGGCCATATTCAAAAAGAGTCATATTGCGCCCGACTTCTTCTTGTCCTCCCAGAGGAATGATACGCAAGCTGTTTTTCGTTTCTTGACGAATTATTGGCGATGGATTATTTTTGTCAGCCACACGAATTTTTCTGAGTGGTTGAATTGTTTTTCTAGGTTGTCTCATTTGAGACAATCTACTTGGTCTTATGTCTAGCATAGAGTGTTATTTTTTTAGTTACTTATTATTTAAAAGATATTATGAAACATCGCAAAGCAAGTTCCGAGGTGCCAAGGAAATTTATTTTTTATGAAAAAACAAAATTAGTTTTTCAAGCTTTTCCTAAAATGCACCTCGCTGACTTGCTACGAGAAATTTGATTTTTGAATTTAAGACTAAAACAAAAAAGATATATAAAACGAAAAATAAGATAAAATGATACTTTTGAAAATTAGATGAAGAGGTGAAGAAACAAACAAAGAATATTCAAAGCAAGTTTATAATATCATACTATTATACTCTAAACTAGATATTTGTCAAGCGAAAAATCATAAAAAAGGTTATTTTAGCTTGAAATAAGCCTATTTCTTGCCTGTTTTTTTGAGATATTTCTCTAAAAGCCACGAGCTGGATTGAACTTTGCCACCTTTGCCGATATTGAAAATTGTTTTACAACCTATTTTTTTGCAAGTCTCAACTTCTGGGACATCATCTTTAAATCGATCGCCACCATTGGCGAAAATATCCGGTCGCAGTTCTTCCAATTCATTGCAAACGCTATACTCTCTGGTAGTGCGATCAAATTTCTTTTTTGATTTTTTATGCTTGCTGATTATAACTCGGTCGACTGGTTTCAAAGCTTCGATAATTTCTTTTCTTTCTTGTTCGGGCATAAAAAGATCGCGACCCTTTATTCCAAACCAGTTGTCATTATTTAAAATTACCACTAATTCATCTCCTAGCGCTTTAGCTTCTTTGAACATTCGAACATGTCCGACATGAATCGGATCAAATCCACCACTCACCGCTACAACAATTTTTTTCTTTTTTTTCTTTTGCATAATGTTATATAATTAAAAATTAATTATCCAACAATTTCCAATCCGCCTAAATCTTCTTTTGAGATTTGTTTATAATTTAAATTTCTTTTAAGGGCTGGCTTGCCGTTATGTTCAATTACATAATAGGCGAAGCCACGCATTTTTTTGACTGGTTCATAATCAGCGTGTCCTGGAAAACTAGCGGGGTCGCGTTCTTCAAAATCCACGGGACTGTTATCAAGGGTAATAAAATAAGTTGAGCCGGTGTTAACTAAAAGATGTCCATAACTCGGTGCCATATAAATTTCATCGCCTGGTTTTGTGACAATAGCCTTGAATTCCTCAACGCTATCAGCTATCATTTCTCCATTTTCATCTACGGATAATTTTTGAAGCAGGGCAATGCCTTCACCAAAAAGAATGTTATAATTTTCATCTAATTGGCCAACATGATAGTGTCCATAGGTTTTGATATATTCTCCGCTGATGGTTCCTGGTTCCCAAACAGTGACATTTTTTTGATCCACTCCACCGCGAATCATATAATAATGAATAGCTGGTCCAGCGCCATCTGGATTCATAAGCACATCCTTCATTTTTTCATGTGTGCGTGAAGCATAATGTTTGGGGACAAAGTCAAAGTTAATGTTCATATATTTGTTTCCATTACGAACTACGAAATGAACGAAATACGAAACATTTTAACTCTCATTTCGTACTTTCGTATTTAGTATTATTTTCGTAGTTCGTAAAATTAAAGTTATTTCCTAATTCTCTTAGTCTTAATATACCACAAATTCGCTTGGCTGAAACGATTAGAAGGGGAGATGAGAGTTTTGATGTTGATGCCTTGAACTCGTTGATTGACGGGATAGATATAACTTGGGCTGTAGAGAAAAACAGCTGGATTTTCTTTGAAGAGTATTTTTTGAAAATCAATATAATTTTGCGCTCTTTTTGTTTCATCAAATTCTACTCGTCCGCTGTCAATCAATTTATCAGAATCGTCATTGCCAAAAAGAGAAAGGTTGAGTCCGGGATCTTTTTTATTATCTGAATGCCAAAAATAGTAGGGGTCTGGATCGGCGCCGATGACTTGGCCAAAAAGCAAAGCTTCATATTCGCGCGGGCGGATATAATTTTCTTGGATGTCGGAAATATCAAAAGAGCTGATGTTAACTTTGGCTCCGACTTTTTCCCATTGAATTTTTAGGATCTCGGCGGTTTTGGTCAGTTCGTCCCAATCGACAGTAGCTAAATTTATTTCTAAATTAGTTTCATCTTTTTTTCGAAAATTGTCATCTCCTTTTTTCCAACCGGCATCGTCTAAGATTTTGTTAGCTTTGTCTAAATCAAAATTAGCTTTTTCCAAATCAGCTAAATAGCCAGTCATGCCAGAAAGAAAAGGAGAATGAGCTTCTTGGCCCAAGCCACCTAAAACTGTGTCAATAATTTCTTTTCTATTGGTAGCATAACTCAAGGCCTGTCTCACTTCATCGTTTGCCAAGGGAACACTTTTAGTTCGGTTGAAAAATACGGCGAAGTAACGAGGAATTTCCGTTTTGTAAATAGAAATGGTTTTTTGATTTTTAATACTGGCTATATTTTCCGAAGAGAGAAGACTGATGCCCATAATTTCTTTGCGGTTTAGTGCGTCCAAGGCGGAATTTTCATCCAGATAAAAATTGAAAGTCATTTTTGAAATATATGGTCGAAGAGAGAAATAGTCTGGGTTGGAAACTAATTTATAGGAAAGAACATTATCATGGGAATCTTTTTGCAGGGCGCTGTATTTGTATGGACCAGTTCCGATTGGTTTTAAATTCAGTGAATTCAAACCGAAATTGTCTGGATTGACTGAACTCCAAAGATGTTTGGGCAAAATTCCAAAAGTTAGATCATTAAGAAATCCGACATAAGGAGTTTTTATTTTAAATTCTATTGTCGAATCATCAACAAGCTTGGTTTCTATGCCTTGCCAACTGCCACGCAAAGGACTTTTGTAAGCGGGATTGGAAATTAAATTAATGGTAAAAACAACATCATCCGCGTTGAAAATTTCTCCATCATGCCAGCGGACATTTTTTTTGAGGTTTATTTTATAAGTCAATTTATCCTCACTTAATTCATAATTTTCTGCCAAATCCGGAATTATTTTTCCTTCTCCATCATATTTAAAAAGAGAGGAATAAATAAGTTGAGATAAATCAGCGTCAGTTTCATTGGAAGATGATAAGAGGGGATTGATATAAAGAGGCTGGCCAACAATGCCTTCAATATATTCTCCGCCGAAAGCTGGGACGGCTTTTGTTTTGGAATAATAAAAAATAATTCCCCAACCAAAGGATGAGCCGATAAAAAGCAAGAGGAAAAAATAAAAAAGGAGTTTTTCTTTGAAACTCAAAATCTTGGTTATTTTTGGCCACTGTGAAATTTTTGGCCAGCGAGTTTTTTTGTCAGTATTGTCGCTAATATAGTTAGTTAAAATTATTGATTATTATTTTGCCAAAATCAAATTTAATAAGGCGAAAACAATAAATAATGCAGAGAGTGCTACGGAAAAACCGACTAAAAATTTTTCAAAACCTCTTTTGGTGTGGTATCCGCCAAAACTTCCGCCGAATGTTCCAGAAAGTCCCGCTCCGCGATTTTGAAGGAGGATAGAAATAATAAGGAGAATAGATACGACTATTTCGGCAATGTTTATAATTCTAAGCATAATGTTATTCGTTATCAAATATTGAGAGGATTATATAATTTACTAAGCTGATGACGATTATTCCCCAAAAGATAGCGGAAAATCCATGAACGGAAAGCGAGGGGATAAAATTGATGGCAAAAATAAAAAGGGCGATGTTTATGACGATTGTGAAAAGTCCCAAAGTTAGAATGATTAGCGGGAAAGCGACGAGCTTTACAATCGGCCGAATGACGGAATTGACGAGGCCTAAAATTGCTCCGGCAATGACAAGATCTTGCCAACTTCCGGTGAAATTAAAGCCCGAAACGAGATAATCAGCCACCAAAATAGCTACGCAATTGGCTAATATTTGGATAATTAATTTTAAAACTAACTTCATATGATTTTAGCAAAGATTAGAATAAAAGTCAAAGTAGGTTATGAACATAGGCTTTGGAAAATAGTTTTCGGAAATCAGAAAATAGTTCAGGAAATTTGAAATTAGAAAACAGAATTCTTAATAACTTCTTTCAATTTTCTAGTTTCTTGAACTACTCTCTACTTTCTTTTTCACTTATTTCTTTTCTATTATCTTCTTAATCCCAAACACGCTTTTGCCGGAAACTCGCATTTTGAGTTTTTTCTTTTTTTCCCGTTTTTCTCCTTTGGTCTTTTTCATAACAATTTAATTATAGCGGATAACGGGGGAGGTGTAAAATTAGACAAAAGTTTGAAATTGAGGGAAGATAAAGATGTAGCTAAAAATAGTATTCCACCTCTCCCTTAGGGAGAGGATGTCCCGATTACTATCGGGACAGGAGAGGGAAAAGGCCAAATAAAAAGAATAAAAACAAAATTATCAGAACAAGTTTGGAAAAAACAGAGATTGAAATTTTTGTAAGTTTGTTCCCTCTCTGTCGCGAGTACGCGACATCTCTCCCTAAGGGAGAGAGGGAATAATAAAAAATAATATTTATGTCTGAAAATAAATTCAAAATCTCATCTAAATTCAAACCCGAAGGCGACCAACCACAAGCGATAAAAAAGCTGGTGAAAGGTTTGGAAGCTGGGAAAAGATTCCAGACGCTTTTGGGTGTGACGGGGTCGGGAAAGACTTTTACCATTGCTAATGTGATTGAGAAAGTACAAAAGCCGACTTTGGTGATTGCGCCTAACAAAACTTTGACGGCACAACTGGCGCAGGAGTTTCGCACTTTTTTTCCAAAAAACGCGGTGGAATATTTTGTGAGTTATTATGACTATTATCAACCGGAAGCCTACATTGCTTCCAGCGATACCTATATTGAAAAAGAATCGCAGATAAATGATGAGATTGATCGGCTTCGTCACGCAGCGACCTCGGCTTTGCTAACGCGTCGCGATGTGATTATTTGCGCTAGCGTTTCTTGTATTTATGGTTTGGGTAGTCCGGAATATTATAAAAATATATCTTTAGAATTAGTGGTGGGTGCGCCCGTAGAGACGCAGCAATGCTGCGTCTCTACGCGGATATCGCGCGATGAAATAATCAAAAAACTAATTGACATGCAATATGTTCGCTCGGATATTTTGGCGCGAGGGAAATTTCGGCTGACGGGAAATACTTTGGAAATAATTACGCCCGGACGGGAAGTGATTACACGAATAATTTTAGAAAATAATTCCGTTCACCCTGTGGAATATCTCGCTAGGCGAGATAATTTCGCAGAGCGAAATTTATTCCACAGGGTAAAAAAAATTTCCGAATACGATTTTCTAACTGGAGAAGAATTGAGTCCGCCAGCTGGCGGATTGGAACGCACACTGATTTATCCGGCCAAACATTTTGTGGTACCGGAACCCGTAATGAAAGAATCTCTAAATGAAATTGAAAAAGAAATGATGCAGAGAGTAGAAGATTTTAAAAAGAAAGGAAAAATTTTAGAGGCGGAAAGAATTTTGCGTCGCACGCGTCAAGATATCGAAATGATGAAAGAAATTGGTTATTGCAATGGGATTGAAAATTATTCGCGTTATCTTTCTGGTCGGGGAGAGGGCGAAGCGCCATATACATTAATTGATTATTTTAATAAAAACTTTTTATTGGTTATTGATGAATCGCATGTGACCATTCCACAACTCAATGGAATGTTTAGTGGGGATTATTCTAGAAAAACTTCACTGGTGGAAAATGGCTTTCGACTGCCAAGCGCCTTTGACAATCGTCCTTTGAAATTTGCCGAATTTGAGAAAAAAATCAAGCAATCAATTTTTGTGAGTGCAACGCCGGGAAAATATGAATTAGAAAAATGTAAGGAACGCAAATTTGCGTTCCCTACGGAAAACAAAGGGATAACCGAACAAATTATTCGACCAACGGGATTAATTGATCCGCAAATAGAAATTAAAAGCGCGCGTGGGCAAGTGAAAGATGTAATGAAAGAGATAGAAAAAATAGTGGCACAAAAAGAGCGAGTACTGATTACGGCTCTGACTAAAAAACAAGCCGAGGATCTGGCAGAATTTTTGAAAGAGTCACAAATTAAATCTGAATATTTACATTCCGGAGTAGACACACTGGATCGCATTAGAATTTTGGAAAAACTTCGCCGAGGGGAGATTGATGTTTTAGTGGGCGTAAATTTATTGCGAGAAGGGCTGGATTTGCCGGAAGTTTCTCTCGTGGCAATTTTTGACGCGGATAAAGAAGGATTTTTGCGCAGTGAAACTTCGCTCATTCAAACCATTGGTCGCGCTGCGCGAAATGTGCGAGGCAAAGTTATTCTTTATGCTGACAATCTAACTGGCTCAATGAAACGCGCTATTTCGGAAACTAATCGACGAAGAAAATTGCAAACAGCTTATAATAAAAAACATCACATTACTCCGCGCACAATTGAAAAGAAAATTCAATCAATTGTTGATCACGAAATTAAATCCGAAATTCCTAAAGAATTTATCAATCTAGAAAGTCTGGAAAATATTGCCGGTTATATCAAGCTTCGAGAAAAAGAAATGAAAGATTCTGCGAGAAATTTGGAATTTGAAAAAGCGGCCATCATCCGCGATGAAATTTCCGAACTGCGAA
>MFSE01000016.1 GCA_001784805.1 Candidatus Moranbacteria bacterium RIFOXYA12_FULL_35_19
CTGAAATTAAAATTCGCTAATTATTTTTTAAAAATATCCACTATTGTAGAATCTATTTCGGGGGACATTCTTAGATTGGAATATACTGGACTCGCAAAAATTTAATTTCCGGAAAGTACCTAATTTTTTAGTACTTACGCTAATTTTTATTCAATATTATCTGTCAATAAACTCCGCATAATTATCCTTATTTATCAATATTACATTACTCTGCGCATAAGTTTTCAAAAATATTTCTGGTATCTTAAATTTATCTTTTTTCCATTTAATTTCAAAACCCCTAAGTTTCCCCCCCGCATCTTCGAGATAATCAATTTCTTTGCCTTCTTTTGTGCGCCAAAAATATGCGTTACAATCCAACCCATTATTACTATTAAATTTCAATCTTTCACTAATAAGAAAATTTTCCCAAAGTGCTCCCACATCTTGACGCAAATTCAAAGGATTTATATTATTGATAATGGCATTTCTAACCCCCGTATCAAAAAAATATATCTTGCGAAGTTCTTTCAATTCACTACGCAAATTTCGACTATATGGATTAAGTCGAAAAATTATAAAAGCTTTTTCTAGAATTTGAATATAATTAGCCACTGTATTTTTGTCTATACCCACGGTTTGCGCTAATTCATTATAGGAAACTTCGTCACCAATTTGTAGTGCTAGCGCTTGCAATAGCTTCTCAATCGCTTCGCTGTTTCTGATGCCTTGAAATTCCAAAATATCCTTGTATAAATAACTTTTTGCCAAACTTTTCAAATTTTTCTGGGCTTCTTTTCCACCCTCAATTACTTCCGGATACATTCCAAAAATAATTCTTTGCTCCAAGAGTCGATTTAATTCTAATTCAGAATAAATAGCCTTAAGTTCTGAATAAGAAAAAGGGTAAAGAAAAAATTCATTTTTTCTGCCCGTGAGTGGTTCTGCGATTTTACTAGAAAGATCAAAAGAAGATGAGCCTGTAGCAATTATTTGAATCTCCGGAAAATTATCAGCCATCAATTTTAGAGTCAATCCAATATTTTTTATTCTCTGGGCTTCATCAAGAATAACTATTTTGGCTTTTCCCAAATAAGCTTTTATTTCAGTAGAAGTTTTATCAGAAAAAGCTTCTCTGATATCTGGCTCATCGCAATTGAGATAAATTGATTCAGCCAGATATTTTTTTTGAATTTCTTTGACTAAGGTAGTCTTACCAACTTGCCTAGCGCCATAGATAATCACAATTTTGCCTTTAAAAAGGGCTTTTTCCACAGAATCTTGAATTTTTCTCTTTATTATTTCCATATATTTTCTCTTTTTAGTGAATTAACTAACCTAATTATATATCTTTTTGGTGAATTTGTCAAACATTCTTCCCTCTGTTGATATGCTAATTATAAAAATTTGACTTTTCTCCAATTTTATGCTAGTATTCGCTGTTGAATTGTCATTGCGAGGAAGCGTAGCGACCGAAGCAATCTCAATCAGCTCGGCTTTAGAAAATAAAGGAGCCGAATGGTCGGTTCCTTGACAATTTAATTCACCCTGTTGAATAATTTTGCTTTGGCAAAATAAAAAATGTATTCATTTTTTATTCAATAGGGTAAAAAAACAATTTTTAATTTCCGTCTTTTAGACGGGAAAGGAAGTGAAAGATGGCTAAAGATACGAAAGCAAAACCCGAAGAGAAAAAAGAGGAAAAAGCAACTCCTCAAGCAAAACCGAAAGAAAGGAATTTTTTATCAATTCTTAAAAGTGAAATTTTGGATAATGTGCTTTTGGGAATCCTCCTTTTTCTCGGCGTTAAACATCAATCTGATAGTAATATTGGAGGTGGCGGTCGTGAAAAGCAAGCTCCGGATTGGATACTATCAGCCTTTCCTGGATTAACTCGAGATGATGATAATGAGTACGGTATAATCATCAACTCACATCGAGAAAATAGCGATGCCACGGAAACAAAAATTGTAGCAAAAGAGTTTCATAGTAATATTGTTTCTGAGGGAATATACGACGGAGTTAAATACATTGTTAATTTAGTAAAACTTCGAAGAGAATTCACCGAAAGAACCAAGAATCCACTACCAGAAGACAAGTCCGGCGGACGAATCTCTTACGAAAGAATTGTTATTAACGATCCTGCCCTCGCTTTTATTTCTGAATTATTAAAAGAAAAGAACGATGGCGGAACAGCAGAAGAAATTTTTGAAAGACAAAAAAAGAGAGCCGACGAAATAAATCTTCTGCAGAAAAAACACCTTCTCAAGAGATCCTCTGAATGGTTTCAAAAAAACAAATTACTTGTACCTATTTATGCATTATCCGCAACTTTTATCATTATCTATATTTTCTCAATCATATTCGAATAAAAAAGGAGACTTATCATGATAAACAGAATAAGAAATTTTTTTCTGAACGCTTGGCAAAATAACCGCAAGCTTTTAATTGCGGCAATAATTCTTCTTATTTCTTTTTCGCTTTTTCTGTCACGATGTGGATCAAGCAATGCTAATGATCTTCCTGGTGGCGGAGCTGGAATATTTTTGATCGCTTCTCTCCTGGTAATAGGGGCAGCGGTTAGAAATAGCCGTGGTCTTTTTCTTTTCTCATTGATTTTTTGGGCAATCTGGTTGTATCCGAAAGTAATGCCCATATTAAATCTCTGGGGGGTGATTCCATCATTTGCCCTTCTGCTTTTTTTGGGAATGGTATGGTGGATTATCGCCGAAAAAGGCAAGATGGGAAGATTTGGTTATCGTCTTATCTTCGCAATCATCTTACTATTTTCGGCAGTTGGTATGTCGGGTATAGTAAACAAAGGAATTGCGGAATTGAAAAAAGTGGATATTCCAAAAATTTCCCTGCCGTCAATCTCTTCCAATGGCGCCGTCGGCAAACTCTCTAATGCCGTTGGCAAAATGGCAGACGCATTCGCTTCTAAAGTGGATGCCAGCGCCACCCGCGAAACTGTTTCAGCTCGACAGGCTCAACAAGTTCAAAAAACTTGGACACTGCCAGCGGGAACAGCGGTATATGAAAATCCTGGCAATGGCATTTTTCAGCCAAAGCCGGATGTAAAATATACTGAAGCAGTGAAAGTCATTTCCTTGGGTGAGTCCGCCGAAGTCAATGGCGCCATCTATGAGAAGTGCGGTTTGCCAGACCCAACCACTGGCCAACCAGGAGCAATCGTAGGTTGGATTTTCTCGGGCGATCTTAAGGAGGTTTCGCCCGAGCCACAAAAAAACACTGCCCCCACCGCCACCAACACCTCGGCGGAAGAAAAAAAGGTGATCATGGAGGTCACTATCAGTGGATCTTCCGCCGCTCAAAGTATTAATCCTCTCCCGCCCGGAGAATATGAAGTAAATTTCAATCCAGTTGAGGCGGCGACTGGAGCGATTTTTTATGTTACTGGCTTAAAAAGAAAAGAAATAAAAAACAATTTAATATCTGTGAAAGAAGGGGAAAAGGCATTTGCGATTTGGACGGCAATACCGTCCAAAATAAAAATCTCCCGGTGAGGAGAAAAAAGCGACAATCCTAGTATTATCTGGACTGTCGCTTTTTTGATTTCCAAGAAAATTTCAATTTCTAAAACAATGCCCCTGTCGCTCGCAAAGCTGCGTCAATGGCGCGGATGATGATAAAGCCGGAAAGGGCGACAATTATCCCGATGATTGAATAGGTCATATTTTTTTTGGCCGTTTCAATCATCTTGTCATCGCCGGAAGCCAGAAGATATTGTCCACCGGAAATGATAAAAGCAATCAAAGCTAACAGACCAAAAATCCCCAACATCCATTTCACAATATTAGCCAAAACCGCCTTGACTCCACCCGTAGCATCCGGCAACCCAAGCGCCGCAATCGAATCAAAATCCAACCCGCCTGTTCCTTCTTCGCCAGCAGGCGTTTCTGCACCATCTTCCGCTCCCGCTACTTGCGCTATATAATAATCCGCAAATTTTTTCGCTTCATTACCATAATAGCCATTGCTCTTTATTAGATTACAATTAAATCCAGGGGCTTCTATTCTTATACATTGGTCAGCTAAAGCATCCAGATAGGCTTGCATTGAGCCACAATTAGATGAAGACAAAAGAGCTTCGCATTGATTAGTTAAAATTACTCTATCGCTATCATGCTTGCACTCTTGATTATTAAAATTGCACTGCGAAGCATAAGCAACTGGATCATTTGACTTTACTGTCATCGCATTTTCGTCTTCATCTTCATTATAAGGAATATTTTCTAAACAACATTTTTCTCCTGTTCCGCAAGCACTGCTATTAGTTTTATCTTCATTAATACAAATAGTATTCTCATCGACACATACCCCGTCTCTTGCGCCACATTTTTGCGAAGGACCCACTACTGGACAGCACACATACAAATATCCACAATTACTATTGGGTATAGAAGAAATACCTGCCGGACAACCAACATTTTTATCATAACAAAGTCCCGCATCACCATCACCACATCTAATCAGTGAAGGGTTTCTATAATCTTCAGTAACTTTTGAATCATTCGTCGCAGTAGCAACAATTTCCTTATTTTCACCATCACCCGAAGCTGGACCACAACAAGTTTTATCAAAATAGTTTTCGTAACAATCCGTACTATAAAGATTTATTAGTCCCTCTGAACATTCTCCATATTCACAAACTCCTATTTCTCCTTTTATATTCCTACAATCCGTCACTGCCCAAGCTTTTCCTACTGGCAAACAAAAAATAATTGCTACCACGCTTGCCAGAAATAAAATTTTAAATGTTTTGTTTTTCATATTAAAATGATTGCCCGTTTAACATATACATCGCCGCTTGATAAATTACAAAACCAGACAGTCCCACGATCACTCCGATAATAGAATACATCATCGCTTTTTTCGCTTTGCCTGCTTGCGTCTCGTCGCCCGCCGCTGTGAGATACATTATTCCGGCAATGATAAAGCCGATCAAAGCTACTATGCTCAAAATCGCCAAAAGCCAATATAGAATATTCACTACGATGCCCAAAATACTTCCGCTCGGAAGCCCAGAGGATCCTACGCCCAATCCGCCAGCTCCGCTTCCTTCGCTGCCAACTCCAACTCCAAGACTCCAATCTCCATCGCTATTTATTCCTCCTCCAATGCCCCAGTCTTGCGCTAAAGTTATTTTTGGCAAAAACAGAATCATTCCCAAGCAAGCCAACATAATTATTATTTTTGTTTTCATATTTTTTTATTTTACTAGTTTTACTAAATACTAAATAAACTAAATACTAAAAAATTTTGAAATTATATTTTTTAATTTTATCTTAATACTTTCGTATTTAGTAAAGTTTCGTATTTAGTATTTATTTCGTAGTTAATAATTAAATTATTTTTAAAATCTTGATGAACCGCCCAGCATCGCTTCTGCCGCTTGCAAAATCACAAAACCGGATAGTCCCACAATCACACCGATGATGGAATATGTCATCGCTTTTTTCGCTTTTCCCGCTTGTGTTTCATCGCCCGAAGCCGTGAGATACATTATTCCCGCTATGATAAAAGCGATAATAGAAACCGCTCCCAAAATCGCCATCAGCCAAGCAACTATGCCAGCAACAATATTAATAATTGGCGAGTCCGGCAAACCAAACCCGAGCATATCTGGATCATCCACACTCCACTGCGCCAAAATTTTTGTCGGTAAAAAAAGAAACGAAAGAAAAATTATAAATGCTAATATTTTATTTTTCATATTTTTGTTTTACTAGTTTTACTAAATACGAAATAAGCGAAATACGAAAAATTAAAAGATATATTTTGTGTGTTAATTTAGTTTCGTATTTTAGTATTTAGTTTATTTCGTATTTAGTAAAGCTTCGTAATTCGTAATATAATTATACCACACTTTTTCCAAAAATAAAAACAACCCGCTATCCACAGGTTCACCCCGTACCAATTTACAAAAATAACTTATTGCTAAATTTATAGTTTTTTGAAAAATTTTAGTTGAAATTGGTGCGGGGTTGTCATTCCAGTAAAACAAAAAACCACCGGTTTAGACCAATGGTTTTTGTTTAAATTTAAATTTAATTTCACTTAGAATCCTGAATTAGCTCCCAACATATTTTTGGCAAAATTCAAAGCTACGAGTCCTGCCAAAGCTACAATCACTCCAATAATTGAATATAACATAGCGCTTTTCGCTTGACCAATACGAGTTTCGTCTCCCGCGGCTGTCAAATATAGGATACCGGCGATGGCAAAACCGATCACGCCCACGATTCCTACAATCGCCAAAAGCCAATACATTATATTAGAAACAATATCCATTACTGAACTTTCTGGCAGTCCCGTTCCGGTTGGATTAGCTAATTGCGCGCTCACCAAAACAGGCGCCAAAAGCATTGAGGCAGAAATCATTGAGTATGCAGATTTTTTAATTTTATTTTTCATTTTTACACCTGCCTTTCTATTTTTATATTTTATTATCCAAATCAATTGTCGATTTTATGTCCGCGTCTGTCGGCGTAAAATCCGCAATAGTCCGCGAGCCTTATTGGGCACCAATAAGGCTAGCGATCTGGCGAGTCACAACCAACGCGCTAAGCGCTACCACTATTCCTATTATCGCATAGGTGATTATTTTCTTGCCAGAATCTATTTTCTTTTCATCGCCATAAGCCGTGAGATACATTCCTCCACCAATGACTAGCGCAATTATAGCAAGAACTCCGAAAACTGACAACAGAAATTCCAAAACATTCATCGCAATCTCTTTGATCGTGAGCGCCTTATTCACCCACGCATCAGCTGAACCGCCCGTAGTAGAATTAGAATTGAGAATTTCCTTGATTTGTTTCAAAAATGTCGGCGAAGCCAGCGCAATTGCCAAACCCACCACCGCGCCTGTCCAAGTTTGTTTGGCGCGCTTCACCATTGTTTCATTGCCCGCTGAAGACATATACAAAATTCCACCAATTATAATAAAAATTACCGCGATAACTACAATCAGTCCCATCATATTATTGAGAATCGAATCTAAAAGTTCCGAAACAGAATCAATTTCAATTGGGTTGTCAAATTTTGTTGGCGTGGTGGAACCTGTTGTATTGGAAGTTGTAACATCACTCTCACTTATACAAGTTTCGTCATTTATAAAATTTTCGCATTTATCATATCCCTCAACTACTGCACCCCCAGCATCAGTTTCTGATGGACATACACCATTATTTGGTTCTATACAGACTAAACCACTGCCAACTATACGCACAAGACAACACATATCCGCCGCTTGCGTTAAACTATAGCCTCCCAAAAATCCCCCCGCCAAAATTGCACTCAACAAAATTATTTTTATTTTTTTCATTTACCCTGTTAAATAAGATTTGCATCTTGCTATTAAGATACAACTTATTTAAATTATATTATTTAATTTTTCACCCTTTCTTTATTCAATACATGCAAATCTAATTTTAATTTTTCCTAAAAAATTAAAATTATTTAACAGGGTGAATTTGTTTTACGAAATACGAAATGAACGAAATACGAAACACCTGAAAATTTTTCGTATTTTAATTCAACTTTCGTACTTTCGTATTTAGTATTTATTTCGTAGTTCGTAACTATAAATTGTTCACTCTCTGCGCCGCTGTTTTGATTGCATCGGAAACCACTGCTTGTCCTTTGTTCACACTGTCAATCATTTCCGCAAAAATTAGTTCCACTGCGATAGAATCTTTTTGTGACCAAGACTTGGCAATCAAATTTCCCGTTGAAAAAATTCCAATTTTCGGATCAGTTTTTTGTAATTCCACCAAATCGCGTCTGCCAGCCGGCTGGCCGGTTTTGAGAAGGAAACTCACTGCCGGATCAAAATTAGGATTGGCTTTTTGTCCAGTTCCGGAACTTGATGTCGCCACCGCAAAAGTTCCGTCTGGCTTGGTGGAAAAATATGTCAAAAACATCCAGGATTCTTTCGCTCTCGTTTCATTGCTTACTGTTGGAGTGTTTGGCGGAGTTTTGGACACCGCGTTTTTCGCCACCGCAAAACCCCAATAGTTAGCCAGATTCACCGCTGGTTTATTTTCAAATTGAGGCACACTCGCAACGGCAAAATTAAGCTTAGGAGATTTGGCTGAAACTGTATCAATATTCCAAGAATAATTAATCATCATCGCCGTTTTTCCTTCAGCAAAGGCATCAATAGAATAATGTAAAGTTGGATTCCAAGTATAATTAAAGGACCTTGAATTAGCAAACTGGGTATAAAAATTCAAAGCTCCTTCACCAGAATATGCTCCTTCAGAGTTGGAATTTCCGCCGTAAATTGCTTTGTCGAAAACTGCTTGCCCACGGTCATCCATCATTTTTGTTCCATTTTGAAGCATCAATAAAGTCAAAATATCCGTTGAACGATTTATATTGTAAACTGTTCCCATCGCTGCGCCCGATTGAAGAATATTTCCAAAAGAATCAATGCTCGTGAGCTTGATCGCATCACTGATAAATTCATTCCAAGTTTTTGGAGGCACCGCAATGCCCGCCTGATTGAAAAGATCTTTATTATAATACAGTGCCAAACTGTCCACTGACAATGGCACAGCATAAATTTTTCCCTGATTGATAAAATCATCCGCCGAAACATCCACAAAATTATTTCTAAATTTCTGTTCATTAATTATTTTTGCGCTCGCTTGAGAAGGCGCAGAAGCTAGTTTGTCATAAAAAGCCGGAAGCCATGAATTGTTAATCATAAAAATATCCGGTCCTTGTCCCGCCGCCATCGCATCTAGCAGTTCTTTGCGATAAGTATCCACCGCTAATTTTCTATAAGTGATCTTGGACAAATTAGGATTAAGCATATTGTAGTTGTCAAAAATTTCCCGCAAAGCATCCTCTTGATCTAACGGTCCCCAAACTTCCAAACTCAAATCATACAAATGAGGATTTTTTTGTTTGCAACCACAACCCGAAATAACCAAAACTACCAGTATAAAAAAACTTGCTAGCATTATTTTTTTAAAATCTTTATTCATAAATTTCATTTACTAACTATTTCACTAGTATCCATCCAAAATGGAAACTACCCACTTTTATTTTTTCCAAAATTGCAAAATCATTTTTTTCAATTAGATTCCGAAGTTCACTTTGAGAAATTCGGGACTTTATTTCTGGTCCCAAAGAACTGTCGGAGTTTTCCCAATCTATTAACAAAATTTTTCCATCCTCTTTCAAAATTCTTCCCGCTTCCTGCAAAATATTATTTTTTTGACTGTTTTCATAAAGCATATTGACGATAAAAACCCAATCGATACTAGCATTTTCTAAACCTGTTCCTTTTTCCTTTTCCAAATTTACTCTTTGGGGAAGAATATTGTAAAAACCGTCTAGCTTGGCTCGACTAGCGACTGTTTCAATTTTTTCTTGTAATATATCAAAAGCATAAACCAATCCTTCTTCTCCAACTTTCTTAGCCGTTGGAAAAGTAAAAAATCCCGTTCCGCATCCAAAATGGGCAACTTTCATTTCCGGTTGAATATCCAAAGAAAAAATTATCTTTTCCGGATCAAGAAAACTAACGACATAATTTGTATTTTTATTTAAATTCATTTTTATTATTTACGAACTACTAAAATAATACTAAATACAAAAGTACGAAAAATAAGTTTCAATGTTTCGTATTTCGTTCATTTCGTAGTTCGTAAATTATTTCGCATCGCTACTATTATTGTACAATAAATTTACAAATCTAACAACACCAAAATTATCCCTGTCAAAATTAAATAGAAATGTCATACCTTTGCGTTTAGTTAAAATGTCATACTTGTGGAAATTTATGAATTATGGACTAATTGTCTTTGTTCGAA
>MFSE01000017.1 GCA_001784805.1 Candidatus Moranbacteria bacterium RIFOXYA12_FULL_35_19
GTGACCCTCATTTCGGGGGTCATCTTGCGTTAGAAACCGAAACTCATTTGGGGGGACATTCTGTATTGGAAGAGACTAAGACTTGCGCTAAATCAAAGGATTATTTATAATACAAGAATAATAATAAATAATTCATCCCCCACCACTTTATTGCTTGCGCTAAAAGCGCAAAAAATAAATTGGTTTAGATAAGAAAGCAAAAAAGTGGTGGGGGATAAAGAAATTATGGAAACAGAGAAAAACGAATCGGCAATAAGCAAGTGTTGCGAAAGTGGGAAATGTTTTTGTGAAAAATACAAAAAATTCTTGCCACAAATAATCGGAGTAGTGGTGCTGGTTATTTTTATCGCAGGAGTGGGATATTATGAAAAAATTTGGAAGGAAAGAGGTTTGACACCGGAAGAAGCTAAGGCGCAAGTGGAAGATTTTATTAATAATAATTTGATGCAAGAAGGAATGAAGGCGGAAATTGCTGAAGTGACAAAAGCGGACGGACTATTCAAGGTAAAAGTGAAAATTGGCGAAGGCGAGCAAGCACAGGAAATTGAATCCTATCTAACACTAGATGGAAAAAAATTCTTTCCAAGCGCTCCAATGAATATAGAAGAAACAAAAAAACAAATTGCGGAAGCGAAACAAAAAGAAGCTGAAGCAGAAAAAGAAATTCCTAAATCAGCCAAGCCGACAGTGGATTTGTATCTGATGAGTTTTTGCCCATACGGCAACAAGGCGGAAGATACGATCAAGTCAGTTTATGAACTTTTGAAAAATAAAGTTGATTTCAATTTTCACTACATTGTTAATTCACAAGGAGACAAAATTAGTTCTTTGCATGGCGAACCAGAAGTGGTACAAAATGAAAGAGAAGCTTGCGTAGCGAAATATTTTGGCAAAGATAAATGGATGAGTTTTGTTACTTATGTTAATACTAATTGTGGAAGTGATGGAAAATGTTGGGAAGCGGGCGCTAAAAGTGCCGGATTAAATTCTGCTAAAATTACAGCTTGTGTGACTTCGGAAGGAATAGCTTTGATGAAAGCGGAAGAAAAGAAAGCAATTGAAGCGGGTGCAACCGGTTCTCCAACAATGAAGATAAATGGAGTGGAAACAAAAGCGGTTTACCAATATGGAAATTCAGAAGAGTACAAAAAAGCTATTTGTGGAGCGTTTGAAAAAACTCCAGAAGAATGTGCCAAAGTTTTAGGAGTAAATACTGAAACGACCGCTGGCGGAAGCTGTAATTAAGTTCATAAAGTTCATAAAGTTCATAAAGTCTATAAAGTTTATAAAGTAGAAAGCTTGCCCGCCGGTGAGGCGTGGTAGAAAGCTTAAAAAATCCTCCTTAAATCGGGGGATTTTTTTTATAGTGTAAAGTTTATGGGTAAAGTTATCCACAGGGGAGACTTGCAGTGATAATTGGGAAGTGCTAGAATATCACTGTAAATAATTTTTTAAAGAAATTAGTTATAAAGAGAAAAGAAATTGGTTCAAGAAAAAAGAAAATTGAAAAAGGAAAAGTTATTTATTCTATTTTCTAATTTCAGATTTCCTGAACTATTATCCATTTTCTTTTGACTATTTTCTAATAATCTTATGCCAACACTCACCGCTAAACAACAAAGTATTTTAGAAAACATCCGCGAACTAATTTCGCAACGCGGGGAAAATCCAACCAGCTATAAATTGCATAAATTTATGGAAGCGCAAGGCGTGCATGATAGTTTAAAATCGGTAATGCAAGTGATTGAAGCTTTGGAGAAAAAGGATCTCATTAAAAGAGATAAAGATAGAAAAGTATATTTGGTAGAAAATGAAAGTTTTGCTAATTTGAAAAATATTTTTTCTATTCCCGTTTATGGCTTGGCTTCTTGTGGAGAAGCTTTAGCTTATGCGCAAGATAATGTCGATGGATTTTTGCAAATTTCCAAAGCGCTTTTTCGCGGAGCGGACAGTGCGCAACTTTTTGCAGTGAAAACTTTGGGCGACTCAATGGACAAAGATGGAATTAATGACGGCGATTATGCTATTTTTGAAAAATATGAATATTCCAGCAAGGAAGATCTTGAAGGGAAAATTGTAGTGGCCGTGATAAATGGGATGGCGACAATCAAGCGGTATAAAAAGGTGAGCGAAGAAATCATCGGACTTTTCCCGCGCTCTTCCAACACCATTCATCAGCCAATTTTCATCCACTCATCCGACTCAATTTTGATTGCTGGGATTTTCAAGAAAGTTTTGCCGGTGGCGTATGTAAGTTTATAGTTATATAATGTGTATATAATTATAATTTATAAAAAACATGACAAGAAAAATCACAATAACATCTGAATATTTTCGACAATATCGGCAAAAATTAGGTTTTGCCAACCAATCGGATGTGAAAAACTTTTTTGGGGCTAAAGATATAATTCCAACTGTTGATTTTAATTATATCAAGCTATTGAATAAAAGGCTTTATAATATTATTGATAGGATAAATGCTGTTGTTGCCAAAGAAATCAAAACTGAAGATTTGAAATATTTCAAAAAAGAACATATTGATCGCTCATTTTCGATAATGAAGAAAAGCGGAATTTTATCAACTCTCACTAATCAAGGAAGAAGGCCAGAGCAAGTTTATTTTTCTTGGATGCGTGGGCTTGTTATTTCAAGTTATTTTTTGAAAGCTCTTAGTTTAATTTTTGCAGTAGATATTTCGAAAATTAATTTAATAGGTGATGATGATTTGAAAAAGGCTGATACTTTTAAGCGAACACCCAAGGCTGATTTAGAAATAAAATTAAATGGAAAAGAAAAAGTAAGAATTGAGATGCAGGCTGGCTTTACTGGCATAAATGATATTAAACAACATAAAGTATTGGAGGCAAAAAGAGTTTTTCTTGATTCAGGAAAACATACAATAGCCATTCATTTTGATTTATATAATGGACAAGTCGCATTTCTAAAACTTGATGAAATTGAAGATAATAATGTGAATTGGATAACTAGACAACAAATGGAAGGACAAACAGTCTTTAATATTGATCAAAACTACTTCATTTGGAAAATTACAGATCATCCAATTGAATATAAAAAAATAAATTTTAATTAAATTTAGAATTTGTGAGTAAAAAAAAGAAATTAAAAGTAATAGATTTATTTTGTGGCGTTGGCGGACTAAGTTATGGATTTGCCCATAATGATGATTTTGAAATAGTAGTGGCCAATGAAATTTTGCCAAATATGGCAATAGCTTATTCATTAAATCATCCAGCAGTAAAAGTTTATACGGAAGATATAAGGTATTTTAATGCAAAAAAAGTTGAAAAAGATCTTGGAATGAAACCAAACGAAGTAGATATTATTATTGGTGGACCACCTTGTCAGGCTTATTCTACTGTTGGGAAAAGATTGATAGATGATCCAAGGGGAAAGCTTTTTCAGGAATATTATCGGGTATTAAAGGAATTTAATCCAAAATTATTTCTTTTTGAAAATGTTAGAGGTCTTTTATCAATGCAAAACGGGGAATTGCTAAAAACTATAATTTCACTTTTTGAATCTCTCGGCTATGCTGTACAATTCAAAGTTTTAAACGCTGCTGATTATGGTGCTCCGCAATTAAGAGAAAGGGTTGTGATAATTGGTTCAAAACTGAAGTCAAAGTTTCAGTATCCAGAGCAAACTCATAAAAATAAAAATGAGAAGAAAAATTTATTTGAAAAAAAACTAAAACCATATTTAACACTTGAGGAAGCTATAAGTGATTTGCCATTTATAAAAACTAATGAGGAAAGTTTTGAATATGCAACAGAGTCAAAAAATGAATTTCAAAAACTTATGAGAAAAAATGCTCCAGAAAAAGTAATGGATCATAATGCACCAAAAAATAATGAAAAATTAGTAAAAATAATGGAATTATTACCCGATGGAGGAACGCCAGAGGATTTACCAGAAAATTTAAGACCAACATCAGGATTTAAAAACACTTATTGTCGACTTTGGTGGAAAAGACCGACACCAACTATAACAAGAAATTTAAGCACACCATCATCATCGAGATGCATTCATCCAAGAGCGCCAAGACCATTAACAACAAGAGAAGGAGCGAGGATTCAGTGTTTTCCAGATAATTATAAATTTTTTGGATCGAGGAGTGATAAAAATTTGCAAATAGGAAATGCGGTGCCGACTTTTTTATCCAATGCTTTAGCGAAATCAATTTTGGAAAATTTTGAAGAAGATAAATTAATATAGTTTGATAGAGATATAATAACTAAATATTAAGTACCTCAAAAGGGGAAGTTTTTTAGTTTTACGAAATACCCGCCTCGCGTCGACGAGCGGTCTTCGCGAGTCGAGGCGGGCGAAATTAATACGAAATACTAAAATACGAAAAGGAATTTTAAGTGTTTCGTATTTCGCTCATTTCGTAGTTCGTAAATAAAAAATCATGCAGGACGAGATAATTATTCGCGGGGCGCGCGAGCACAATTTAAAAAATATAAACTTGAATTTACCCAGAAATAAATTCATAGTTTTTACTGGTATTAGCGGTTCGGGTAAGAGCACGCTGGCTTTTGATACTATTTTTGCGGAAGGGCAAAGGCGCTATTTGGAAAGTTTGTCGAGTTATGCTCGGCAGTTTTTGGGGCAAATGGACAAACCGGATGTGGATTATATCGAAGGACTTTCGCCGGCAATTTCCATTGATCAAAAAGCAGCTTCGCATAATCCGCGTTCCACTGTGGGCACGGTCACGGAAATTCAAGATTATTTACGGTTGCTTTATGCTAAAATTGGAATTCCACATTGTCCGATTTGCGGACAGGGGATTATAAAACTTTCCACAGATGAAATTGTGGATAGGATAATTGATATGTGTGATAATAATGGACATCGAATGTCCATTATGGACATTCGATGTCCACGAGTTGAGATATTATCACCGGTTGTTCGGCAAAGAAAAGGGGAATATGGCACAATGCTCGCAGAAATGTTTCGACGAGGATATTCTTTTGCCTATGTTAATGGGAAAAAAATTGAACTGAATACTAAAATAAAAGAACAGATGAAATTGGAAAAATATAAAAAGCACAGCATTGATATTTTAGTGGACGAAGTGGAAATTTCGGATAAAAATATTTCGCGAATTTTTGAAGGAGTGGAGAAGGCGTTGAAATTATCGGAAGGACTAATTAAGATAAAATCCCAAATTACAAAACAAAAAAGAGGTTCGACCTCTCTCGACCAAAACGACCAAAAGAGGTTGAAACTCTCTAGTTTTCAAGAAATAGTTTTCAACCAAAATTTGGCTTGTCCAATTCATGAAATTGAATTTCCAGAGCTTGAACCAAGACTTTTTTCTTTCAATAGCCCTTATGGGGCTTGTCCTGCTTGTGAAGGACTGGGAACAAAAAAAGAAATTGATCCACAACTCGTGGCGCCGGATAAAAATAAAACTATTTCGGAAGGCGCAATTATGCCGTGGAGTTATAAAAAAAATAATTGGCAAGGAACAATTTTACGCGCCGTGACAAATCATTTTCATATTTCAGAAAATGTGCGCCTGCGAGATTTATCGGAAGATGATTTTAATATTTTAATGTTTGGGGATAAAGATGCCAAGGACATGATATTGGAAGAAAATGCCCAGCAAATTCCCGTAACATTGCGCAGTAAAACAGGAGCGGTTTGGAAATATAATATGAGCTGGCGTGGAGCGGTGGGATATTTGCAAGATAAATATAAGAAAACACAATCGGACGCGGTGCGCGCGGACACAGAAAAGTATATGTCGCAAAATCCTTGCTCGGAGTGTCTGGGCGCAAGATATAAAAAAGAAGTTCTTTTAGTGACAGTGCATAACAAAAATATTTCAGAAATTTCTTCAGTCAGTATTTTTGATGCCTTGAAATTTTTTAGGGAAATAAAATTTAGTCAGAAAGAAGAATTGATTGCCGGCAGAATCCTTGTTGAAATTAAGAATCGTTTGAGTTTCTTGGAGAATGTAGGACTGGGATATCTGACGCTGGGACGAAGCGCGGCAACTTTGGCAGGCGGAGAAGCACAAAGAATTCGTTTGGCTTCGCAGATTGGTTCGCAATTAGTGGGCGTTCTGTATATTCTTGATGAACCTTCAGTTGGTTTGCATGCTAGAGATAATACTAAACTTCTGGAAACACTCTTGCAACTGCGTGATGTTGGCAATACTTTGATTGTGGTGGAGCATGACGAAGAAACAATGTTGGCTGCCGATCACCTAGTGGACATTGGCCCAGGAGCGGGGCGTCACGGCGGAGAAATTATCGCCTCTGGAACACCGCAAGAAGTTTTGAAAAACAAAAAATCTCTCACTGCCAAATATCTTCAAAAAGAATTATCCATTGAAATTCCAACTTCTCGGCGGAGTATGAAAAACAAAAAATCAATTATTGTGCGTGGAGCGCGTGAACATAATCTCAAAAATGTCACCGTAGAATTTCCTTTGAAAGTTTTGACTTGCGTTACGGGAGTTTCAGGTTCCGGAAAATCAACATTGGTCGAAGATGTTCTATATAAATCTTTGGCGCGTGACATTATGCGAACATTGGATCGTCCTGGTAAGCACAATGAAATTGTTGGCGCACATTACATTAACAAAGTTATTATGATTGATCAAAGTCCAATTGGAAGAACGCCGAGGTCTAATCCGGCCACCTACACTGGACTTTTCACTCCTATTCGCGAACTTTTTTCCAAGACGCGAGATGGCAAAGGCAAAGGATATTCTCCTGGGAGATTTTCTTTCAATGTTTCTGGTGGACGCTGCGATAATTGCCAAGGGGACGGACAACTCAAAATCGAAATGCAATTTATGCCGGATGTATATCTGCCTTGTGATATTTGCAATGGAAAAAGATATAATAGTGAAACTTTGAAAGTAAAATATAAGGAGAAAAATATTGCGGAAGTGTTGGATTTAACAATTACTGATGCGCGGGAATTTTTTCAAAATTTTCCCGAAATTCATGATAAGCTGGCAGTTTTAGAAGATGTTGGTTTGGGATATATTCAACTTGGACAAAGTGCTACCACACTTTCTGGTGGAGAAGCGCAAAGGATAAAACTTGCTACTGAACTTTCCCGTCGTGCCACCGGCGACACGCTCTATATTCTAGACGAACCAACTACTGGCTTGCATTTTGATGACATCAAAAAACTTTTGAAAGTTTTGAATCGTTTGGTGGACGCCGGCAACACCGTGGTGGTAATTGAACATAATATGGATGTGATCAAAACAGCTGATTGGATAATTGATCTTGGACCAGAAGGAGGAGATGGTGGCGGAAAACTAATTGTTTCCGGCACGCCGGAAGAAGTGGCGAAATACCACAAGGAAAGTTGGACGGGGAAATACTTGAGAGAAGTATTAAGTAGGAAGTAGAAAGCTTGCCCGCCGATGAGGCGTGGTATAAAGTAGAAAGTATGAAGCAAAATTTAAAGCTAAAAATTTCAAAATTTCCTAATTCACCGGGTGTGTATATTTTTCGTGATAAAAATCGGAAGATTATTTATATGGGGAAAGCGACGAGTTTGAGAGACAGAGTCGGATCGTATTTCGTAGGGAACGCATATATGCGTTCCCTACAATTAAATAGACCGATCGAGATGATGATTTCGGAAGTCAAAGATATTGAAATCAGAAAAACTGAGACAGTTTTGGAGGCGTATATTTTGGAGCAAGAATTGATCAAGAAATTTCAGCCGAAATATAATGTTGATGGGAAAGATGACAAATCATTTTCGTATGTGCTTCTTACTAAGGAAGAATTTCCTAGAATTTTAATTATGAGAAAAACGGAAGTTGCTCAAATTTTCAATTTTCAATTTTCAATTTTCAAAAAATTTCCAATTTCTAAATTTTCAAAAAAAATACAATACGATAAAATATACGGACCTTACACAAGCAAAAAACAAATTGAAATTGCGCTAAAAATATTAAGAAAAATCTTTCCTTATCATAACAAAAAAGAAAATTCGGAAAAAGGATGTTTGGATTTTCAAATCGGTCTTTGTCCTGGGCCGTATGCTGGTGCGATTTCAAAAAATGATTATCAAAAAAATATTCGCGGAATCAGAATGATTTTGGAAGGAAAAAAGAAGAATTTGCTGGCAAAGTTGAAAAAAGAAATGGCGGAGCATTCGAAAAAGGAAGAATTTGAGAAAGCAGGAGAAGTTAGAAATAAGATTTTTGCGTTGCAACATATTCGGGATGTAGCGTTGATTTCTGATAAACCTCACCCCGACCCTCTCCTTATAAAGGAGAGGGGGATTTTAAGGATTGAAGGTTATGATATTTCCAATATTTCTGGGAAATTTAATGTTGGTTCAATGGTGGTGTTTGATAATTCTGAATTCGTAGGGAACAAAAATTTTTGTTCCGTACAATCGAATAAAAATGAATATCGTAAATTCAAAATAAAAACCATCGATGGCGCGGATGATGTGGGCGCAATGCGAGAAGTTTTGATGCGAAGATTTGAAAATAATTGGCCCGCCTCGACTCGCGGAGGCGACCGCTCGTCGACGCGAGGCTGGCCACTACCAAATTTGATTTTGCTTGACGGGGGAGCGGGGCATCTCAATATGGCGCGCAAAATTCTTAAAAATTATAAACTGGAAATTCCAATTTTGTCAGTGGCTAAAGGACCAACGCGAAAAAAATTAGATCTGCGAAGTTTTGGATCAGTTCCGGAAATTTCCGAAAAAATAATTTCGCAAATTCGCGATGAAGCTCATCGTTTTGCAATTTCGTATCATAGAAAATTGCGCGGAAGAGAATTTTTAGGGGCTGTGGATAACTAAATAGTTGGCACTTGAAAGGAAAATGTGGTACAATTGTATCAAGAGAAATTAAAAATAAAAATTTGTTATCAGAAGAAAGGATTTTTTTTGGATCATCTTTCTTAGGATAAAAGGATAGAAACAAAAAAATGGAACAAAAAAAAATAATCATAAACACATCAATCATTGCGTTAGCTAGTATTCCTTTTATATTGGTATGGATATGGATAATGAATAATAAAAAGGAAGCAGTGACTTCGCCGGTAGTTAGCCTGAATATAGAAGAATATCAAAATCCTCAAGCATCTGAAGAAAGCATTTTTATTCCGCTCACAGAAGAAAAAAAAGCTGAACTAATCGCTATCAGAAATATTACTGGCAAAATTACTTCGATTAATATCAACACTATTGAGCTGATTCCTACCGAAGGAAAAAAAATAATACTAAAAGTTCCGTCAACAGGGGCTAATTTTTTCAGTCAAACAGTTCAAAAAGATGGAAGTTTTCTTAATAAAGAAATTGGACTGCTGGAATTGCCCAAGGACAAAAAAGTGGACATTCAATACAACAGCCAAAAAATGGAAGTGATGCTGATTGTAGTGAAATAGTTTTTCTATTTTCTCACTTTAAAAGCTCAAAAAGTTTTAATTTTCTAGTAACTTTTCTTAGATCAATTTAGGAAGAAAATCAAGTAAATTAAAGTTTAAAAATAAAATTATGACAAACAAAAAAATAAGGATTGTAATATTTGGGTCAATGTTTTTTTCGTTGGTTTTATTCAGTGCTAAGATGACTAGTGCTACGACGGAGCCATTTCAGGAAAATGTTGATAATAGCATTGAATTTTGTGATATCTGTGGTGGCAAGCCCCATTATGTTTTTGGGAATGGTACTTGCACAGATGTGGCAGGTTCTGCAATAGTGTTTAGTGTTACTGCAAACTGTAGTGGATTGACGGGTCTAGACAAATGTTCTTCATGGGCAGGAGTGCACACTACAGAGGAAGATGTTGAATGTTGTGTCAATGCTGATTGTGATGATGGTGAACCGTGCACTACTGATTCTTGTAATATTTCGCATAATTGTAGCCATACTCAAATTCCAAATTGTGGATGGGCTTTATATTACAGATGGGATATGGCCAGTTCCTGTCCTTCTTTTACGGATAAATGTGCATCTGGCTATGATACTCGTGCTGAATGTGAAGGTAGCAATAGTTATTCACAAGCTTTAGTAGATCCTTGTTTTATTGGTGTAATGTGCGTACCGGACTCTAATTGTGCTTCTCCCTCTGTTCCTGTTTCTCCTCCTACTCTTACCTTCAATGTAAGTCCGTTGAGCGTTACTCTTGGTCAATCATTTGATATAAGTTATACTGTCGGGAATGATGCTATTTCCTGCACCGCCAGCGTAACTCTTGGAGGAGGTACTGGTACTGAATGGACGGGATGGATGCCAGCTTCAAACGGAACACATAGCGGATATTCTGCTACTCCAATAACAACGGGAGATAAATCTTATACTATATCTTGCTCTAATCTTGGAGGAACAACGGAATTAACATACGAGAGAGGTGTTGATCCAGCCAGTGTTCCCACATATGAATGTATTGCTGTACCTTGCGATCCTAATAATTGCGATGATGATAAAGAAGCTCAATGTTATGAGAATGGAGCAATAACCTCAAATGAATATTTATGCAATCCAACCAATCCAACCAATGGATGCGATAAAGATGATAGAATATGTACTTGCTCAAGCACTCCTCCAGCCGGAAATTGGAAAGAAGTGACGCCGTAAAAACAAAGGTTTTTAAAAATTTTTCAAATAATTAAAATAAAAAAATGGAAAACTACAAAAAAGCGATTCTAATGGGAGTTATAATAATTTTTGTCATTCTAGGAATTTTCTTGCTGATAAAAGTTATGAAAAAAACTCCTCCCACAGCAGTGGAAGCACCAAAGGTCAGTCAAGAAAATATCAATGAAGAATCTCAACAAAATGGCACTTACCAACTCACAGAAGAAGAAAGAGCTGAATTGGCTCAAATTAGAAACACTTCCGGAAAAATTAAGTCTGTTGATATTGACACAATTGTTATTGCAGAAGAAACCGGCAATTTGACTCTCAAAGTTCCGCCAACAGGGGCTAATTTTTTCAGTCAAACAGTTCAAAAAGATGGAAGTTTTCTTAATAAAGAAATTGGACTGCTGGAATTGCCCAAGGACAAAA
>MFSE01000018.1 GCA_001784805.1 Candidatus Moranbacteria bacterium RIFOXYA12_FULL_35_19
TAGTTGGCAATTTTTATAATTTAAAAAGGTTTTTTATATTTATTTTTACCCTTCTAGTTTACTTTAATCGAGAGGTCTTGTCAAAATTAGAAAATTACAGGTTCAGGCGTCCTCGCCTGAACCTTTTGTTTCTGGTAAAACTTAACTCCCAAACAGACAATTATCAGAACTATGCGATTCAAGCGAGACTCTTGAACCTGCGAGCTAGTTATTTTTTAATTCCTGTAGAAAATAATTTTTGTCATCCATAGTGATGCAACCGTTTGCATCAAAATCAGTAATAGGGTTATAGCCATTGTCTCCTCGACATGTATTTAATGCACTTAATAAATGCTGATTAAAAATTAGCAAATCGTTATTATCACAATTCATATTTCTATCTAAATCGCACGACCTATAATTAGAACCTATTGATGGTTGCCAAGAAGAAAAATTATGCTTTGAATATAAAGCTACACCTATTAATACGATTGAAAGAACACTTAATACTATGATTAGTGTTTTTTTATTAATTGCCATAAAAAAATTATTAATTATTTCACTTTGCAGGTTCAAGCGTCTCGCTTGAATCTGCGATGAGTATTAAAATATTTTTAATTCGTACATTAGTATATTTGTACAAGATTCGTAATTCGTAAAATTTTATTTTACAAACTTCATCACATCCTTAAATGTCACTAGGATTAGGAGCAGAATAAGAAGCAAGAAGCCGACTGAATGAAAAGTTTGTTCGATTTTTTGACTTACGGGTTTTCCTTTTATTTTTTCAATCAGCACAAAAAGAATTCTTCCACCATCAAGCGCTGGGATCGGCAAGATATTTATTATCCCAAGATTGATACTCAACAGCGCCGCAAATTGCAAAATATAAACTAAACCAAGTCCCGTCACTTGTTTGGTGAGCACGGCAATGCCCACTGGCCCAGCTACATCTGCGCCAACGCCATTACCCATAAATAAACTTTTAATAATTCCGCCTAGCGCCACTAAAATCGCCAAAGTAATTTCGTATGTCGATTTCAAGCCTTCCCAAAAAGCCTTGTACCAAGAATATTTTATAATTTTTGTTTGCGCCAAATTCACACCAAGCAATCCTTGTCCTTCGGGGGCATTAACTCGAGGCGTAATCTTTATCGCTAAAGTTTGATCCCCCCTTATTATGCCTAAATTAAGCTCTTTCCCAGCATTATTTTTTATATAATTTTGCACATCCTCAACACTGGAAACTTCCACTATTTCTCCTGCTGGATTTACCTGTTTTTTAGAAATTTCATCTCCAATATTTATTCCCGCTAATTGCGCCGGTGAGTCTTCCACAATTTCAGAAATTTGAATTTTTGCTCCGGCAACATTTTTCTCGGCTGGATCAAAAGCCTGTGGCGCGCCAAGCATAAAAACAATTGAAATCAGAACCCATGCCAAAACAAAATTCATCACTACGCCCGCTACCAAAACTTTCGTTCTCACCCAGGCTGATTTTCCCGCAAAACTATCTTCGTCACTAATATTTCCACCATCTTCGCCTTTAATTTTGACAAAACCACCCAGCGGAATCCAATTTATTGAATAAATTGTTCCACCCTGAAATTTTTTCTCGTGTGCTTCATTCAAGTCTTTTTTTTCATTTTCATCATCACCATCGCGACCACCCCAAATTATCCGCCACTTGCGAACTGGTTTCAATTTTTCTGTTTCTTCCAATCTTTCTGTAATAATTTCTTCACGAATTTCTTGACCTTGGCTTTTTATGTCAATCGATTTAACTTCAATACTTTTCACTTCCATTTCTTTTTTATTTTCTTCGCCTGTTATCCTTTGCACCCCAAACATTCTTGGCGGAAAACCAAAACCAAATTCACTAGCCTTGATGCCATTCCGCCGAGCCGTCACAAAATGCCCCAACTCATGGACAAAAATCAAAACCCCAAGAATTATTATAAAGACTAATACAGCTAACATTTTTTATTTACAGAGCTACACAGAATCTTACAGAACGACACAGAATTTTTCTGCGTTATTCTGTTATTTTCTGTGTTTTTCTGTGTTTTAAACTTTCATTATCTCCTCTTCTTTCTTTTTTCTTATCTCTTCAATCTTAGTATTATATTCATCGACAACTTTTTGTAATTTATCTTTGCCGGAAAATTTGTCATCCTCGCCGATTGTTCCTGCTTTTTCTAAATTCTGGATTTCCTCCCAAATTTCTTCTCGTATTCTTCGCACTGACACACGAGCTTCTTCTGATTTTTGATTGAGCATTTTCACTATTTCTTTTCTTCGCTCTTCATTGAGCGCCGGCAAATTGATTCGGATTACTTGCCCGTCATTAATCGGATTGAGATTTAATTGCGATTCGCGAATAGCTTTTTCAATATCCACCAAAACATCTCGGCTCCAAGGAGCAATTGCAATTGTCCGCGCTTCTGGTACAGTGATGCTGGCAATTTGTTTCATTGGAGATTTGGCGCCATAATAATCCACTAGCAGATCTTCCACTAAAGATACACTAGCTCTTCCGGTTCTAAGTTTTCCCAATTCATCCTTAAAATAGCTAATCGCCTTTTCAAAATCTTCCTTTTTTTTATCAATTGTTTCATTAACCATATATTGAGAGTGATGCTAATCCACTAATATACGCGAATCCACGAATTGCGAATTAACACTTTAATTAATATTTACTTGTGAATTTAATATTCTTTTTGGTTTTAAATATTTATCCCTAAAATTTACAATAAGTCCTAATTTAAAATCTATAGCAGTAAGATATCTTTTTACTTGATAAAAATCACTTCTTTCGATGAATCTTTTGCACTTCAATTCCAGAACTATTTTATCTTCAATCATAAAATCAATTCTATTCCTATTATCTTTCTCGCCATCGAAAGAAGTTGGTAAAATCTTTTCTCTTTCATATTTTATTTTTCTCTCAATTAATTTCTTTTCTATTAGATCACCACATTGTTTTTCATTACAGAATCTCCCTAATTCATTATGAGTTTCAAATAGCACTCCAGTAATTTCATATGATAAATCTTTATAGATCAAATCTTGTTTCATTGTATTGGCAATTAGCAGATTAGCATTTATTAGTAGATTAGCATCGTTACTTAGTAAATCCCAAATATAATTCCCCGTCTCCCGCCGGATTATATTCCAAAATATTTGCTTTCATTTTGTTATCAAATTGAAAAGTTTTCCAAGTTTTTCCGCCATCAACTGATTTATAAGTTGCCTGATTCATCGCATAAACTATTTCGCTGGAATTTTTTGGATTAATCGCTAGCGCTTTGATTGGAAAATTTTCCGGATTATTGAGTGCCAAAATTTCTTGCCAATTTTCTCCACTGTCTTTACTCATCAGTATTCCCGCTTCACCAGCCAGATAAACATAATCTGCGCGCGTCGGATCAGTTTCAATGGAAGTGAATCCTCGTCGACTGAAAGAGAAAAAATCTCCGCTTATTTTTCCAGAAATATCTTCAAAGCTCGCGCCGGCATCCTTGCTTCTTAGAACTTTTCCTGTCGTAGCTAAAAAATAAATCAGGTTGCTATTTTTAGAATCTAATACAATTTTGATAATCGGCTCGTCCGCTAAAAGAATATTTCTCCAAGTCGTTCCGCCATCCGTACTTTTGATCGCTTCTTTTTCACTGGTTGTAGCATAAATGATATTGGAATTTTTTGGATCAATCGCCAAAGAAATAATCAGTGGTCCGGCGGATGGACTGGTATAAATTTCCGTCCAATTTTCTCCTCGGTCTTGAGTCTTAAACATTTTTCCTGTCCCTTGCCACACTCCACTGGCATACAGCGTTCTCCCATCGGCTGGGCTAAGCGCGAGACCATAAACTTTTTCTGAAGTGTAATTTATAAACTTCCAAGTTTCTCCGCCATCAATTGTTTCCAAGATTCCACCGGATCTAAGTCCAACATAAATATTATTTTTGTCATACGGATTGAAAGCTAAACTCAAAATATCCATCTCCTTGATATTCGCTTTGCCTTCGCCCTTATTTTTTACTTGCCAATCCGCTCCACCATCAATTGATTTCCAAATGCTCTGACTCAATGTAAACTTCGGCACAGTCGTAGTTTTATTATTAGCGCAACCCGAAAAAATCAAAATTAAAAACGATGCGATTAAAATAGATAATATTTTTTTCATAATGTTTTTTTTATTTACTTAAGTATATCATAACTAGACAAAAAGCCAAATGCATTGACGAAAAATACAATGGTGGTATAATGCAAAAGTTCGCGCGCTCATAGCTCAGTTGGTAGAGCAGTTGCCTTTTAAGCAAACGGTCCCAGGTTCGAATCCTGGTGGGCGCACTAAAAAAATCCTCATCATTGAGGATTTTAAAATTTATTCTACTTTTAAAAATAAAAAGTCCCGGAATTGTAGTTTAGCTAATACCACAATTCCGGGGGTAAACATGTTAGAGGGTTTTAAATGCCAAAATAATTAAGATCAAATATGCTCTTGGTCAACCGCCTTGCTTCGGAGCAAAGCTTAGCCCATAAACATATGTCGTTCTTTTTTTTGGCCTTGTCCATATCGCAATGGACTTCTCTCAACTCTTCTTCAAGCTCTTCCGATAGAGTTTCTTCCAGCATTACTCCTCCCTTCAGTCATTGTTTTTAAACCCTCTCCCACAGCGTTGCCTAAGTTTAGGAAAAGCGAACCCCATTGTCCACTTCAACGCTAGAAATATGCTACCATAATAACTAGATTTCGTCAAAAAAATAAATTGTGCTATAATTATTTTATAAAAACATTATGGAAAAACCCAATTTTAAAATTAACCAGGCTTATGAAAATATTCACACTCAGCCTGATTTCGAAGAAATAAATGGAAAAAATCTCGAAGAAAAACCTGATTTCACACCATTAGATTCTTTTGCTATACCCGCAGAATTAGTTGAGAATAAAGAAAAATTCTTACAGTGGTTTGAACCGAGATTTTTCAATCTCCAAAATGAAAATGGTGAAACCAGCCAGGAAGGTCTGGAAGAATTTTCTCAAAATCTTAAGGATGCCGTTGATTTCTTAAAAAGCAATCCCTACATACTTTCTCCTCGCATAGATAAAGGTTTCTCGCTTTCAAAAAGCGCTGAAAATAAAGTTTCTAACGGTTTCAATAATATTGAAGATATTATGGCTTTTTTTAAAAAAGTAGCTCTTGAAAATATTCCAGAAAATACTAAAGATTTTTTTTCTCCAGATAGAAAATCAGCTTCCGGAGCAGAAAGACTAACCCATTGCAGGATATTGAGCGTTGCTTATGTTTCGGAACGGATAAAAAAAAGCCACGCTTTCAAAACTTTTCTCGACCATTCTCGCTTTGTACTAGGAAGAAATCCAGAAAAAGATTCAGAATCAGGAATTCTTTCTAATCTCAATATACCGGCTACCTTGGACATATTGCGAGACAATGAAACTGACACTTTTAAAATTTTTGAATGGGTTGAACGAAATCAATCCGTAAAGGGATGCTCCTTTAATAATATCGGGCAATCAGGAAGCTCTTCTTATTTTATTCCCGAATTGCAAATTGGAATCAAAGAAGGCTTGCGAACTTTTTTGAAATATTTGAGAGATCCCAAAGAAGCTTTCAAAATTGCCGATGATTTTTTGCGCTTTCGCTTCATTTTTAATGACGATATGGAAACAGAAAAAATTCTCGATCTCATGCACGATCTTCAAGAAGAAGCCAAAAAGAAAAAAGATCCCGTAATTCAAATAGAATTCAGGGAAAAAAATTATCTTTCTGAAAAAGAATTAAGCGAATATTTTCCCGAAGGAGAAGAAAAAATAAAAAGAGGAGTTTTGGATAATATTAAAATAGACGAGAATCCCGCCTCTGGCAAAGGTTACAAAAATATGTCCGCTAAAGTAAAACTCTATCACCCCGGTAGAAGAAAATATTATTTTGCTTTTGAAATTATTTTCTTGAGAAAAAAAGAGCACAAAGAAAACGAGCGATTGGAAAGAGCGGCTAATCATTTTTTGATGGAAATGCGCCAATCAACCGAATTAGCTTCTCGAATGACTGGAAAAATGACCCACGAAGAAATAATTTTAGCCCTAAAACAGTATCTGGAAAAGAACATAACTACCGAGGAAATTCCAAAAGTTCTCATAGGAGATGCGTACAATCCAAAAGAATACGGCTCCTCAAATATTGAAATGGACTTTGCGGGATCTATGGATGAAAAAGCTCGAATTCTTTTTGATTTTTTAGTTTCTGATGGAACACTCAAACATGTTTCTGCTGACTTCCCCACCATGAAAAAACCCGCTACTGACAAGAGGGTTTATTCCGGATATTACATTGTCGGAGAAAATGGAAACAGAATACTTAAAAATCTTGGCGCTGAAAAATAAAAATTAATTCAGCCTTTTTCGAATAAGATAGACAAAAATTATCGGCGCAATTAGCCAAAGAAAATTATACGGCGAAGAAACTAGGTATCCATAGGTGTTTTGGGAAATGTAGCCAAGCGCTTTTTTTTCCGGCAAAATTGAAAAAACAAGGCTAAAAAGCATAGCTACTTCCAAAAAACTAACCGCAAAAATCCGCCACATAAATTCAGAACTGGAAATATAAATGCCAAAAATTCTCTTGCTAAAAATTGCAATTAAAATCAGCAGAATAAAAAACAAACCCAGTTCATAAGAATAATCCTTGAGATATTCTTTGGGAAAAACATTCAAAAGTGCCAAGGATATATAAAAACTAACTAAAACCGAAATAAGCCGTCCACGACCAATCAAAAAAGCAAAAGCGATTGTTAGTAGAATTATAACAACTAATAAAGTAGCATCTTGGACAAAATTTGAAGATATTCCAATTTTAGAAAGCAATAAACCAAGATTCATATTTTTTTGTTTATTTTATAAAACCAAAATTAGTTGTCATCCTGAACTTGTTTCAGGATCTAATCGGAGATGCTGAAATAAATTCAGCATGACAATAATTAGCTTACTTTTACTTTTTAATTTTACCATTTTTCCTCCAATATGTCATTCCCCTGCTCTTTCTAATTCTTCAATTAATCTTCTTTGTTCGCGCGTTAGTTTTTTAGGAATCCTGACAATAATTTTAACCAGATGATTTCCTCGTCCTCGGCCATGAATATCCGGCACGCCCTTACCCTTTATTCTAAATATTTCGCCTGATTGCGTTCCTTCTGGAATCTTCAAAATTAATTGACCTTCGATTGTTTCAATTTCAATTTCTCCACCAAGCACAGCACAAGAAAAACTAATTTCTTCCGTGCTTAAGATATCGTTATCTTGGCGAGTAAACTTGCTGTGATTTTTTACATGCACCAAAACATAAAGATCTCCAGCGTTTGCGCCTTTTTCTCCCGCTTCGCCCGCCCCTTGCATAGAAATTGTCTGACCATTCATTATTCCCGCCGGAATATTGATTTCTATTTCTTCTTCTTTTTTCACTCTTCCATCGCCTCCGCATTTGGAACATTTTTTTTCATAGCTTTTTCCCGCGCCAAAACAATCCGGACAAATTGTCACTTGCGAAAATGAGCCAAAAAAACTGCGGGTAGTTTTTTGCACTTGCCCCGTGCCTCGGCAAGTCGAGCAAGTTTTTATGTTTGCTCCCGGTTCACCGCCCGTTCCATTGCACCTTTCGCACACTGCGCTTTTGTATAGATTTATTTTCCGCTTAGCGCCCCGCACCATTTCAAAAAAATCTATCTCCACATCCACTTGAATATCTGACCCGCGTTTTTTTCTTCGTCCTCTTCCACTGCCTCCGCTGAAAATATTGGAAAAAATATCTTCAAAATCAGTTTCGCCAAAATCGAAATTGCTAAAACCTCCGTCTCCCGAAGAAAAACCGCTAAAGTCAAAACCTGAAAATCCTTGCCCGCCTCCTGCGCTACCTTGATCAAAAGTCCGTCCAAATTGGTCGTATTGCTGTCTTTTGGATTTATCAGAAAGCACTTGATAGGCTTCGTTGATTTCTTTGAATTTTTTCTCGTCTCCACCAGATTTGTCGGGATGATGTTGATGCGCCATCTTTCGATAGGCTTTTTTTATCTCATCATCCGACGCCCCCTTGGAAACGCCGAGAATTTTATAATAGTCTTCTGACATAATAATTGAGTACTGCCTTACGAATTACGAAATTTTACGAATGTACTAATTTAACTAAATAATTTTTACTGTATTATTTAATTATTCGTATTTCGTACATTCGTACCAATTCGTAATTCGTAGGGAAAGAGGCTTAATAAATTTCCTCCTAACTATACCCCCATTCACAAAAATTAGCAATCCCCCTGCCCGAGTGCTAATGCAATTTAAAAAAGTATTTTATTCTACAATTTCAACTTCTACCATCACCTTAGAAATTTGGATGAGCTTAATTTTCCTAAGTAGCCAAAAAATAAAAGCCGTGAGATACCCAGCAATCGAACCCAAAAAAGATCCGATTGACGCCACTGTCAAAAAAAGAATAACCGATGCGATAAAAGGCAAGAAAGGCAAATTATCCTCTTTGAAATTTCTAGAAAAAAATTCATTTATTTTATTATTGATCATTTGAGAAAAAACATCCGCAATTTTTTCTTGGCCAGTCAAATGAATTCCGGCAATTTGGCTAAAATTTTCTCGACCCTCTGTGAGAATCATATCTTGATCGCTTTCGATTATTTTTTTCATTTGATCTTCACTCACGCCAATATTTTTTTCATTGAGCCCTTGGCTTTCTAAAATATTTCCCAGCATACCGTCCGCACCCTTTTTTGACATTTCTAAAATAAATTCGTCCACCGTCAAATCACTTTTTTCGTCTTCTTTCAAATCAGGATACATCATTGGCAAAATTTGCGAAACCGCATCACTCGTTTCAAATTTTGGAATAATGTTTATTTTGTTGGTGTTTTTAAGTTCAAAATAATATTGCGAAGTGATGGCAATTGAAAGGGCCAAAATCAACATCGTTTTTCCGGTGCGCACTGATTTAGTAATATCCAATTTAATATTTAATTTCGTATCTTTGGCAATTCTTTCTACCGCTAAAAATACAAATAGAAAAGAAAAAACCAATAACGCGATATGCCAAAAAGAAAAAGTGAAAATGAGACTTGAGAAAAAACCAACCGCCAAAAATGGAATTAGAATAACTTTATCCTTAACAACAATTGCGCCAAGTGCTAACACAATATAAAAAAGCGAAAACCAAATCGCCGGAACCAACCACGTACTGGAATTTTCGACATTGATCGCCCGCTCAACCGATAACCAAGACGCTACACCAAAAACAACACCTAGCCCTACGATTATATATTTTGTAATTTTTGTTTTCATTATTATATTTTAGCAGAATTAACGACATTTGTCATTCAGCTTTTTCCAACATCAAAATTCTTTTTTTAAACCCACCCTTCTCTTTAGTTTTTTCCCTTTTAACCTTTTCCACTATTTCCCAATTTAAACCCTTTAATTCTAAAATTGCATCCAGTATCCTAGATACATCACCAATTTCCTCAATTAAATGCTCTTCATCTTTTGCATCCGCCACTTCTTTTGCCTCTTCTAATATTTTTTTAAATAAATATTTCAAATACTCTTCGTCTTTTTCTAAAATTTCAATTTTCACTTTTTTACCCGTTTTTTGCTCTATAATTTCTGGAATATTATCCAGTACAATTTTCGGGTATTCATTTTCTTTTTCCAAGTTTGTTTCAAAATGTTTAAATTCCATAAATTTTTATTACTTATTTAATTATGTGTTAAATAATTTTATTCTTAATAAAATAATCCTTGACTCGCAAAAACATTTTTTCATGCCCTTTCGTATTAGGATGCAGGCCATCTTCCAGATCACTCTCGTCCAATAAATCAAACATTTCAACGAACATTAACCCGCTATTTCTGCAAAACTCTTTTATCTTTTCATTATATAAAGAAACATTTTCATTGTCATAAAATTTTGTACTGTCCCATGGAGTCGGCATCACCTTTTTTTCATCAACCTTGGCGATACCTACAAAAATAATTTCTTGGGTATATTTTTTCGCTTGATCAATTAATTCCAATAGATTGTTCTCGAATTTTTGAAGTGTTATGCGCGGATTTTCTTTTGAATTGATATATTGAGAATCATTAATGCCAATAGCAATAATAATCGTATTTGGATTTCTAGCTTCGTTTTCAGCATTGAATCTTTCCAATAATTTATCTGAATTGTTTCCGGAAATTCCAAGATTATAAACTTTCAAATAATTATCTGGATCCCGTGCTAAATGATTTCTTAGACGATTCGCCCAACCACCCATATCATCCCAAGCACCCCAAGCAATACTATCACCAAAAATATTAATTGTTTTTTCCATAAAAATGTTTGATTAGTTTTATTAAAAATTATTTCCTCTAAACTCGTTTCTTTTTTTGATATAATCTTTCCGTAAAACCTCCTTGCTTAAAAAATTCGATATCCGCCGTGCGTAAAAAATAAATTTTCTTGATTTGTCTTATTTGTTATATTAGACTTATAGGATTTATAAACTTCTTTATTATATCACAAAAAAAGCAGGGGGCTTATTCCCTGCTTTTTAAAGTTATTCCTTTTTCTCCCCCTCCTTCGTCTCCGCATCTCGCACAGCGTCCGCCGATGAGGCGGGTTCACCTTCTTTTGCTTGGCTCGACGTAGCTCCGTCTTTCGGAGCGGAGTCGGCAGATGCTTTGTAAAGTTTTTCGCCAATCTTTTGCGCCTCTTGCGAAAGTTCTTCGGAAGCTTTTTTAATTGCTTCAATGTCATCTGCGTCCTTGACTTTTTTCAAAGCTTCGATTTTTTCTTCGACTGGCTTCTTTTCGTCGGCAGTAATTTTGTCGCCCGCTTCACGAATCGCTTTTTCGGTGGTGAAAATCAAAGTGTCAGCAATATTTTTTGTTTCAACTATTTCTTTCTTTTTCTTGTCTTCTTCCGCATGAACTTCCGCATCTTTTTTCATCTTTTCCACTTCTTCTTTGGAAAGTCCACTGGAACCTTCAATTCTGATTGATTGCTCTTTGTTCGTAGCTTTGTCTTTGGCCTTAACGCTCAAAATTCCATTAGCATCAATATCAAAAGTCACTTCCACTTGCGGAATGCCTCTTGGAGATGGTGGAATGCCGTCTAGAATAAATCGGCCTAAAGTTTTATTGTCAACGGCCATTTCTCGTTCGCCTTGCAAAACATGGATTTCTACTGATGGCTGATTGTCAGCGGCGGTGGAAAATATTTGCGATTTGGCAGTCGGCACAGTTGTGTTTCGATCAATTAGCGGCGTTCGCACGCCACCCATTGTTTCAATTCCAAGAGTTAGTGGAGTAACGTCCAATAGAAGCACATCCTTCACGTCCCCCTGAAGCACACCACCTTGGATGGCAGCACCCAAAGCCACAACCTCATCTGGATTAACTGTAAGATTAACTTTTTTTCCAAAAAATTCTTCTACTGTCTTGATGACTAACGGCATTCTAGTCATTCCACCCACCATCACAATTTCATTAATATCTTTCGCTTCTAATTTTGCATCCGCCAATGCTTTTCTGGTTGGTTCAAGTGTTTTTTTGACTAAATCCCCCACCAATTCTTCCAGTTTAGCGCGAGTAATTTTCATGACTAAATGTTTTGGACCATTAGCGTCAGTGGTGATGAAAGGTTGGTTAATTTCAGTGTCAGCCGCTGTGGAAAGCTCAATCTTAGCTTTTTCTGCTGCCTCTTTGATTCTTTGCAGTGCCAATGAATCATTGCCCAAATCAATGCCTTCTTGTTTTTTGAACTCTGTTATTATCCAGTTGATTATAATTTGGTCAAAATCGTCTCCACCAAGATGCGTGTCGCCATTAGTAGATTTTACTTCTACTGTGTCATCACCGACTTCCAAAATAGAAATGTCAAAAGTTCCGCCACCCAAATCATAAACAGCAATTTTTTCATCTTTTTTCTTATTAAAACCATAAGCAAGAGCTGCCGCGGTCGGCTCGTTAATGATTCTTCGCACTTTTAGTCCGGCAATTTCTCCAGCTTCCTTAGTAGCCTTTCTTTGTGAATCATCAAAATAGGCCGGCACAGTGATCACCGCTTCTTCGATTTTTTCGCCTAATTTTTCTTCGGCGTCTGCTTTGAGTTTAGAAAGAATCATCGCAGAAATTTCTTGTGGAGTATATTCTTTTTCTCCCATTTTTATTTTTACTCCGCCATTAGATTTTTCAATTTTATATGGCATGAGTTTCATGTCGCGTTGCACTTCATCATCCGCAAAAGCTCGCCCAATAAGACGCTTGATTGAATAAAGCGTGTTGCCAGAATTTGTCACTGCTTGGCGCTTAGCCAAAAGCCCAACCAATCTTTCGCCAGATTTTGAAATAGCTACCATTGACGGTGTAGTTCTCGCTCCTTCTTTGTTTTCAATTATCGCTGGACTGCCACCTTCCACAATTGCCATTGCAGAATTAGTTGTCCCAAGATCGATTCCTAATATTTTTGACATAAATTTTTTGCCAATGAGCAATGATCAAGGATCAATGAACAATGACTTTTTAATTTTAATTAACTTTAAATTTATTATTCTACAACTACTCTCGCCACCCTAATTACTTTGCTATTAATTTTATATCCTTTCATCAAAACTTTCTTAACTTTATTTTCGGATGTTTCCTGTTCACTGTCTCCTGATTCTTGTTTCACGGCTTCCATAATATTTGGAGCAAATTCATCTCCAACATTCACCAAAATTTCACTCACGCCATTTTCCTCTAGGACTTTTTCCAACTGATGCTGAATATGCATAATCCCAACCACCCAACCACCATCTTTTTGATCTTCCGGAATATGATCCGTCGAAGCATGGAAATTATCTAATATCGGAAGGATTTCCGAAATTAAATTTAAATTCGAAAAAGCAATCATATCTTTCCTGTCTTCCGCTTGTCTTTTTTTATAATTTTCAAAATCCGCCATGCATCGTTTCCAACCTTCCAGAGAATTTTTTAGTTCTAAATATTTTTTAGCATCCAGTAAAGTATTTCCCTTGTCGTTTTCAAAACCATCCTTCTCATTTAATTTTTTTACTGCCTCGTCTATTTCTAACCAAAGAAATTCGCTATGTTCGTCGCTCAATTTTACTTCTGTATTTCCTTGGCAATAAGCAATGAAGCGCAAAGATCTTTTTTCTTTTTTAAATTGCTTAGTTTCTTTGGGAAATTCAGAAACGCGTATAACCGGTCCAATTTCCACTTCCAATCCTGTTTCTTCCTTTATTTCTCTTTTTAAAGCTTTTTCTATCGTTTCACCAGCCTCCAAAAGCCCCCCCGGAATATCCCATTTGTCTGGATTGGTATCGGAATCTTTTACTCTTTTAAGAATAAGTGTTTGACCGTCTTCGCTAATTACCACCGCCTTGACAGTAATCTCCATTGGCCGTGCCCTATCTTTTTTTTGTTCACTAGCTTCCATTTTTTTTATTTTTTCCATAAATTTATTATTCGCATGTGCGCATTCGTAGAGCGCTATTCGCATACTTTTATTTAATAAAAACTATTCCACTTTCTACTATCAAAATTATTGCCATCGATCCGCCCAAAAGTTTTCGAGCGTAATCCAAAAGCGATTTGTTTTTGGCATATTTCATTCTTTTCGGTCCGACAATCGCCAATACTCCTCTTTCTCCAGATTTAGTTGTATAGGGACTCACTACCATTGAGCAATTGGAAATTTCCTTGATTGGATTTTCCTTGCCGATAAAAATTCTCGTTTCTCCGTCTTTTAATTTGGAAAGAATTGTATCCACATTTTCATCAATATAATCTAACGCTTCGGCAATTCGACAAAACTCATCCACATTTTGAAATTCCGGATTTTCCAAAAGTTCGCCGATGCCAAAATCATAAAATTCTTTTTCTGATCCACTAATTGCCAAGCTTCCTGATAATGAGGAAAGTAATTTAGCCGTCGTACGGGAAAGCCGTTGATTTTTGGCTTTCAATTTCAAAACTTCCGCTTGTAGTTTTTTTTGATCAGTCAAGCTTAATTTTTGATCCGGCATAATACTCTCCACGAAAAAACGATATCCCTTGTCCGTCGGAATCCGTCCCGCACTAATATGCGGTTGGTGCAAATAGCCTTCCTTTTCCAATTCCACCATATCATTTCTAATCGTCGCCGAACTTACTTTCAAACCATATTTATCTTCCAGTATTTTCGAGCCAACCGGAATAGCCGAATTAGTATATTCTTCCACCACCGCCGCTAAAATTTTTTTGAGTCTGTCGTTCATAAAATGCTAATATGTTGCGAATGTTTAAACTAATTTTTACGAATAATTTATTTGCGATTTATTTGCCCTCTATTCGCATACATTTGTATTATACCGCAGGTATTAGCACTCGTCAAGAGTGAGTGCTAATTGTATTTTAGCAGATTGTATTTTGATGTCAATATTGATTTTATTTTAAGTTTAAAGTATGCTGTTTAAGTAATAACTGCTGGGGAATAGCCAAGCGGTAAGGCAACGGGTTCTGATCCCGTCATGCGGGGGTTCGAATCCCTCTTCCCCAACTAAATACAAAAAAACAGTTCTTTAATTTTTTATTTCACCCACTTACCCATTATTTGAAAGGATAAAAACAATCATGCAATATGAAAATGGCAAAGAGAAAATTCAATTAATTCAAGATCTAAATGAATTAAATTCTCCGGTTTTTTCCTTGGGAAATGCTCAAATAAGGCAAATCCTTTTTCGTGCCGGAATAATTAAAACTCAATTTCAACATGATAGTATTGGTTATATTTATTTTGGTTATGTTGAAAAAATAAAACCTTGTCCTGCGAATGAAATCAAACAAGCCAAAAAGGTCATTGAAAAAGGAAGAACTTTTTATGTCCTTTTTCAAGAATCTTCTATCGGCCCAATGGATGGAGTTTGCACAGTTTACCGAGATTAAAAATCTCGGATAAATACAAAATCAAAAAGCCTCTCTTGCAACTGACAAGAAGGGGCTTTTATTTTTTTACAAAAATCAACTCAATAAATTATTCGTAGATTCGCATTTCATTCGTAGATTCGCATCGGTTATATCTTAAGGTATTTCCTCATCGCAATCCAACTGCTGGCAATGCCGAGAAAGGAACCGATGATAATTTGCAATCCCAAAACATAAAGCGCGTTGGCAAGATAAAAAGAAAATAAATTTCCGGAAGAAACCACCGCCGAAGCATAGATATTTATAATTTTAATCGTTCCTAAAATAATAAGCGAAGCGATAAACGAAGCAATTACGCCATAAATTATTCCTTCAAAAATAAACGGCAAACGGATGAACATATTGGACGATCCGACTAACCGCATCACTTCAATTTCTTGTCTGTGGGTATAAATTGTAATTCTAATTGTGTTAAAAATTATCAGAATGGAAACTATTCCAAAAATTCCAACCAAAATCAAACCGACTTTCTTGATTTGAAAAATTATTCCATTCAGGCGATCGATAATTTCTCGATTTTTTCCATAATTAACTCGCCCGACATCATCCTTGAAAGAAGCATTAGCTATATAATCAGCCACTGCTTGATATTGGCTAGGATTATCAGCTTTGATAACTAAAGATGCAAGCAGTGGATTTTCTCCAATTTCTTCCAGTGATTCCATAATCACTGGCTCGTCAGCATTGTCGCGTTTGAAAATTTCCAACGCTTTATCTTTGGAAATATATTCCACTGAACTTATTTCTTTGATATTTTCCAAGTCTCTCTTATTTTCCAATATTTTTTCTTCGCTTATATCAGTTTTAAAATACACGCTAATACTCACTTTTTTTTCAACATTTTGAAGAACATCATTTGCCACTAATCCCACCATAAAAACCGACCCCACCACAAAAAGTGCTAGCACTAAAACACTCACCGCTGCCACTGACAACCAGCCATTACGCCAAAAATTTATAAAACTAGCCCTAATTGTTCGTCCGATAATTAAAAACATAACATTACGAATTACTAATCATTTACTAATATACTAATGTACGAATTTTTTATTAGTATATTCGTACAAAATTAGTAATTAGTAAAGATTAGCAGATTTTATATTTCCCCTTTGCATCATCGCAAATTATTTTTCCGCGATCAAGCAAAATTACTCTTCTATTAGCTTTATTCACAATTTCCCGATCATGACTAACTAAAATAACCGTTGTTCCCAATTTATTAATTTCTAAAAGCAGTTTGACTATTTCCAATGAATTTGCCGAATCTAAGTTTCCCGTCGGTTCGTCCGCCGCAATTACCAGTGGCTTATGAATTAACGCTCGCGCCAAAACTACTTTTTGCTGTTCTCCGCCAGAAAGCTCATGAGGAAATTTTTCCATTTTATCTCCCAGCCCCACGATATCCAAAATTTGTGGCACATCCTGCAATATTTCCTCCTTAGATAATCCGCAAACTTCCAAAGCATAGGCGACATTTTCAAAAGTAGTTTTTTGAGGCAATAATTTAAAATCCTGAAAAATAGTACCAATCCTTCTTCGATGATAGGGAAGTTTCCGCCGACTGATCATATCCAGCGAAACTCCATCAAAATAAACCGAGCCTTCACTTGGCATTTCTTCAACATAAACCATCTTGAGTAAAGTTGATTTTCCCGCTCCGCTCGGTCCGACAATTGAAACAAACTCGCCGGCTTTTATCTCCAAATTAATATTATCCAAAATAATTCGGTCATCCTTAAAGAACTTGCTCACATGATCAAATTTAATCAGAGGCGAATTATTTTCCGGCATCATTTCTTCTATCTCATTTTCTATTTCAATATTATCTTCAATTTCTGTTTTATTTTCTCTTCTCATAATGTTTTACGAAATACGAAATTAACGAAATACTAAAATTATTAATACAAACATTTTCAAATACTTTAAATTATTTTTTCGTACTTTCTTTCGTATTTCGCTTATTTCGTATTTAGTAATACTATTATAAACTATTTTTTCAAATACTTCAAATAGCTTTCCATAAATTCATTGAGATTTCCTTCTAAAACACTTTCTGCCCCCGCAGTTTCATATTTTGTTCGATGATCTTTGACCATTTTATATGGATGAATCACATAGGAACGAATTTGACTGCCCCATTCAGCACTAGGTTGTTCACCGCGTAATTTCATTTTTTCTATTTCCAAATCTTCCAAATATTTTTTATGCAATTTAGCCCGCAAAATTTTCATCGCTTGTTCTTTGTTTTGCAATTGACTTCTTTCATTTTGGCAAGAAACAACAACGCCGGTTGGAAGATGCGTGATGCGCACCGCACTGTCAGTCGTATTGACAGATTGCCCGCCTGCGCCGCTTGATCGATACACATCCACGCGAAGATCCTGCGGATTTATTTTTACTTCTTTTATCTCCGCAATTACGGGCATCACTTCCACTAGCGCAAAAGAAGTTTGTCGAAGATTGTCCGCATTAAATGGTGAGAGTCGCACCAACCGATGCACGCCCGCTTCGCTTTTCAAATACCCATAAGCAAAGGCACCGGAAATTTCCAGCGTAGCACTTTTTATCCCCGCTTCTTGCCCGCGCGTTTCGTCCAGCAATCTTGCTTTAAAATTATTTTTTTCTGACCACTTGAGATACATTCGAAGCAACATCTCTGACCAATCCTGCGCATCCACTCCGCCCGCTCCACTCATGATTGTGACGATGGCATCATTGCGATCATACTCATCAGAAAAAAGAGTCTTAAATTCCAATTTTTCTATAATTTCCCCGATTTCCCTAATTTCCCGCTCAATTTCTTTTTCATCTTTTTTGTTTTCAATGATTTTTGCAAGTTCTTCAATTTCATCCAATCGCTTTTCAATTTCCCCAATTTCCCCAATTTCTTTTTTCAACTCTTCAATCTCCTGCATAATTTTTCCAGCCGACTGCGAATCATTCCAAAAATTTTCTTTGATTGTTTCTTTTTTTAATTCTTCTATTCTTTTTTCTTTTTCAGGCAAGTCAAAGATAGTCCCGAATGGTCGGGAGTTTAATTTTTAGCTCTTCGATTTTTTTCAATATTTCCTGCATATAATAAATTACCCAAAATAATTTTCCACAGCAAATTCAAACTGTTTCAGAAACAATTCCTTGAAATACGAAACATTATTCTGTTCGTAAAAAAGCAAGATAGCTTTTTTATATTCTATTTCGTCCATACTGCGATAAGAAAGCGGGCAAGAATCAAAGGATTGCAAAATAGCATTACCCGAAAGTCGGCTGACGCGCTTGTTGCCATCAACAAATGGCTGGATATAGGCGATAAGCAACATCATGACAATAGCTTTTTCAAAAACATCCTTAGTTTCATTTACTAACTGGCAAGCTTTTTCCAAAGCTTCTTTAATTTGAAAATCATTATCCAACGGCTTATAATTTGTTCCGGTTATTCCAACTAAAGTTTTTCTTAGATTTTTTGTTACATCCAAGCCATCCACCAGCAAGGAATGGATATTTTCTATCTTAGGAACGGATATAGCCTGAAATTCCTTTTTATTACTACCAACATATTCCAAGGCTTTTTTATGATTGAGAATCATTACTGCCTCTTCCTTTGAATGCCCAATCGCCTCTTTCTGATTTTTGATTAACTGCTCCGTTTCCAAAAGATTATAAGTGTTTCCTTCGATTTTTGAAGATTTCCAACTGAAATCAATATTCATTCTTTCAATTTCTTTTTTCAATGCATCCGGTGAAATGTCTCTTATCTTTTTTCTATAAATTTCATTCAAATCAGAAAGCTTGTTTTTTTCAGCATCAGTAAAAACATCTTTCAGCTGACTGAAAATATCAAAATTAAAATTCTCCTTAACTTCTCTTCGATCAAGATCTTGAGCAAAATATTTTTCAACATCAATCTTTTTTACAATCGGATATTTGAAAGAAAGTTGATAGGTGACAGCTCGCCCAACTGTTCCTTGCCTTTCTATCAAATTAAGTTCTAACATCTTTTCTAGGTCTCTTGAAATAGTCATTCTGGTCACTTGACCTAATTGCTTTCCTATTCGCTCAACTATCTGACCCATAGAAACACTACCTTCTTTTTCAACAAAGGAAAGGATTATTTCTTGTCTTTTATTTAATTTTTCAGTTTTCATATGTGTATAATAGTAACATTTTTATGCTTTAAATATAACATTTATGTTACAATTAATCAACCAAAATACTGATTATTCTGCTGTGATGGCTAATTTAAGCCATATTTATTGTAACATTTTTATTCCAAAAACAACATCCCTGCCATCAGTCCCATGCCCAGCACAAAGGCAATTGTTTGCCAAAAACCAGCCTTGAACGAGCGGTGTTTGTGAAGTTCGGGAATTAGGTCAGTTCCAGCGATATAGATGAAGCCTCCCGCCGCAAAAGGCACTAAAAATGCGGTTAAATTCTCTGGATTTAAATTTATCAATAAAATTAAAACCGCTCCAAGCACTGCTGTGAGGGCCGTAAGGAAGTTAAAAAACAAAGCTTTGGCCCTAGAAAAACCAGCATAAACCAAAGAGGCAAAATCGCCAATCTCTTGAGGGATTTCATGGAAAATCACCGCCACAGTTGTCGCTATTCCCAGCGGAATGCTGGCTAAAAAACTACCAGCGATAATTACTCCGTCGATAAAATTATGCACAGCGTCCCCCGTCAAAATTACATAAGAAAATGGATGCGGATGATCAATACAAGGTTCTTCATGACAATGACGCCAACGAATAAGTTTTTCAATTAAAAAGAAAATCAAAATTCCACCCAAAATTGAAAAAGAAATTTCTATAGTGTTTTGCGAATTTTCAAACGCTTCCGGAATAAGATGCAAAAATGCGTCCCCCATCAAAGTCCCCGCCGAAAAACTCACCAGATAAATCAGAATCTTGTATAGTTTCTTCTGATCAAAAGACAACGAAAAAACTCCCACCAAGGAAATGAAACTTATTATTAAAACTGAAACAATTGTGTAAATCCAAATCATGTCAAGAAAATTTTCAATTTTCAATTTTCAATTTTCAAAAAATTTGAAAATTTAATCATTGAGACATTGGAAATTGTTTAGAAATTAGAAATTTTCGAAAATTGGTTCTATTAGAATATCAATGCCCTTTATCAAAAACACGAAACCGAAAATTAAAATTTGAATTTGAGTAATCATTGTTGTAATAATAACTTACATTCTTAAAAAAACACACTCGCTATTCGTAGTTATCTTTATTTTTACAAAAACAATAACAATAAAAATAATATAAACTGCAATAAGCACAATCATTAAATATTTCATTACCTTACTATATGAATTTTTTTGAAAATATTTACAAATATAGTAACCCGTATAAACCAAAGAATAAAAAAATCCCCACATGAAAGGAAGCAATCTAAATAAAAGACCTCCGTCTGGAACACATGGATATTTTTTAAAAGGATTAGGTATATCATTCATAAATGAAAATATAATAACATACACAAATGGAATAAGCCATAAAAAATTATAAAGTGTATCTAAAAATTGAGGTGAATTATTTCTAAATCTATATAAAACTAAGCACAAAAGACATGCGCTCCAAATCAACATTAACCCCAAAACAGGCAAAATTTCATACGACACAAATAAGTCGGGATTGAAAATAGAAAAAACAATAAGAATTATTATAATTATTCCTATTGCAATTTTTTTAATCATATTTTTTAAATAAAACTATTTATTAGCTCTACGTGTCCTGCCTCAACCTGCATCAACGCTCCGAAAAATTTTCGGATGTTTGGCTCTGTCGCTTCAGTGGTAAACTTTTTATATAATTCAACTGCATGATCTTCCAACTCAATTGTCTTTTGAAAATTTTCTGAATTTTCATCGGCACAAGTTTCTGGAACTATCTCTGGCATTGCAATGCCCAAAAGTTTTGTCACGATCACTGCGTGCTCCAACTCCACTTTCGCCAACCGTTTATACATTGCCTTGATTTTATATTCCGAAGCTTTCCCCGCCATACAAAGATACATCGCATTGGCTCGAGTTTCCAGTGCCAAAGTTTCCAAAAGATTTTTCTTGGAAATTTCGCCAATTTCTATTTTTTCATTCACAATCGGCTTGGCTTCATCGGCATTTTTGATAAAATTATTCCTCGCCCCACAAAACGGACAATCCGTCGGCTTCTCCTCCCCAATATACGCATCCCCACAAATTTCACAAATATATAGTTTCATATTAATTTTTAAAAATTAGTTAGTTTTCTTGTCTATTTTTTCAAAAGGCGTATGTTTTAATATTATGCCATTTTTTTTGTATAATTCCATGTTTTTTCTTATTAACTCTTTTGATCCTTCGGATTTGAACTCTGTTATCCTTCTTTCATTATCAATAATTTCTTTAAAATCACTATAGGCTTCTGGATATTTTTCCTTTAATTTTTCCTCTTTTTTAAGAATAGTACTTGCTAATTTTTCAGAAATAGTTTCACAAATATCAATATGGGTTTGCTCTAAAAGACCTATCAGCATAAAAAATCTTACAGAAGAGTTCATATTCTCAAAATTAATATATTCCGACACCTTATTTAAAGTTGAATTTTCTTCTTTAGTTAAGTTACTTTCTTTGATAACTCTTTCGGTAGTAAACTCATCCTGAAATTCATTAACTATTTCATCGAACTGACTATTTTCAAAATTTAAAGAATATTCCCATATACCAGAAGGTTCAACTACTTTTGATGTTATTTTACTAAAATTATCTCCAAAAATATTTTTTTTATCTATAATATTAGATATATCTGTAATACTTGGAGGCATCAAATTGTTCTCCATTTCTCCTTTTCTAATTTTTTCCACTATGTTTTCATCACTAGGATTAATAAGTTTAGCTGGATGAGTATGAATAAGCTCTATGCTACATTCTTCATTTCCTATGTATTTTCTAATTTCTTTCACGCTAAAAGAGTTTGAAAAATTATTACCCTCTTGTCCCTTGGGAAAAATATATTCTCCGCTTTTTTTCGCAAAAATAAAAGAATATTCATTGGGTTCATTAATAGCAATATTCCTTATTTTTTCAATTTCTTCTACATATCGTTGTTTTTGGTTTTTTTCTATTGATTCAATAGTGGATTGTTTATTATCCATTCCCTCTGCTTTTATTTCTCTTATATTACCCGCTTCGGAAAAAGCCATTACTGCCATTCCTCCAGCTAAAACTTTTTTAATTCCTGATTTTGCATCGTCCAAAATTTTACTGGCTCTCTCTGAAATTGATTTCAATTTTTCAATAACTCCGTCGCTTTTAAAAACTTCTTCTTGAATTTCCGGTTCATGTCCGATTGAATCAGTTTCGTCATTAAGCATACTTTCTGATTTAGTCAGATCTAATTCTTTCGCGTCTTTTTCCATTTCTTCAACATTCTTCTTTGCTAATATTTCGGAATTTTCTTTTGACACTTCAAGATTTTCAATCTTACTATCCTTAGATTTTTCAATTGAAACATTGGTATCTAGTATATCAATTTTTTCTTCCATTTTTTCCATATATTTATAATCCTTTTCTTATTTCTTCCATTTTTCTTTCTTCTAAAAATGCGACAGATTCACTAATGACTTTATCGCGCTCCTGTTTTAATACTTCAATTTGTTTTTGATAATCTATTTTTATCACATTTATTTTATTAATTTTATCTTTATTTTCTAACTCGAAAAAACCATACAATAAACCTGATTCCAGTTTTTTCTTTATTTCTTCATCCATAAGAATATTTATAAACTGCTAATAATTTCTTCCGCAATTGATTATTTTTGTTCTAATCTTCTTTTAATATAAGCTTCGTCTATTTGACTATTTGCTTTCATCATAGCTTTTAATAGTCGCTTATTTTCATACCATACTCTCGGAACTGTGCGAAAACCTGTTCCTCCAGTTGCGTTAACTGCTTTCGCCGCATATTCTTCAGCCATAATCATTTCGCGCTTATTTGCTTTATTTTTCAAAACGCGTTCGAATAATTTAGTTTTAATTTCTTCACGCGTTTTTTTCAAATCAGGATTAGTATTATTTTTTAACACCTTATCAATATTTATAGGTTCAATGCCATACACACTTTCAATTTCTTCTCTATCCTTAGTCTCATTCGCATCTATTTCTTTATCTAAGGCATCCGCTTTATTATATTGGTCAATAATTTCTTGGACCTGATTAAAATCTATTTCGTCAATAGGTTTGTAAAGTTCTGTCCATTTTTTACCAGCCTCAGGAAGCACCCCCGGTTGCATCATTAATTCTATTAATTTTTTAGTAATTTTTGAATTAAGCACCAATTTTCCTTTCTCACTGTCAAGTTCGCCTCGCATAGCCTTTACTTCTCGCATAATATTTTCTGCTTCTTGCCTAACTTCAAATTTCTTACCAAGATTTTTTTCTAAATCAGCTTTTGATTTTTCATTAGCACTAAGATCTTTAGCAACTGACTCTTTTTTAGAAATCAAACGATCTTTTTCTTCCTCAATTTCATCTGCTCTTATTGTAAGTAAGTCCTTTTCTTTTCTAAGACTATCTATCGCTTGATTTTGTTCATCTGTGCCATGCCACGATGGATCCTTTTTATCTTTTCTATCGTTAATAATTTCTACTACGCGTTTGTTTATTTCATCGTTAATAGGTTTTATTTTTTCTATAAGAGATTTATATTCAATATCCGGTTCTGCTAGCCTATCTGCACCTTGGACAGGTTCTTTGTTTTCAACAGGCGCTTCTTGCAACGTTTCTTTTTTCTTTGGTTCTGCTATAACATCTTTTTCACTATTTGCGATAAAAAATTCCATAGCCTCACTCTGAATTTTTTCATTTGCTTCTTTAGCAATGACTTGCTTTTTAATCTCAATGTCCCCGATTTCTTGTCTAGCAATAGATATTTCTTCCGGACTTTCCACATCAAGTTTTTCTGCTGATATATCAATTTGTCCTGTTTCAGTTTGAATTGTTTTTTCACTTGCTCTTTTCATCTCTCCTAATTTAGCCTGCAAATCAGCAATTTGCGCTTCAATACTCTCAACTGTCAGAGGATTTTCAACAACAGCTTCTGGAGTTTTTATTTCTTCTTGTTTCGCGTCCGCTGGTTTTATTTCTTCTTGACTCATAGTTTTTTTATTAACTTATTTATTAGTGATATTTTTATAAAATTATTTTTCTTTAATAACATTTCTTATTTTTTCTATCTTTATTTGCTCAAGTTTTATAATGCAATTATCGATAATCTCTCTTTGTTTCTTTTCAAGCTCTTTAATTTCACTAACCGCTTCATTATAAATAGCTTCTATTTTTTTAGATTTTTCTTTTAAATCATCATCCGAAAATTTATTTTTTGGCATATTATTTTATTTAATTTTTTATGTTTTTATATTATAGTCAGCACACCATACTTATTTTGAAACTTTTCCCAAGCTTGTTGATATTTGTCCATAATTATTATTGTTTTTTGTAAATTTCTTTTGAAACAAATTTTTCTATTTCTTCTTTGATCATTAGTCTTGTTAGTGAGGCGTATTTTTGCAAACCTAAACTAGGCTTGTGTGAAAAACCTATATATTCGACTTCCTTGCCTAAGTGTTTTATTTTTTGAATCGCCGGAATTAAATCAGTATCAGAAGAAAGTAGAATTGCCGTATCATAAAGATCTTCATATGCACCAACTAATAAATCTACTGCCATTTTCACATCAACGCCTTTCTCATGATAAACTCCGTCATTTTTCATAAGATAACCTTGCTTTACGATGAAGCCTTGCAACGGAGAACAAAGATGATTAAATAATCTCTGCTGATTTTTTCTTAACTTTTGTCCTTTTTCATCATTTTCTTTTGCTCTTACAACACCAATATAATATCTTTTTGAAATAATAACACGATCTCGCGCCAACCATCTAGAAAGACCACTATAGTTAAAATAAGTTGTATTTGGCACTTCCAAATCCCGCAATTTATAATAAAAATTACTCCCATCAATATATATTGCTATTCTTTTTTGTTTTATTTTAGAATTTTCCATTTTTTATAAACTAAAACCCGCCGTGCCCTTGCGGGTCAGAGCGGGTGTTTTTAGCTGAATTAATTGTAGCACATCCAAAGAAATTGTCAATCTTTTGCTACATAATATAATACCTCTAAATACGGCATAAAATTTCATTGATATTTCCCCGCAAATTTCACAGATATATAGTTTCATAATAATTTTTAAAAATTAATTAATATTCTCCATGCAGAATTTAATTCTATACATAACATCTCCGCCTGTTCTTTCTACCTCCTGACACTTGCCATTTTCGCAATCATTATCGTCGATGCATATTTTATGACATAATGAGTCTCCTTTTTGTACTCCAGTGACTATACCATTTGGCCCCATACCACTATATTGTGAATCATAACAAACATAACCTTCTTCACAAACTATTCCATTTGCACATGATTTTAAATTTTTAGCTTGATCTGACTGTGAAATATTTTTATTTTGACTTTGATTATCCTGAGGTATACTTTCCGCTTGTCTTTCGTTAGCGCATCCAGATACTAAAAGAATAAAAAAAGAAAAAAACACAGTAGCTTTAATTATTTTACTCATTTGAATTATTTTAATTATTATGTAATTATTATACAAGTGCCCACGTAGCTCAATTGGTAGTCGCCTCTCCGGCGACCCGCCGATGAGGCGGGAGAAACGGTATCACTCGCCCCGCACCATTTTTCCAAATAACATACGCCGTCCTAGCTCAATTGGTAGAGCAATGGTATCGTAAATCATAGGTTATCGGTTCAAGTCCGATGGACGGCTCAAATGAAAACTTCAAAAAATGGTGCGGGGTCAGTTCAATTCTGATCGTGGGCTCAATTCTTTTCCCTCTCTCCCTTTGGGAGAGATGTCGCGTACTCGCGACAGAGAGGGAACGAACTCACAAAAATTATTCCATCTTCAATTTCCTCTTTCTGTTTAATATCTCCTAAAATATTCGTTTTTATTCTTTTCATTTAGCCTTTTCCCTCTTCTGTCCGGAGTACCGGACATCCTCTCCCTAAGGGAGAGGAGGGATATTATATTTTTATTATTATTCACACAAATTCGCAATCCTAGCGAATTCTTCATTGACTAATTTCTGAATTTCTTCTAAATGAGGTTTATTTTCTTCTTTAAAGAGATGCTTAAAACGGCCTTGGGTTTTCAAAAATTCCGTGACGGGAGTTATTTTCTTTGGTTCGAAGCTTAATTTATGTTCACCATTTTCAATTTCATATAATGGCCAAAAATTTGTTTCCGTCGCTAACTTTCCTACATTCACATATTGTGAAGTTGGAAATTTCCAATTATTAGTACAAGGTGAAAAAACCAAAAGGAAACTTGGCCCGTCAGTTTCCAGAGCTTTCTTAGCTTTCTTTTTTAGATCAGCTAAATAGGCGACATTAGATTGAGCCAAATACCCAATGCGATGAGCATTAACAATCTCCATCAAATTTTTGCGCGTCTCGATTTTTCCAAAAGATTCTTTTCCGGTTGGCGTTGTTTCTGTGAAAGCGCCGTAGGGCGTCGCGGATGATCTCTGATTGCCCGTGTTCATATACCCGCCGTTGTCATAACAAACATACAGAAAATTATGTCCGCGCTCCAGCGCTCCTGACAAGCTTTGCAAACCAATATCATATGTTCCACCATCTCCGCCAAAAGCCACAAATTTTATCTTTTTATTTTTAGAAATCTTGCCTTTCTTTTTCAAGGCTTCATAAGCTCTCTCCACTCCAGAAATCGTGGCCGCCGCATTTTCAAAAGCATTGTGAATGTAGGGCGCTTTCCAAGCTGAATATGGATAAAGCGTCGAAGTCACCTCCAAACACCCTGTCGCATTGGCAATAACCACATCAGTTTTTAGTTCCCCCAAAACCGCCCGCACAATCGCCGGAAACCCACACCCCGCGCAAGCCGAGTGTCCTGCCGAATAATATTTTGTTAGTTCTTTGTTCATAATGTCTGAACCACTTGATTATCACTGAACTCACATGATTTCACATGAATTAAAATTCAGTGAAATCATTATAATCATGTGCTAATCAGTGGTTCTGATTTATTGTATGTATTTGCTTTTTATCTTCCCCATAAAAACATCCTCAATTTGTTTTTGAAATATATCGCGTCCGCCGAGACCATAGATATAGGATTTGATTTCGCGTCCCGTAGAGACGCAAAATTTTGCGTCTCTACCGTTTCCATATAAAGAATTTATAATTTCACTATAAAACGGCGGGTAGGTTCCGATTGATTGGGCACGATCCAAAACAATTATTTCTTTGGCATTTTTCAAACTTTCGGCAATTTCTTGATGCGGAAATGGTCGAAATAAATTTATTTTCAAAATTCCAACTTTTTCTCCTGCCTCTCGCAACTTATCCACCACCACCTTCGCCGTTCCCGCCGCACTGCCAGTTAGCACCATAATTTTTTCCACGTCTTCTGTTTTCTTGCCCGCCGATGAGGCGGGATATTCTTCAAAAATATCATATTTTCTCCCGCTTATTTTTTCAAAATCTTTTGCGATTTTTTCATATTCTTCTTCTGCGTTTTTCATTGCTTCTTCCTGATCGATTCTAAATTCAAAATATGAATTCTGCAGTGCTACCGCACCGTATGTCACGGGATTTTCGGTGTCCAAGAGTGGACTCACCGCCTCAAATTCTCCCACAAATTCTTGCACAACTTTTGTTTCCAAAATTTCCAAATTTTCCACGCTATGAGAAGTATTGAATCCATCCATGATCACCATGATTGGCAGTTTCACTTTTTCCGCCAATTTCATGCCAATAATTGTTTTATCATAAACTTCTTGACCATTTTCGCAAAAAAGTTGAATCCAACCAGAATCTCGACAACCCATCACATCACTGTGATCGCCATGAATGTTTATAGGCGAAGCCAAAGCTCGCGCACTCACCAGTATCATAATTGGCAAACGAAAACCACTGGCGATATAGAGAACTTCATGCATGAGCGCCAATCCTTGCGAACTAGTAGCTGTGGCCGTTCTGACTCCAGCCGCACTTGCTCCAATCGCCGCACTCATCGCACTATGTTCTGATTCGACTTTGATTATCTCTGTGTCCACTTCGCCATTAGCCTCAAATCCAGCATAAGTTTCAATAATGGTAGTCTGTGGCGTAATCGGATAAATCGGCATCACATCTATTTCAATTTGCTTCAAAGCTTCCGCTGCCGCCGCACCACCAGTCAAAGCTAATTTTTTATTTTTTTTATTCATAAATTTTTGTCTTTTGTCATCCTGAACTTGTTTCAGGATCTAAAATTAAGAGATGCCGAAATAAATTCGGCATGACAATAAAATTGTCATTTTTTCTTCATTATTATCGCCTTCATCGGGCAAACTTCCGCACAAACTCCACAACCTTTGCAATATTCGTAATCAATTTGGGCTTTTTTATTTTCTATTGTTATAGTTGCATCCGGACAAAAACCAACACAAGTGCCACAACCAATGCACTTTTTTTTGTCCACTTCCGGATGCATATACCGCCACGCTCCGGTCTTAGGCGATTTTTTTTGATCATGTTTTATGATTGCTCCGTGCTCTGCCATGTCGTTTCCTTACGAATTACGAAATCGTACGAATGTACGAATGAATTCGATTTTTATTTTTGTTAATGTTAAAAATTTATTTATATTTTCGTTACATTCGTAAAAGTTCGTAATTCGTAAGGGCTAGATACTATCATACGCCTTCTCAATCGCTTGAATATTTTTATCACAATTTTCTTTGCCGATTTTCTTTTCAAAAATCAACCTAAATTCTTCAAGCACACTTTCCAATTTAACCATTCCAGAAACTTGTACAAATTTTCCCAAAATTACAGTGTTGGGACGAGGTTGACCGATAATTGAAAGGGAAATTCCACTGGCATCAATTGGATGAATTTTACCTTCAAATTTTCCACCTCTTTGAATCAGTTTTTCTCGCACTTCGTGTTCTGCCATTTTTGTATTTATTATCAAAAACTCATCTTTGTCTAAATTGAAAGCCACTTCTTGCGAATCTAAAAGTGTGTCGTCAAGTACCACTACCAAATCCGGATCAACAACCGGTTCGTGCGTTCTAATTTCATGATCGGAAATTCGCAAATAAGTTTTAGTCGGCGCGCCCGATCTTTCCGGTCCAAAACTTGGAAAAGCTTGGACAAATTTATTTTCATAAGTTCCCGCCTGCGCCAAAATCTCCGCCGTCGTCTTGGCGCCTTGCCCGCCCCGAGCAAAAAAAATAACTTCAAAAATGTCTTTGTGGTTCTTCATATTTTACGAAATACGAAATTAATACTAAATACGAAATTACGAAAAGTTTTTTAAATGTTTCGTATTTCGTTTATTTCGCCAGCCTCGACTCGCAAAGGTAATTGCTTGTCGACGCGAGGCGGGCGAAATTATTACAAATATACTAATATACAAATTTACTTTAATATTATAGCACATAAATAAAACATTGCGAAAGATTCGAATTAATCTTTCTTTATTTTAGTTCAGCCTTGCGAAACGTGCCATTATAAATTCGAATGAGTCGGCGTTAAAAAATTTATACTGTTTGAGGCCCGACGCATTTGGTCGGGCCGAGTTATAAATTTTAGCCGACGAATGAAGAATTTATTGGCACGTGAGCTCGGCTGAGAGTTCTTTTTGTTACTTTTTCTTGCGGAAAGAAAAAGTAAGGCTAAATTTTTGAGAAAATAAAATCCATAAGGAGATTCTTATGAAAAAATAAAAAGACCCATAAATATGAGTCTTTTAAAAATATATTTCTTGTTTCTACTTACTAAGTTGTTCTTCAATATCTGCCTTAAGTTCCTCCGCGCTAAGTGTTCCAGTTTCAATTTTGTCGTTTATGAAAATTGTCGGCGTGCCCGTAATACCAAAATTTTGCGCATCATTTTTGTCCGCTTCAATTTTAGCCTGATATTTTTTATTATCCAAACATCCATTGAAATCATTTTCATTCAACTTCAATGTTCTAGCATAATTTTTGAAGCTAGCCGTATCCTTTGTTTCGCCCCATTGCGATTGTTTAGCATAAAGAATATCGGCATATTCCCAAAATTTACCTTGTTCCAACGCGCACATAGAAGCCAGAGCGGCATTTTCCGACTGTGGATGTATCCCGACTAAAGGAAATTCCTTGACGCCGAATAAAACTTTATCCTGATAATTTTTCATCGTATCGCGCAGTGCTTTGTAAAAAACTTTGCAATACGGGCATTGGAAATCGGAAAAAATAACTACCTTGACTTTCGCTTCACTATTGCCAAAAGTTGCATCACCATTGTTTATTTGAGGAAGTTCTAAATATTTTCCTACGGGCGCTCCTAATGTTTGCACATTTAAAATATACTTATTCGCTTTGGCATAAAATAAAATCTGGGCTTCCGTAAAAAATTCTGTTTGCTCAAGATTTTTTTCAAAAATAAAAGCTGGCAAAGTTTTGATTCCAAATTCACTAATCAAATTTTTTCCTTGTTCGCTGTCAAAATTTATTTTTTCTGCGCTAATTGTTGGAGCCACTCGACGAAGCCAAGCTAAAATTTCCCCCGGATCACAATCGGAGCAACTATCATCCGTGATAACAGCAATTGGAAGAGCCGGGCTGTCATAGGCCACCCAAGTTTTTCCGCTAGCTTCAAAAATATCCGTTTTATTAAGATTTTTTTGCGAATAACCAGCGCTTTTTATCAATTGCCCGATATCCACAAAAAGACTGCCCAAAAGAAGTCCAAACAAAAGAATCGTCAAAGAAATTAGATTCTTAACTTTCTTTTCTTTTACTTCTGTGTCTTTCTGTTTTTCTTCTGTGTTATTTTGTGTATTAATTTCTTCCATAATAATATTAAAAAATTTATCCCCCTTAATTACTATTTACTATTTACTATTTACTATTTACTATTTACTTTCTGCTTCTTGTTTTTGCAAAATATCTTTTTCAATCTTATTGATATCAAAATCGCTCTTCATAATTTTCATCTTGTAGTCATCATACCCAATCGTGATTCTTTTCACTGCTTCAGTCTTGAGCGCAATCCCAACCAAAATTCCCAAAATCAAAAACAACACAAGCTCAACATAGAAATCATATTTCTTTTTCGGCTCTTCCTCTCGCGCCTCTAAAATTCTTTCTGGTTCAAGAATTGGCCCCTCTGTAATTTTCATTTCCTTAATCTCTTCCGCTTCTTCTGCTTGTTCTGTTTTAAGAGCCGACAAATAAAGACTTCCTGAATCTTTTTTCAAATATTTTTGGGTATTTTCCCAATATTTCTTCAGTCTTTCTTTAAAATTATTTTCCATAAGTTTATTCGCATGGGTGCGTTCGCCCGCTTCGACTCGATGAAACATTTCGTCGAATCGAGGCGAGTAGTGCGCTATTCGCATGCTATCACATATCAAAAAACCCCGCAATCTTGCGGGATTTTGAGTTTATGGCGTAATAAAAAAAGAACCCCGCAACCATCGATATGGCTACGGGGACTGCATTTTATAAAATTTTAATATTTTAATTAAGCAACGGCCAGGTGAAATTCATCGAGTATGTTTCTCATATCCCCATAAAACTCAAGCCACTTTGGGATATTTTCCACTCCACCGCCGGCCATAAAATGACCGACAAGCGCTACCATCTTGAGTGTTTCTTTTTGTTTTTCAGAAAAACCAAATGTTCTTTTACGAAGTTTTCCGAAGCTCAAACCCCGCGAAACGGGTTCATTCGCATGAAGGCGAAGGAGGCTCAATTCTTCCGTAAAATTCATCGGGGTGGCCGCCCTTTTTTCTCCGACTGTATAGCTGGGAAAAGTGATTTTTTTTGAACCCGAAAAAATCGACCATCGACGTTCTTGGTCCTCAGCAAACCACCCCAAAATCAAATAGATCGCACAGGCATCCTCCCTATCCTTTTGAGCATTATACGTTCTGAGATCACGCGCATCTAAGCGATCTGCCATACGATCCCTTGCTACCATGCCAACAAAACATACACTATCATTGACATATTGTAACATCACGCTTCCCGGAAGAAAACTTACTTCCTTTCCTTTTTCTGGTTTTTCCTTCATGGCCGTGCCTCCTTGTTTAATTTGCATAATAACCTAGGTTTTATTTGCTATTTTATTATATTAAAGCAAGATTAATCCTGCTATTATTTTTAAAGTACCAAAAATTATCAAAACAAAAAGCAAAAAAGCCAACCCTCCTTAATTGGTTTAGCTTTTGTTTCTGCCTCTACCATAGCAAATTTAGACCAGTAGTCAACCCCCAACCCCGCAATCTTGCGGGATTTTGAGTTTATGGCGTAATAAAAAAAGCCCCGCGGTCATATCGACGACTACGGGGATTTTTAATAAAAACCATTTTTTTAAAATTCCACTGCTGGTGGTTTTCCATAACACCCGCAGTTTCGACAATCCACCGATAAGCCAAGAACAAATCCGGTTTTGGATTTATCCGATTTAAGTTTGAAAAATTCCAAAAGACACTGCCCCTTGTCTGCAACTTGAGTTTTGCAATCGGGACAATAGAGAGTAACCCATTCCGGCAATTCTACCGAACCACCACCTCCCAAACTCGTTAATCCTATTCGTGTTTTTTGTGGCATTATCCTAACCTCCTTTTAGAAAAATAACATACATAATCACCTTGGCCATGGGTATGCATCGTTTAAAAAAACATAGCATGGTTCACCTTCAATTATAACGATCCAATATATAAATTCCTCCCCAGTACCATCTCGAAGGCGAATCTCATGAGAAGAATTTGCTGATAAAATAATAATTTGATTGGAAATTTCATCAAAAAACATCGTGTACCAATCTTTATCATCAGGATCCATTTTTTCAAAAACACTTGGACATTGTTGAAGAGGCGAAACCGAAGCACTAATGCCACAATTAGGACATCCATCCTCATGTTGCAAGAAAATTTTCCCACAACCATTACATTGATGAGAGTATCCTAATTTCATTTCAAGCGACATTTCATTATGCATAGCGACAATCCTCCTATTTTAAGGTTTTTCAGTCTGTATATTTAATTTAAAAAGAACAGCCACCATGACTGCTCCCTCCACTCCAGCCAAAGTTAACTAAACCTTAGCCTAAACAACCCAAAAAATCAAGCTCTCGCAAAAATACTTACCCCAATAAATTTATTACACAACCACTTACACTAATTACCCAACTAAAACCCCAACCTAATCTATCCTTAAATACTCCAGTATTTAAGGATGAATATTTCTTGATAAATATTTTTTAAGACAAATTATCTTTTCTGAAATGTTTTGAGAAATTGAACGAATATTTTTCCATAAGGCGAAAGCGTGTGTTTTACAAAATTGCCTTGGTATTTTTTATTGACCAATCCTGCTTGGTAAAGCCGGCGAGTATGCTCCCCGATAGTTTTAGGATTAGCTTTTATTTTTTCAATTATCCCATCCAGCGTAATACCCTTGTCATCACTAATAATTAAAAGTATCTCAATACGGTGATGATTAGCCATCCCTTTCAAATGCCTTTCCATTTGCTTGGGAGTCTTAATATTCTTCTCAATTTTTTGGCGTTTTTTTGCCAGCATTGTTTTGCTTTATTTTCTTATTAATTTTACCCCAAAATATCTATCCTTAAAAACTCCAGTATTTAAGGATGATTATATGGGCAATAATGTAATAGATATTTATTTGCATAATTTATTCTTTCCTAAGTGCGTCCATTGGCGAAAGTAAGGAGGCTTTACGAGCAGGGTAATATCCAAAAATAATTCCCGTAAGTGCGGAAAATCCCAAACCAATAGTCGCCGACCACCAAGTAATGGAAAATTTCAAATTAAAACCATAACTAAAAGCCACGATTTCCCCAATTTTGGAAATTCCAAGACCTAAAATAAATCCAATGATCCCGCCCAGCAGTGTGATAAAAATTGCTTCGAAAAGAAATTGAAAAAGTATTTGGGAATTTTTGGCGCCGATTGATTTTTTGAGTCCGATTTCAAATGTCCGCTCCGTAACTGTTACATACATCACATTCATAATCCCCACTCCCCCAACAATCAGTGAAATAGAAGTAAGCGCAATGAGCAAAAGATTAACCGAGAAAAAAACTTTATCAAGAATTTCTAAAACTTCCACGATTGAATTGACTGCAAAATCATCATCTTCCGGATTAGTAATATCATGCTGTTCTCTCAAAACATCCGTTGCATTCAAAATAGTCAGATCAAGCTTTCCCATATCTTTAATTTTAAAAATTGCAAATTGAATATAATCAATGCCGGCTAATTTTTTTTGCACTGTTTGAAGCGGAATATAAACTGTTCCATCAAAATTAAAAAATCCAGTCGAGCCTCTTTCTTTCAGCACTCCAACTACCCGATAAGTCTGCCCTTTTACTTTTACATTTTTTCCTACCGCCTCACTTTCTCCAAAAAAATCTTTCTTCACTTCCGATCCCAAAACAATTACTTGTTGGAGCCCATCATCATCTTCTTCGCTAAACATAACTCCTGATTCAATTTCAGCTTTTTTGTCCGCCTCTGTTACTCCGGCCGTTGTTCCCATTATATAAACTTGCTTGTTTTTATTCTCATAACTTATTATTTGCTGATTCATAATAGCAGCGTACCAAGCTCCAACATTTTGAAGTTCAGCAATTTTTTTCGCATCTTCCAATTTAAAAGTAGTAATTTGCGATCCGCCCACTTGACCAGAAGCATTTTGCGAAGAAGTTTTGGAAACTTTCGGCACCTTAACTTCAATTTCTATAATATCACTTCCAAAAGACGACACTTGATCAACTAAAAAAGTTTTTACACCGGTTCCAAATGACAAAACTAAAATCACACTCAAAACACCAATCACGATTCCAAGAAGCGACAAAATCGTCCGCCCTAAATTATTGCGCAGACTTTTTGATGCAAGTTTAATTGGAACTAAAAATTCATGAAGCATAATAGCATATTAACATATTAGCATTTTGTTAAATGTTAAAATGTTAAAATGTTAAAATGACTATTCGTATCTCAACGCCTCCATCGGAGAAATCTTAGAAGCTTTATAGGCGGGATAAAATCCAAAAATAATTCCGATTGTTATTGAAATCAAACAGGCCACTACTATCGATTGCCAAGAAATTATAAATGGCCAAGTGTATTGCAAAGATTGAATAATCACCGCAGAAATACCAGAAATTACAACACCAATAATAATTCCAATAATACCGCCCAGAAAAGAAATAAAAGTAGATTCGATTAAAAATTGCGTCCAAACATCACTATTTTTCGCGCCCACCGCTTTTCGCAGTCCCACTTCACGAACCCTTTGATTGACCGCTAAAAGCATAATATTCATAATCCCCACTCCTCCAACAATCAGTGAAATAGTTCCAATGGCTAAAAGAAAATAGCGAAGCACATCTGTCACTTGAGTAATTATCTTGACCGCCGAAGCCAAATCGCGCACAGAAAAATCATCATTAGCAGGATCATCGATATCGTGCCGTTCTCTTAGCGTGGTCATTATATTTTCTTTAGCGGAAGAAATAAGTTTAGTATCTCTTACCTTAAGACGGATAAAGGCTAAATGATCAATGCCTAAAAAAAGTTTTTGCGCAGTTTTAAGTGGAACAAAAATTGCATCATCTTGACTAGCCAAACCAAAAGAAGTCGAGCCTCTTTTTTTGAGCACTCCGATAACAGTAAAATTTTGCTCCTTAAGTTTTACAACTTTTCCAATTGGATCTGTACCAGAAAAAAGATCTTCCACTAAATTAGCGCCTAAAACCGCTACTCTAGACATATTAGTTTCTTCATCTTTAGTATAAAATCTTCCACTGACTATTTCAGAATTTTCGACATCAACATAACTAGCCGTCGTCCCTTCAAAAGAAGTGTTTAAATCCGTTCCGTTATAAACAGCTGAAACTGTTCCTAGAACATATCCCGCCGCATCTTCCGCTTCCGGAACATTTTTTCCATTTCGAAGCGCTTCCAAATCATCATATTTTAAAGTAGTAATAGAAATTCCCATCGCAGTCGCTGGCGGACCTTTTTCATCTGATGCCCCTGGCAAGACTCCAATTAAATTTGAACCGATGCCCGTTATTTGATCCAAGATTAAAGCTTGCGCCGATTGGCCAATCGCCATAATAATAATCACCGACGCCACGCCAATTACCACGCCCAAAATCGTCAAAAAAGAGCGGAATTTCGCCGCCAATAAATATTTTAGGGAAATTTTAATCGGAGAAAGAATGTTCATATTAACATTTTAACATTTTAGCATATTAGCATCTTGTTAAAATGCTAAAATGTTAATATGCTAAAGCAATTTATTTCAACAATTCGCTTTCTCCATCCGCAATCCTTCTATTTTTCACCGGATCATCGGCCACAATCTCTCCATCTTTCATATAAATTATTCTTTTAGCGTGCTCGGCAGTATAAGTTTCATGGGTAACCAAAATTATTGTTCGTCCTTTATTATTTAAGTCTTGCAAAATTTTCATTACTTGAAGACCCGACTTGGAATCCAAGTTTCCTGTTGGTTCATCGGCAAAAATAATTTCCGGATCATTGACCAAGGCGCGAGCAATGGCCACTCTTTGCTTTTCTCCGCCAGAGAGTTGATTGGAAAGATATTTTTCCCGATGTTCCATTCCAACCGATTTCAAAGCTTGTAATACTTTATTTTTATTTTTTCCATCCGGAGTTGCGTCATAAAGAAGTGGCAATTCTACATTTTCAAAAACCGAAGTGCGCGGAAGAAGATTGAATGATTGAAAAACAAAACCAATTTTTTTATTTCTAAAATTAGCTAGGGTATCATCATCAAATTCAACTGTGTCCCGGCCATCAAAAAAATATTTTCCTTCCGTTGGTCGATCCAAAAGGCCAAGGACTTGCATCAAAGTTGATTTCCCACTTCCGCTCGGCCCCATAATCGCCAAAAATTCTCCCTTCTCCACAAAAAAATTCGCCTTACAAAGCGCTGGCGTTTTCACCCCCTCATTTTCATAAGTTTTGCAAAGATTTTGAACTTGAATTAAAGACATAAACAAAATTATTTTTCATTCGTCAATACCACCACATTTTCCCCACCGCTTAAGCCAGAAATAATTTCTACCATTCCATCATCGCCCCTAAGTCCAGTTTTTACATTTATTTTTTCTGTTATATTATCAGACTTTAGTATTTCTACATATTCCTGGCCGTTATCATTTTTCACTGCACGAATTGGCGCCATAACCACATTATTTTTTTCCGCCGTATTGATATCCGCATCTGCGCTCATACCAATTTTCAATCGCTCATCTAGCTTGGCTAATTTTATTTTTATTTTATAATAAACCACATCAGAAATAACCGTTGAAGCTGGCTCAATTTCAAAAACTTCTCCCGCCAATTCTTCATCACTTGGTAAGGCATCAAAAGTTATCATTGCTTTTTGCCCAATTTTCACATCCACAATATCCGATTCCGGAACATCTAATTGAACAAATGGTTCGCCTAAACTAGAAACAGTCAAAACAGACGCATTCGCCACAGCATTTTCTCCTAGCTCAATATTTTTTTTCGTCACAATACCGTCCATCGGCGAATAAAGAACTGTATCGCCGATTTGCTTTTTTATTTCATTAATTGCTCCTTCTGATTCTTTTATCTGCGCTCTTTGCGCTTCTCGCTGCGCATGGTTATATGTGCCATCCCTGTTTTTCATATTTTTCAAAGTTTCATTCTGCGCTTCAAGCTCATGCTTAGCCTGCTCTAGTTGTTCCAATAATATTCCTTTGTCAATTACTGCGATTTTTTGCCCCTTTATAATATTATCGCCCACATCAACAAAAATATATTCTACTCGCCCGCTTAATTTAAAAGCTAAGTCTGATTCAATTTCAGGTTTGATTTCCCCTGTGGCCGAAACCGTTTTAGCGATTGTCCCGACTTTCGCCGTTTCCGTTGTATAATCAATTTTCACCGGTCGAGTTTTCCAATAATAAATTCCACCAATAATTAAAACTATTAGAGCCAAAATTACATAAGTTTTCTTTTTACGAAACATAATTTAAAATTACAACTAATTAAAAATTGTCATCCTGAACAAGTTTTCAGGATCTTCTCAATGAGATAGTGAGATGCTGAAATAAATTCAGCATGACACAATCTATTATAATAGATTTCCCTGTTTCTCCTTCGCATCCAACGCTTCATTCACCAAAGCATCCGCAACTTTATTCTCTTCTCTTGGTATATGTTTAAATATAACATTTTTGAAGTCTAACATCAAATTCCAAATTTCAATGAAATTCTTCTGCACATTTTCGTCTTTGATTTTGTATTCATGATTCATTTGTTTCACAATCAGTTCACTGTCCAAATTGCATTCGATTTCATATTGCTTGGTTTTATCTTTGCCCAAAAGTTGTTTCAATTTTTTGAGGCCATATATCAAAGCTGAATATTCCGCCACATTGTTTGTTGCTTCGCCAATATACTCGCCGTATTTTTTCTCCAAAGTTTCCACATAAACTCCAATTCCTGCCGGCCCAGGATTCCCTCGTGATCCACCATCAGTAAATATTTTTATAAAATTTTGCATAAAATTTTGTCATTGCGAGGGAGCGTAGCGACCGTGGCAATCTCAGATTTATACTAATAAAACAAGATTGCTTCGCTACGCTCGCAATGACAGTTTATAATAAATTTATTTATTCTATTATTTTCAAATCAATCAAATTCAACTGTATCTTTTTGTTTCCACTCCATTCATCTTCTTGAATATTGAAAACCATTTCTATTTTATCATCCTTTTTCAAATCGGGAAATTTTTCGACCAAAGAAAATCCAATCGCGTCAAAAATTTTTGGACTGCCAGAATCGCTCATTAAAGACAATTTCCAATGCTTGCTTCCGTTACCCACAATTTTCAAATCACTAATAACTACATTCTTGGCCAAAAAAACCGGCTCTTCATTGCCAATACCAAACGGTTCCATTTTTTTGAGCTCCGAAACAAATTCCCAATTGATGTCATCTAATTTTATCTCGCAGTCAACCTCAATAGCAGGCATAATTTCTTTACCGGCTAATTCTTCTTCGATAAGTTGCGACATTTTTTCATAAAATTTTTCAATATTTTCTGGTTTTATAGTCACGCCCGCCGCTTGCGAATGCCCGCCAAAGCGAAAAAGGAATTCCGAACATTTACCAAGCATTTCAATAATATTTATTTCTGAAATACTGCGAAGAGAACCAACAAATTCACTTTCTTGCCGTTGCAAAATCACGCTGGGCTTTTGAAATTCTTCCGTTATCTTGCCGGCTACCAATCCCAAAATTCCTACCGGCCAATTTGGATTTTCGGCAAAAATAAATTTTTTATCCTTAAAAGAATTATTTGCCAAAACTTGAATTTCTCGAAAAATTTCCGCTGTTATTTTCTGCCGTTTTTGATTGTTGCTTTCCACTTCCAACGCCATTTCTCGAGCTAACACTGGGTTTTTTTCAATAAGAAGATTGTACGCGACATTAGCATGATCCATTCGGCCAGCCGCGTTAATTCTCGGCGCAACTTGATAGGCCACTTTTTGCGTATCCGGAATTTTATCTTCTGAAATATCAATTCTACCCACTTTAAATATTTCTAAAAACCCTGCTCTTTTGGTTTTTGAAAGTACAATCAGTCCGTACTTAACCAGAGTTCTGTTTTCTCCTAATAATGACACACAATCAGCGATCGTTCCTAAAGCTAATAAATCCAAAGACCATTTCAATTGATCCTCTTTCTCCGGAGATATTTTTTTATAAAGCGCTTGCGCTAATTTGAAAGCCACTCCTACTCCCGCCATTTCTCTAAAAACAAATCCTGAATTGGGAATATTAGGATTGATAATCGCATAAGCTTCTGGCAGAATTTCTGGCGCGTGATGATGGTCAGTGATGATTACATTTATTCCTTTTTTATTCGCTTCCTCAATTTCCTTAATATTTGTTATTCCGCAATCGACTGTGATAATAAGTTTGACATTATTTTCAAAAAGATAGTTAATTGATTTTTCGTTCATTCCATAGCCTTCCAGCTGGCGATCGGGAATATAGCAAATAATATTTTCAAAACCAAGATTTGTTAGTGTCTCATACAGAAGCGCGGAAGCAGAAACACCATCTGCATCATAATCGCCAAAGATTGCAATTTTCTCTCCGCCAACTGGCGGATTATCTCTAGCTGTTTTTATTCTTTCTACCGCTTTTTCCATTCCAGAAATCAAAAATGGATCGCTCAAATCTTTTTCGTAATCAAAATTGAAATATTTTTCAATTTCTTCTGGTGTTTCCAATCCACGATTTTTAAGAAGTTGTAAAATAATCGGATTATATTTTTCCAATAACTCCGTTGCGAAATTTCCTGTTTTTTCTTTTATTTTCCAATTTTTCATAAGAATAAAATTAGGGGATCAATCCCCTAATCCATTATAATTTATTTCATTCGTAATTTCGTATTTCGTTAATTTCGTAGTTCGTAATTTACCCGCACTTAGGACAAACAAATTTCGCGTTAAATTCCTGTTTATTAACATCAAAAATTTTCAGTTTCAAAACCATTTCTCCGGAACATTTAGGACATTCAAATCTTTGGTTGATATGAAGATCTTCCGCTAATTTCAAAGCATCTAATTCACTGGTACTGAATTTAATAAGATAACCTTCTGGCCCAAACATCGCTTGAATTTTTTCTATAATTTCTTTCGGGCTAATCATTCCTTGCACGATAAAATCTTTTACACCTAAATTGTGTGCTTTTTCTCGATCTTCTTCGCGTCCCATATGAGAAAGCATCATCACCGGAATTTTGGAAGTATTGACATTTTTTACCAAAGCTTCCTTCAGTGCAAAGCCATCCATTCTGGGCATAATTATTCCCGTAAAAATAACATCCGGCATTTCCTTAGTCGCTTTGTCCAAACCGTCCAAGCCATCCACCGCTTCACTCACTTCAAAGCCAGCTTGGCGAAAAATATCCGCATAAGTTTCCCGAATTGTCTGCTCATCATCTACCAACAAAATTCTAATTTTTTTATCATTCATAATATTATATTATTATTTTAACATCTACCACAATTGCCTCTTGATTATTATTATATACAATTAGCGGATTTATATCAAATCCGCCAATTTCAGGAATTTCCAGTGCCAGTGAGCCTATTCCCAGCAGTATTTTCGCTATTTCTTCCATATTATATTTTTTTTGTCCGCGCATTCCAGAAAATAAAAATCTAATTTTTCCATTCATTAATGACTCTTCTGTTTGTTTGAGATTAAAGGGAGGAATTAAATAATCCACCATTCTAAATACTTCGGTATAGATGCCTCCCAATCCATAAATAATTACTGGTCCAAAAATTTCATCTTTTTTTATTCCCATAATAAGCTCCGTGCCTTTTTGCGCCATTGGTTGAATTATAAATCGACTTCCCGGAAAATTTCTTTTCATTTTTGCGATATTCTCTTCTAGTTTTTTTTCATCTTCAATATTCAAAATTAATCCAGCCTTATCAGTTTTATGCAAAATTTTATCACTATCAATCTTGAGTGCTACGGGATAAGAAAAATTTTCTTTCTGATAATTTTCCGCTTCAAAACTTTTTGTCGTATTTATTCCATACAGCGCCATAATCTTGGCACTTTCTTCAAAATATAGCGCTTGGCGATTTTGGGATTTTGCAGATTGGATTATTTCCAAAATTATACTGCGTCTTTTTTCATTAATCATCTGCGTTTTAGTTTTTGTTTTTATCTTTCTAAATTCATTCCATTGACTATATCCGTCAATCGCCCTCACTGCTAAATCAGGAAAATTAAAATTGCAAATTCCATTCTGTTTTAATTTTAAAATTTCTTTTTCCACTTTTTCGCCACCTAAAAAAACAGTGACGATAATTTTATTTGTCTTATTTTTAAATTTTATTATTTCTTCGGCAATTTCTTCTACAGGCGTCTGCTGTTGAGGCGTGAGCAGACAAATAATTGAACCAATTTCTTCAATTTCTGAAATCACCTCTAAAGTTTTTTCGTACCGATCAGCTCTTGCATCACCCAAAAGATCAATTGGATTTTCCACTGATGATTCCGCCGGAAGAAATTCCCGTAATTTATTTTTTGTTTCTTCATTCAATTCAGCTAATTTTATTTTCTTACCATTAAACGCATCCGAAATCAAAACTCCCGCTCCGCCAGCATTGGTAATGACCGCTACTTTTTGATTTGGTACTGTGCGTGAAAAACTGATAAGTTTTAACAAATTGAAAAATTCTTCCAAATTATTCGCGCGAATTATTCCTGCTTTTTCAAAAACCGCCGAAACAATTTCATCGTCTCCCGCCAACGCGCCCGTATGTGAAGCAATCGCCTGTTGTGTTTTTTCATTTTTCCCCGCTTTCAAAATCACAATTGGCTTTAAGCGAGAAACATTTTCCGCCATTTCGATAAATTTTTCCCCATCTTTTATCCCCTCCAAATACATTCCAATTACTTTCGTATTTTCATCCTGTGCTAAAAATTCTAACATTTCCACTTCTCCAATTTCCATTTTATTACCAATTGAAACAATGCTGGAAAATTTTATTCCTTCTTTTTTAGCACTATCCATCAGCGCCACCGCCAATGCACCAGATTGACTCACAAAAGAAATATTTCCCGCTTCCGGCATTCCGCCAGCAAAAGACGCGTTGAGTTTTAGACTTGGAATTATAAACCCTAAACAATTTGGACCCAAAATATTCAACTCATTTTCCTTGGCAATTTTTTTGAGTTCTTCTTCTTGTTTTTTTCCCTCTTCTCCAATTTCCGAAAATCCCGCCGAGATAACTACATAGTTTTTTATATTCTTAGAATTATTTAGAATCTCTTGATTCACAAACTTCGCCGGAATAGCTAAAATTGCTAGATCAATCATGCCCGCCGATAAGGCGGGTTTATCCTCAAAAATTTCACCTAAAGATTTATAACATTTTTTCCCAAAAATTTCACTGTATTTTGGATTGACCAAATACACTTCGCCCCCATAGCCAAGTTCCAAAATATTTTTCGCAATCACATTTCCAATCTTCCCCTCCTCACTCGAAGCCCCAACAATTGCAATTGATTTTGGATTAAATAATTTATCTAGAGACATATAGTTTTGTTTTATTTTTAACAGCACTGTCATTGCGAGCGAATCCGCCAGCTGGCGGAGAAGCGAAGCAATCTCGAAATAATTTAGATACTCTAACTTAGAACGAGATTGCCACGGTCGTTCCGAGTACGAAACTCCCTCGCAATGACAGAATAATAATTCTACTATTTTATTATACCCGATTTTCACCCAAAAAACAATTTTTAGAATCAAAACTATTAGATTAGCACTGGTGGCTTTGATTTATTTTAATAAAACAGGACCGATGCATATTGAATGCGCCGGTCCCATTTTGACGAGAATCTATTTTTAGTATACTCGCCTACTTCTTTTTTTCTCCTTTCATCATTTTTATTAGCGCTCGAGTTTTTAATTGAGCGTAGTTTTCACGGACATGGAAATCTCTAATCCTCCAAATGTCCTTGGTGTTTTTGAAATTACCCAATTCAATTAAGACCTTCTCCTTAATCAAATTGTTTTTACCAAGCACGAAGATGTTTTTCAACCCATGCGTTTTATCCCCACTTTCTACCAAGCACCACTTACCATTCGCCCTGTTGCATTCAAGAAATGTTTCAGAGAGAAACTTCCCGAGCGCATTTCCACCATTCGACTCAATCACTCGGACACCTTCGATACTGGCCGGCAAAACATCAAAATGAATCGAAACGAATATCACTTTGTGTTTGGGGTATTTTTTCTGTATCACATTGGCATATGCGACACGCTTTCTCAATCCCACTTTACCAGCTTGAACAATTGACCCATCTAATGAAAAGATTTCATTTTTATCCGGCTCGATGATATCAGCTGGATGATTAGCGATAGGCTTGGTTTATTTTTTGTCTTTAATAGTCATAAAGACGATTGCCTCTTTTACCAACAGTATTCTTTGGAGACGAAGAGATACATCATATACATATTCATCTTCGACTACCATTTTATCATTGAAAATTCCGTGAGCTCCGGGATCCATACCTCCATGACCCGGGTCAAGAATGACGACCAACCCATAACGCTCACCCTTTTTTGCTTCTTTTGCAATTGCCAGCGTCGCTGACGACGCTAAAAAACAACCAACCAACAATAAGCTAATAATTTTTTTCATGATTCAATCTCCCTATTGGGTTATATATGTTTTATAAGATTTTTTCAATTACCCGATTTCTGCCTCAAATTAGATCACTGGCTAAAGACAGAAATCGGGCAATCAAATTTTAGTTGAATTTTTAAGGAACAATTTTCACTAACTGTTTATTATACACCTAAAACAGCCTTTTGTCCAGCCTTAGTCTCTTCCAATACAGAATGTCCCCCCAAATGAGTTTCGGTTTCTAACGCAAGATGACCCCCGAAATGAGGGTCACTCGCCTAG
>MFSE01000019.1 GCA_001784805.1 Candidatus Moranbacteria bacterium RIFOXYA12_FULL_35_19
CCATGATATCAGTGAGTTGATCGCCTTCTCCGTCTTCGTCAGTGTCTTCGGTGGGAGCGAGGGTGGTGAAGGTTAATAAATTATCTGAATCATCTTTATCTTGGGTAGAAAGATTATTATCAGTATCGTAAGAAGCTACTTTGTAATAATATGTCGTAACAGAATTCAGACCATTTAGTAAAACTTCGTGAATTGTAGTAGATTCATCTCTGCTTCCTTGAGTATTGGAAAAAGTATTTTCTGTCGTCCCATAATCCACCAACGAATTACTCACCGCATCCGTCACCCAACTAATAATTGCACTATTATATTTAATGTCACTCACAATTACATCCGAAATACTTGGTCCTGTTTCATCTTCTTCTTCCTCCGCATCCGTCGTAAAAGTATAATCTGTATTACTATTGTTATTAGTATTAGAGTTTTCATCCTCGGCGGTGATTTTGAAATGATACTCTGTATTGGGAGTAAGATTGTCTAAATCAAAAACTTGATTAATGTTTAAATTATCCGAAGTTAGTTCAGTACCATAACTATCCGTGAGACCATATTCCAAAGTGGAAGTCGCTTGTTCGCTAGTAGTGAAAGATATTTTTGCGGTGGTAGTGGTAGTGAAAATATCCGTGTCTTCGTCAAAATCAATAGTAGGAGCAATGAGATCTTCTGTAGTAGTAAAATTGTAATAACTGTTAAGTGGATATTCGTTGTTGTCGGTAGCGGTGTCGCCATTGTAAGTTGATTCGACATAAAAATAGTATCTTGTGCCTTGTTCCAGACCTGTGACAATCACTTCGTGACTGGTGGAATCTTCGTTAGTGCCGAGAAAGTTTTCTGCACTGGACATATCAGCACTTTCGGAATAAGTGACACTGGAAGAAGCGTCGATGTCAGTTTCCCAGATAATGGTAGCGCTGGTGTTGGTAATTCTGGAAACAGAAACAGAATCTTCGGTAATCTTAGGTCCCGGCAGAGTTTTGAAATGATAGCCGAGATGATCATTATCTGGATTGTCATCAGTAGCGGTGATAAGGTTGACACTGGTAGATTTAACTTGAAAATAGTAATCAGTATCAGGAGTGAGGTTGGTAAGAATAATGGTGTGCGGACCATAGTGACCCGCTTGTTCATTATCATACATTGTGTCAGAACCAAATTCAGTGGGAAATGAGCAAGGAGCTACTAAACATTGGGTAGCGGGAGGAACGGCGTAATAACCCACGGTGGAGTTAGAAAAGATATCGGTGTTCCAAGTAATGGTGGCTTGGGAAGTGAAAATTGTCGCTTCGGGAATTTCGACTTCAGAGATAATCGGTGGAGCAGTACTTTCTCCTCCGCCTCCTTCGCCGTAATCTTGAATCCCATTAGCTTTGGCTTGGATAGTAGAGGAAAAGAAAGATTGATTACTGTTAGAATCAATAGTTTTGACTTTGTAATAATAATCGGTCTCGCCCGCGACAGTGTCATCGGCATAAGAGTTAGTGCCAATAGTGAAAGTGGAAAAGATTTCTTCAAAAGTGATATTGTCAGTGGAACGGTAAAGTTCATAACGGTTGAAATCTGGATCAGTGGATACTTTCCAGGCAGCAAACAATCGGTATTCGTCCGGTTCAGTTAAAGTGTTGGTAGTGTCTTGAATCATAAAGGCGGTAGGAGTTTCAGGAGAGTCAACTGAAGAGATAGTAGATTCATTATCATATTCATCTTTTAGTTGCAAACAAATGGTAGCCGGGTCTTGAGCAAGAGTGAGAGTAGGAGTAGCATCATAGGTTATGTATGATTCCAAAGCTAGATTAGTTTCACAATCAGTTTCATCTGTTCCTTGAGCGAGTCTCATTTCGTAACTAGAATCATCCGAAGAAGTGATCGCTATTTCGGCAGGATCAGCGGAAGCATCTAAATCAATATCAGTGATGACAGGAGGTTTGGTGTCTAAAATGAAATCAATGGAATCACTGGAAGCAGTTTCGTTAGCCGCTTGACCATCATCCACTGTCACTCGCACTTGAGCGTCAATTTCGTAAGTGGTGGTGGATATGCCGGCTTCGCAACTTGGATCCCAAGTAGCGGTGTGCGAAGTGTAAAGGGTATCTTCTGGCGGATCAGCTGGTTCAGCTACTGCCTTATCTTCTAAATCCTCTGCTTCTAAACAACCGGCAGTGATCGCGGTCCAAGAACTTCCGCCATTGAGAGAATATTGAAAACTAGGAGTGACTAAATACTCATTTTCCAGATTAGGTTCCGAATCTTTATCTCGCACAGAGTACGCGATGTCCACATCGCCCGTTGAATTTGGGACAGCTGTAGGAACAGTTTGAAACTCTGGATTAGCATTCACGACATAAGTGACAGTCACAGAAGAAAGAGTGGGGGTGTAAAGTCCGGTTTCGGAAATTAGATAAGCTTTGTATTGGAAATATTGATCATTGGTGTGATCACCTAGCGCTTCTAATTCATCAATATCGCAAGTGACAGTGCTTCCAACTTTTGAGCAATAGGTAGCGTTAGCGTCGTCAAAGTAAGTATCAGCTTCTCCATCCGGTCCCATCCAGCCAGACCAGTCAGTACCATTAACTGAAGTTTGCATTTGGAATCTGATGTTAGTATCCGTATCTAATGTTTCATCCCAAGCAAGATTAGCCAGAGTGTTGGCAGCGTCGTTGGAATTATATGCGGAGGAAGTGAGGGTTTTGTCGAGGTAGGCATAATAGTTAATAGAAATATCTGAAACGCTGGGAGTTTCAATCGGCACGCCGACCGTATTATTTGATTCCAAATAAATTTGATATTGGACATAGCGGTTGCCAGAGAGAGACGAAATATCGGCATTGTCGGCAAATTCCGTCCAATTTCCGCTATTTGTCCAAGTAGCATCCGGCGTAGCCGTGTTGCCAGCGCGCAGAGAAACTGTCACAATTCTTTCAGCTGATGTATTTGAAGCAGTATAGTCTAGCGTGGCAAATGTCCTTACACCAGTCAAATCTAAAACTTCAGAAGTCTGGGTGCCGGAGTTTATTGTTCCACCATCTGCTCCAATATTCCAATCTCCATTTATCGTATAACCGTCAATATCATCATCAAAAGGAAAAACTCCATCTGCACTTAAATCAGTTCCTAATCCTATTGCCGAATCATCAGTTGAAAGTAAATGATAACCATCCACATCGAAATCAACTCCGGAAGTAGCATTGGTGGTTTGAAAGTAAGTTTCAGTTCCAGCCCCTCCGGCTCCTAAATTAGTGCTATTACCCTGAACAACTGAATTTTTTAAATAACATTGTGCTGTCATGCCAGTAGCAGTTGATAAATAAATACCATAAGTGCTACAATTTGTAATTGTATTATTATATGCATACACAGGACTGCTTACTCCATCAACATATAAACGAATTCCGATTCCATTTGTAGTTCCAGAAATATTATCAAAAAAACAGTTCGCAATTATATTACCGGAATTATAATAACTGACACCAACCGCTGTCGTTGATGCATTAGAAGAAGTTATGTCATAAAATGTACAACCGGCTATTCTGTAAACACCAGTAACACCAGTAACACTCGCAGTTGATGAAGAAGATATTCCTAAATCATATATGCCAATATAACTTTCCAAAAATCCATAGAACATAATTCCACTAGCTGGATTAGCCTGGGAAAATCTTACCCCACTTGTCTTAGTTCCCCTCTGCCCGCTTGCTGCCCGAATAACTCGAAAATAATTTGCATTTGTTGTCGCACCATACATGGTCACTGAATCATTATACGGCGCATTATCCTCATAAGCAGTGAGAACAAATCCCGCTTGCACGGCCGTGCCAGAAGCGATGGTACCTGTGATATTGGAAACCGTGAGCGACACTCCTGCCGTCACTCCCGTGATAGTGAGAATTTGTCCGCCAACACTTACAGTGGATTCATTCAATTCGCAATTATCAAAAACTGTGGTAGCGGTAACATAAAGCGTATTGCCGGAACTGTCTTGATCAGTAGTAGTGATAGAAGTTAAATTAATATCCGTTAGTTGTTCCCAAACTGTCAATTCGCCAACTTGATAATCTCTGGAATCATTACCATAAGTATGCACCACATAAGCCGTCGGCAAAACCCGCGAACTCGCCGCCTCCACTTTCTCCGACGACAAAACCAATAACAAAGTTATTATTGGGAAAAGAAATATTATAAATTTTATTTTTGATTTTAGAAACATTCTGAAGTAATTTTTAATTTTTTCTCCTAAAGCCGAGCTTTAGGAAAGACTTATTTTAATCTCTTTTTATTTTTATCTGTGCCCTTTAACATTTTTTTATTTTCAGATTTTATTCTTCTTTCAACTTTTTTCACATCCTCTTCAGCTGGTAATATTTCTGGATAAATTTCTTTTTCCACAAGAAGATTGCGCACACTCCTGTTATTTTTTACATGTTCAGAAGTTATAAGTTGTTCTCCATGGATATGAGTGTCGCGTTTTAATGTAAAATTTGTAATCTCATTGGCAAAATCTTTGGCCTTGATAGTTATCGCTGGCAAAAAATCAGCCAGTGCTCGACTATCTTTGACTCCGAGTTTCTTTTTCATATCTTGTGTCGTATTTCCACCAAAAAGTGCTTGGTCTCCTTGGCTTCGAATACGCGCAAAACCAATATTATCAACCCCTCTTTCATAGATTATTCCAGACAATTCTTTTTCTGAATTAGTAAGTTTTTCACGAAAAGTCAGTCTTTCTATTTCAGCTATTCTTTTTTCAATAAGCTCCTGTTTTCTGGTTTGAACGGCAAAATACGCCATTGCAAAAGCGATTTCTTCCTTTCTTGGATCACCATTTTGCGCAATCAAATAACATGCGTGCCGAGTGAGTGCAATATCATCAATCTCTCGTTTTGCCCCAGAACCAACTCCAACCATTTTTCCGACGTCGGCAAAATGGTCGCTGACTGATAAACTAGTATTCTCACAAGCTATTTTAGCCTTTTCTATGACTTTTTGAAAATTTTTCCACTGATCATATCCAAGTAAAACTTGCAAATCTCGAGCAAACCAAAATTCCAAATCATCCTCTGTTTTTTGAACATAGTCATTGAAATTTTTATGAAGTTTTTCAATAATTTCATGTTTCATGATTTTACGACCTTTCCTAAAGCCGAGCTTTAGGAGGAATTTAGTTTTGATTTTAGAAATATCTTTTTATTAATTTTCAGTGTTTTTAATTTGAAAATTAATTTCTTGAAAATTCACTGAAAATTGAAACTTGAAAAATAAGATAAAAAATTATCTTTGTTTTAAGATTTTATTTCTGATATTTCTTGTTGTGTTTCCACATAATTATTATATCACAAAATCAAGAAAAAATCTTGCTGGCTGTGGACAAATTTTGCGACAAAAAAATCCCGCCAATATCGGGATTTTTCTTTATGAACTTTACAAACTTTATAAACTGTCTTAACTTACTCCACCACCGCCTTAATTCTTCGCACTCCTGCGCTGGAAGATTCTTCTTTTTTTATTTTGAAAACACCCTTGATGTCACCGGTATTTTGAACATGTGGGCCACCACAAATCTCGTTGGAAAATCCGGCAATGGAATATACTTTGACCCGCTCGCCATATTTATTTTCAAACGCCCCTTCGGCGCCCTTTTCGCGCGCTTCGGAAAGTGTCATTTCTTCCATCACCACATCAGTCTTAGAATTAATTGCCAAATTTACATATTCCTCCACTACTTTTTTTTGTTCCTCCGTCATTTTGTCCGAGTGAGAAAAATCAAAACGAATTCTTTCTTCCGTGATGTTAGATCCTTTCTGATGCACATTTTCTCCAAGAATTTTTCGTAATCCCGCCAGCATCAAATGTGTCGCCGTATGAAGCTGGGTTATTTTTTCACTGTGATCAGCCAATCCACCCTTAAATTTTCCAGCCGAAGCCGTGCGAGAAAGTTCTTGATGTTTTCCGAGTTCTTCTTCAAAACCTTTTTTATCAATTTCTAAATTATTTTCCTTGGCTAGTTCTTCCGTGAGCTCCAAAGGAAATCCATATGTGGCATATAAATCAAAAACTGCCTTTCCATTAATCACTGTTCCTTGTTCACTGCTTACTGTTTTTTCAAATTCTTTTAAGCCTTTTTCAAGTGTTTTCCTAAATTTATTTTCTTCTTTTTCCAACTCTTCAAAAATATTTTTTGACTTCTCCAATAAATCAGGATAAGCGTCTTGATAATATTTGATATAAATTTTAGCAATATCAGAACAAAAGTTTTTTTCTATTTCAAGTTTGTGAGCAAATCGCACTGCTCGGCGAATTAGTCGTCGCACAAAATATCCTTGATCTTTGTTTCCAGGATAAGCACCATCAGCAATCAAAAATGTCGCCGCGCGAAGATGATCTAAAATTATCTGAAAAGCTTCTTTATTATCTTCATATTTTTTCCCAGATAATTTTTCAATTTCTAATTTAGCTTTTGCAAAAATATCCGTGAGGAATATATCTGGATTGCCATTTGTCGCCGCCAAAATTCTTTCTAATCCTCCTCCAAAATCAACATTCTGCTGTTTCAAAATTTCGAAACCTGCTTGGGTTTTGATGTATTGCATAAAAACATTATTCCCAATTTCCAAAAATCTCCCACAATCACAATTAACATGACATGGCTTATTTCTCCAAATTGAATTTTCGTGAATTTTCAACTCCGCCCCAAAATCCCAAAACATTTCGCTATCCGGTCCTCCGGGTTCTCCAAGTGGCATATTGTTCGGCACACCCGCGCGACTCCACCAATTTTTTTCCACTGGGTAAAAGAAAATTCTCCCATTTTGCATTCCACCAATCTCCGCATTGTCCACCGCCAAAGCTTCCACCTTTATACTCTTGAATAATTTTTGCCAATAAACCACCGACTCATTATCTCGAGGAATTTTCAAACTTTCATCTCCGCGAAAAACTGTCACATAAATTTTTTCTGGATTGAGCCCAATTTCTTTGGTCAAAAATTCAAACATCCAACCAATTTGTTCTTTTTTGAAATAGTCTCCCAGCGACCAATTCCCCAGCATCTCAAAAAAAGTAGTGTGACGATTGTCACCCACCTCTTCGATGTCACCCGAACGAAAACTTTTTTGTGAATCAGCAATCCTACCTCCCAAAGGATGTTTTTCTCCCATTAAATAGGGAATCATCGGTTGCATTCCCGAACCCGTGAAAAGCGTCGTAGGATCATTTTCCGGAATCAAAGAACCACTCGGCACAATTTGATGCCCCTGTTCCTTAAAAAATTCCAAATATTTTGTTCGAAGTTCTGAAGCAGTCATAAGAAAATAATCAAATATTAAACATTAATTTCATTTTCACTATGAACAAAAACTTGCGACCGCAAAAAATTGTTCATGATGATTTTTTAAAATTATTTCACATTATATCTGACTTGCTGTTCGATATTATTATATTCCCAATCTTTGAGATAAGACCCGAATAATTCTTTCAGTTTTTGCATAGTCTTAGAAATATGCTCCAAGCCATTCTTATCTAACTCCCTTTCTATATCTCTTACTTTAGATGCAAAATTAAAACCTCCCTTTTGTGATTCTATTTCTTTTATTTTTTCTTCTTTGATAACCCTAGACACAATGCTTGTTAAATTTGATATTGCCATATTTTTAAAAACCGCTTGAATCACGAACTGTCCGCGTAAATCCGCGTTTAGTCTGCGTGAATCCGCGCTGTTATTACAGAGAGGCTAGTTTCCTTTTCAACCTTTTTATCTCATCTTCGTTTTGCGAAAATTGAAAAGTCACTGTTTCGAATCTTTTTTGTTTTTGCCCTAAATCAATCCGATCTCTTTCGATATCCATTTTTATTTTTCTAATTTCCGCCTCCAGCATATTTTTCTCATTGACAAACTTGCGCTGATCAGAATCTAAAATTGAAAGTTGCATATTCAAAGCATTCAGTTGTCTTTTTTTATCCTCCTCACTTGGAGCATTATTTCCGTACATAAAATTAGGCTTAATATTTAAATCTTTTCTCTTTTTTTTCTTTTGATTTGATTTTATAATTTTTTTCAAAAATTTATAAAATCAAACCTCCCCCCAGCACTTCCTCTTTTTTATTATAAAACACCACCGACTGTCCCGCTGTCACCGCCCTTTGGGCGATATTAAATTTTATTTCGTATTTTTTATGCTTTATGCCTATCACCGCCCAAATCAAAGGACTTTGATATCTAATTCTCGCCAATATTTTGGCTGGCAATTTTGGTCTAGCCGAAATCCAACTTACCTCTTTTAGATTAGCAAATTTGGAGAATAAAAACAAATCCTCTTTTTTATTAGTTGCGGTAAGGCAATTTTTCTTCACATCTTTTTTTACCACATAATATGGCCCCGTTCCACCAATATTTATTCCTTTTCTCTGACCGAGAGTATAAAGCGGAAGTCCTAGGTGCTCACCAACAACTTCCCCGCTTGTATCAATTATTTTTCCTTTCTTCAATTTTATGTTTTTTGTCAAAAATTCTTCTACTGTTTTCCCCGCCAAAAAACAAATGTCTTGCGATTCTTTTTTTTCCGAAATCGGCAAGTCAAATTTTTTCGCCATCTTTTTCACCTCTTCTTTTTTATATTCTCCCAACGGAAAAATAATTCTAGCGAGTTGCTCTTGCTTCAATCGATACAAAAAATAACTTTGGTCTTTGTTTTTATCTTTCGCTTCCAAAAGTTTCAATATTCTTTTCCTTCCGCGTCTATCCGCGTTAAGTCCGCAACATTCCGCGATTCTGGCGTAGTGGCCAGTGGAGATGTAGTCAATTTTTAATTTGTCCGCCATTTCAAACAGAATCTTAAATTTTAAATTTTCATTACAAAAAATACACGGGTTAGGCGTTCGCCCAGCTTTATATTCTTGCAAAAAATATCCCACGACTTCTTTTTTGAATCTTTTTTGCGCATCAATTATCGTAAGCGGAATATCTAAAATCTTGACAATTCTTTTCACATCCGCCAGCGCTTTTTTATTTTCCTCTTCTCCGTTTGCTTTCCATAATTTCAAAAATATCCCCCTGACATCAAAACCCTGCTTTTTCAGCAGGGCCGTCGACACAGACGAATCCACTCCGCCTGACATTCCGATTAATACTTTTTTACTTTTTTTATCATTCACTTCAATTCGTTTTTGGATTAGTATCTTTTATTAAATCGAAACCACTGAAGAATTAAAATTTTTGAGAAATTTTTGTTTGACCTGCCTCGCCGGTAGGCGGGGAATCCTAATTTCCTCCAAAAATTTCCTTTGGTAGCCGTTGATTGAGGGAAATTTTTGGCAAGGAAATTCAGGGTTCGAGTTTCCTGCC
>MFSE01000020.1 GCA_001784805.1 Candidatus Moranbacteria bacterium RIFOXYA12_FULL_35_19
AATCCAGAGAAGATGGTTTAGCTGATTGGAAAAAAGCCGACAATTTATTGAAATATATTCCACGATATCATGTTATTGGAAACCATGAGATGTTGAGTTTTAACAAAAAAGACTATAAGGATTTAACCGGTTTTGATTCTTATTATTCTTTTATGGCAAAGGACTATCAAATAATAATTTTGGATGCCATGTATTGGCAAAGTTCCGAAAAAGATGTTGATCCAGAAAATCAAAAACCGGGAGCTTATGTTGGGTATATTCCGCTAAAGGAAAAAATATGGCTAGAGGAAAAACTTAGAAAAAGTGATCGTAATATCATTTTTATCCATCATCCACTGTATAATGTTATAAACGCTTTGGAAATTGAAAAACTTTTGAAAAAATATCAAGATAATGTAATTTTGATTTCTAATGGTCATAAAAACAGAGCTAGAACTTTTTCTTTCGTCGGAATTCATTATGCTGATATACCTTCGTTGTATCATCAAAAACAATACATGATAATTAGTGTAAAAAACAAGATAGCCGAAGTCGAATTTTTGAATTTACAATAAAAATGTATGCGAATTCTGATCTTAAATTATGAATATCCACCTTTAGGCGGAGGAGCGGGGAATGCAACCTTCTATTTGCTCAAGGAATTTTCCAAAATTCCAGATCTCTATATTGATCTAGTGACTTCTTCAGCAGATAAAAAATATCATTTGGAGAAATTAGATGAAAGAATAAATATCCACAAGCTTCCCATTAGCGATAAATCAGAAAATCTACACTTTCAAACCGAAAAGGATCTGCTGATTTATTCTTGGAAAGCATATTTTTACGCTAGAAAACTTGTAAGAAAAAATCATTATGATTTATCGCATTCTTTTTTTGGCGTGCCCTGCGGGTTTATTTCTTGGAGATTTTTTAAAAAACATAAAATTCCTTATGTTATTTCTTTACGCGGGGCAGATGTGCCAAGATATGCCGAAAGGTTTGTTTTTGTTTATAGAGTTCTTACCCCACTTATAAAAAAAATATGGAAAGATGCCAGTGAAGTTATAGCTAATAGTCAAGGATTGAAAGATTTGGCGCTTAAATCAAATCCGAAACAAAAAATAAATATTATTTGCAATGGTGTAGATACTCAAGAATTCAAACCAGACGATTTTTCAAAAGAAAAGGATAAAATTGTTATTACTCCTGGAGCTTCCAGAATTACTTCAAGAAAAGGATTGAAATATTTAATTGAAGCGATAGCAACTCTTTCCAAAAAATATCCCAATATTTTGCTAGAGATAATTGGTAGCGGAGATGAAAAAGATAAATTAGAAGAACTAGCTTTTAATTTAGGGATAACTAATAAGGTAAACTTTGTTGGAGCAGTTTCCCATAAGGATACTTTAAAATATTATCAAAAAGCGAATATTTTCGTATTACCTTCCTTAAATGAAGGAATGAGTAATACTATGTTGGAAGCTCTAGCTTGTGGTTTGCCGATAATTTCTACAAAAACTGGAGGATCTGGCGAGTTGGTTCAGGAAAATCAAAACGGTTGTTATATTAAAATGAAAGACAGCTTAGATATTGTTGAAAAAATAGAAAAAATAATAAATAATCCGGAGCTGATGGAAAAAATGTCTAAAAAAAGCATTGAAATCGCACAAAGTTTGAGCTGGAAGAAAGTAGCTGAACAATATCTCGGATTTTATAAAAGAATAGCTGAAGAAAAAAAAACAAACGAGAAGAATAAAAAGTTGTTTTTAAAATTTTTAGTGGCCGTAGGATTTATTGGTTGGTTATTGTATAGAATTAATTGGAAAGAAGTTTTGTTTTATTTCAAGCAAATGGATATCTGGTGGATGTTTTGTTTTGTGTTTATTTATGCAATTGGAATCGGAATATCTTCCTATAAATGGAAAATTTTAGCTAATTTCAAGGGATTTAGTATTAAATTGAGAGAACTCTTCAAGATTTATTTAACTGGCGCTTTTATAAATAATTTTTTTCCTTCTATTATCGGGGGAGACGCTTATAGATCATATATGTTGGGGAAAACTGGCAAAGGCAGATATATGGAGGCAACTTCGACGGTTTTAATTGACCGTATTACGGGCTTTGCTGGAGTGATGCTTTTGATTTTAGTTTCTAGTCTGTTTAATTTGAAAGCAGTTTTTGGGAATAAAATTCTTCTAATCACAAACGCCTTGATTATTGCTTTTTTTGTGGGTAATTTTTTGATCGCAATTTTGAGAAAGATGATTATTTGGAATTATGTCAAAAAAATCTTGCCGGAAAAAATAACTAAAATGATTCAAGAGATATTATCCTATCAAAAGCATGAAATTCTTTTCAAGTCATTATTCTGGGGAGCATTTTTCAATTTTTTGGGGGTTGGACTGGCAACTTGGATGCTTTTTTTGGATCTTCACATCCCAATTAGTTTTGCCAACTTTATGATTGCTATTTCAATCATTAGTATAGTTTCTTCGATTCCAGTTAGTATTGGAAACATCGGCATTAAAGAATGGGCGTTTATTACTTTTTTTGGTATCTTTGGCGTCAATGGCGAAGCGGCTATTTCCATTGCCATATTTGGCAGATTTTTGCAAATGCTGGTGAGCTTTTTTGCAATCCCATTTTATTTAAAAGAAAAAAAAGATCGCGACAAAATTATTTAAGAGGCTTACTTTTAATCGGAAAACTACTACAAAGAAAAAATAAAGCCATTGCTGCGCTAAACTCAAAATATTCCTCTAGTATAAAAAGATTAGCGCCATTTATTTTTACGTTATGTGTATCAATTGCAAGCGAAAGTAAGAAAAATAAAACAATCATTCCTAGGAAATAACCCCGTTCTTTAGAAATAAAGAGAACAATAAATTTCCATTTTTTTATTAAAATAAATAGGATTAAGCCAATAAGTAATAGTGTTATTAGCCAGGAGTAAAAAAAATATTCGTGTTTTACGGATAGCAGTAAAAGTAAAACATCAAATAAGTCATGAATGGCGTCAATTTTGACTCCTAAAATTCTATAAGGTTTATATTTAAAAATATCCACTCCCCAGCTTATTTCATCTAGAAAAAATGTGAAACTTAGGATTGAATAAAAAATCGATATAGCTCTACCGGATTTAATTTTTATGCTTGAGAAAAGCGCTATCAAGCCGGACAAAAAAAATAAGCCGGCTCCTAAATTTTCAACCAATCCGTTTTCTTTTATAAAATATTTCTTATGTTCAGGAAGATAAAAAATAACAAGAAGCGAAAATGCCAATCCAGTTAAAAATATAAAAATATAAGCAGAAAAGATCAGAGGAATCTTGGTAAGAAATTTATTTTTCATGCTATCATCAAAAATATTTGATTATGTTTAATTTTTTATTTATAATGATATTAACATGAATATAGAAAAAAGAAAAATAGTTATAATAACCGTAGTGCTTTTTTTCATTGTGCTTTTAGGGTCTTTTTTGCGTTTATACAAGCTTGGTAATGAGGCTTTCGCCCGGGATGAATTTTTTGATATCAATACCTCTTTTGGCTATTTCAAAACCGGGGAGTGGTTAGCTTGGGATTTTAATATGGATCAACCACTAGAATCGGCTTTGCAGAAAGATTATAGCAATACTCGTGCGCAATTTTTTCGTATTCCTTTAGCCTTGGCGTATAATTTTATGGAGCCGACTGAAGGTAACGCTCGGCTCATTAGCGTTTTTTGGGGGATCATAAGTATCATTGCAATATATTTTGTGACACTTTCTTTTACGGGAAATTATTGGATTGCGCTTTTGTCGGCGCTGTTAGTTTCTGTTGGTGAATCGGAAATTATTTTTGGTCGGCGCTTGCGAATGTATTCAATGCTCTTTCCAATCTATCTCATTTTTTCTTGGTCACTGTTTAAATTTTATGAATCTGAATATAAAGGCAAAATAGTTTTTTTCCAAAAAATTTACCAAAAATTAAAAGTTAATTTGAATTATATTTTACCGACGGCAATTTTTGGATTGGTAAGTTATGAAATTCAAGAGTTGAGTGTGCATATCGTTTTTTCTTTAGTGGCCTATTGTGCTGTTTTGACTTTATTTAATTCTTTCAAAAAACAAAAATATTGGGATAAATATAATTTAACTTTGCTTTTGAGTTTTTTGAGCTTTCTTGTCTTGAAAGTTGCTTTTAGTCAAGCTTATAAAGATTTTGACAAAGCGGTAAGTTTCTGGCAGGACAATTACCGAAGCACTGGATATTTTTTTACTGATTTCAAATATTTATTTGTTGGCATAGCACTTTTTTTTCTGGGGGGATTATTTCTGGCTTTCAAAATTGGACGCAAAAAAGAAGCTTTGTTTATTTTTCTTTCCGCTTCCATTCCTCTTTTTTACGCTATTTTTTCTTGGGTGCGTGAGCCAGCTTCTCGCTATATTTATTTTGTCCAATCATTCGGGATTATTTTCGCCTCCATTGGTATCTATGCCATTTATTATTTTCTGGCGGAAAAATTTGAAAATCATAGAAAATTCATCGCTTTGGCAGTTTTGTTATTAGCTGCCGTTTCTCTTGATTATTCATATATTACAGATAAAAATAATCTTTATCGGCAAAGAGAAACTGCCGGTTTTATAGATTTTAATAAAGTTTTTGATGTTGTGAAAAATAATTTAAAACCAAGAGACGTGATGATTACGCGATCCTATCGCAGTTTTTATTTTTCAGATTGGAAAATAAAAGTGTATGATGTGAAAGCTTTGCCCTTGGAAAAACAAGATTGCCAGGAAACATTTGTCAAAATTATTTCCGAAAATGAAAGCGGAATAGTGGTTTTGCCGGAAATTGATCATTTGTCAGTGTGCAAAAACGGACGAAAATATTTGGAGGAAAATTTAATTAAAATACCATCGACGGTAAAAGGGGTTAATATTTATCGTTGGCAATAATTATTTTAAGATAAAAGTATGAAAAATAAAAAATATTTTTTGATTATTTTGACGCTGATAGTCTTTTTGGGTGCAGGGTTACGAATTTATAATTTGGGCGAGAAGTCTTTTGATCGAGATGAATTTTTTGAACTCAATTCTTCCTATGGCTATTTCAAAGCAGGCACTTGGGTGGCATGGGATTTTGGAAGTGATAAGCCACTTAAGGCGAGCTTGCAAGACAAAACTAGCACGGAGCGAGCGGAAGTTTATCGCTGGCAATTGGCGCAGGTGTATAAATTTTTTGAACCGACAGAAATTTCAACTCGCGCGGTGAGTGTTTTTTGGGGGATTGTGAGTATCATAGCTATATATTTTGTGACTCTTTCGTTTACGGGAAATTATTGGATTGCACTTTTGGTAGCTTTATTGGTCGCAATTGGCGAATCAGGTATAGTTTATAGTCGGCGTCTTCGAATGTATTCAATGCTATTTCCGGTTTATTTGATTTTCTCTTGGGTGGTCTATCAATTTTATGAAGCGAAATATATCGGCAAGAATAAACTTTTTAAATTAGTTGCTGACAAACTAAATGTCAATCCTTTGTATTTTTTGCCGGTAATAATCACGGGGCTTGTGAGTTATAATGTGCATATGCTTTCGGTGAGTATTATTGTGGCCGTTTCTGCTTTTTGTGCTTGCAGTTGGTTCTTGTGGGAGAGGAAAAATAAGAAAATAAATAAATATTCCATCACGCTGGCACTTGTTTTTTTGGCGTATCTTATTGTGAGCTTGACTCCAAACCTAGCTAAGTTTTATAAATCATTTAAACGGCAAGTCGAACTTTTCAAATTTAATTCAGATTATTTCTTCGATTATTTCACTGATTTCTCATTGCCAGTTGCCGGTTTTATTTTAGCACTTATTGGAGCGTGGTATCTTTTCAAAAAAACAGAAAGAAAAAAAGAAGCGCTATTTATTTTTTTCTCCGCTTTTGGTCCACTAATTTTTGCTATTTTCACTTGGACAAGATTTCCTGCTCAAAGATATATCTATTTCGCCCAATCCTTCGGAATAATTTTGATTGCTTGTGGAGTGTATGCGATAGCTTTTTATATGCGTAATTTTTCCAAAAAGCGAGGATTTTTAGCGACGATTATTTTTTTGGTTATTTCTTTGGGTTTGATTGATTGGTCATATTTCAAAAAAGAAAATCAAATTTATGTCCATACCAAAAATTCTTTTTATCCAGATTTCAAGAATATTTTTCCTCATATCTTAGAAAAAAAGAAAGAAAACGATGTTTTTATCACTCGCGTTTATCGCAGTTATTATTGGCAAGGAGAAAAAATAAAAGTGATTGATCTTCAAGCACTTCCGTTTGAGAAAAAAGATTGTTTAAAAGATGTCATTGAAACTATCGCAAAAAATCCAAGTGGTTGGTTTATTTTGCCAAGAATAGATGAGGCCTCTGTTTGCAAAGAAGGCAGGGAATATTTGGAAACGAACTTGGAAAAAATAGAAAACGATAATTTCCCCAATACAATCTCGATTTATCGATGGGGTAAATAAAAAATATGAGTAATAAAAAAATTGGGATAATTCTATTTTTTGTAATATTACTCGGTGGTTTTTTGCGTTTTTATAAGCTTGGCCAACAGCCATTTGTGACGGATGAGTTTTTGGATATTAACGCCACTTATGGATATTTCAAGACTGGACATTGGCTGGCGTGGGATTTCAATTTAGATCAAGTGAGTGATAATTTATATACCCCAAGAGATGAGCGCGCTTGGCCTTATCGCATTCAAGTAGCCCAACTTTTCCATTGGTTTTCTTTGACAGAAGCAACGGCGAGGTCAATGAGTGTTATCTGGGGAATAATTAGTATTATTAGTTTATATCTCACAGCTACTTATTTTACTAAAAACAAAACCATTGGTCTTATCTCGGCTTTTCTTTTCACAGTGAGTATCGCCGGGATAACCTTTGATCGAATGATTCGAATGTATGCAATGTTTTTCCCTGTCTTCCTCCTTTTTTCTTGGTTTCTCTTTCGGTTTTTCGAAGAAGAATATTCGGGCAGAATTGCAATCATCAAGCTAATTTGGAATAAATTTGGAATAAATTTAATTTGGTTTTTGCCAGCAACATTTTTTGGACTGTTGAGTTTTCATCTGCATCCGCTTACGCTTAATATGGGTGTGGTTTTTGGTGCTTATCTTGTCGTCCAATCTTGCTTGGCTTTTTATCAAAAAAGAACCATATTAAATAAATATACAGTCATTTTATTTTTAACATTGCTTGGTTTTATTATAGTGTATATAAATAATCCTCAAGTATATTCGTTTTATTCCAAAAAAGATCTGATTGCTTTTGATCACGCAAGATGGCGATATTTGCAGGCGATAGTTTCAGATTATACAAGTATTATCTTAGCTTACGGTTTGATTGTTTTTGGTTTTTATAATCTCAAGAAAAATTCAAAAATTAAAAAAGAATCAATCTGGCTAGCTTGTTGTTTTTTGGGCATACTTTTTTCGGCGGTTTTCTTGTGGAATGAAGTTTTTGGTTTGCGTTTTATTTTCTTTGCGATGTCTTTTGGGATAATTTTGCTTTCAAGCGGGATATATTTTTTGACAGACAAAATTGGAAAGTATTTTCCCGCGTATCAGAAAAAAGTTTTTATTGGTGTGCTAACACTGACACTTCTAATTGTTCCAAATTATGCTTATTTTTTTTCCAAAGAAAGCCCTTATCGAAAAGATGAAACCAAAACCGATTATCGATCAGCTTTTCAATATTTTTTGGAGAATAAGAGCGAAGGTGATGCTTTGCTTACGCGAAATTTTCGTAGCTTCTACTACAAGAACGCCCAGGCTAAAATTATCAATAAGGAATGGAACAAAAAAATCAGCTTGGATGAATTAAAGAAAATAATAATAGAAAATCCCAGTGGCTGGATTGTAACGGGCGATCCAAGAGGGGACATAGAAAAAGACGCTTTGAAATATTTAGAAGAAAATTCAGTAGACAAGAAAAAAATAGGCGGAGTTCAAATTTATTGTTGGAATTAATATTTTTTTGTGCTGACTGTCGCTGAATTGCCGTTTATTTTTACCACGGCAATTGTTCTCTGATGGTAGGCGGAAGGAATGTTATAATTTTTTACTCCGCCAAAAGATATTATTCCAAGTGTGACTGGATGTTTGTGGCCATTGGCAACTAATACAATTTTATCTTTATATTTTTTTATAATTCTTGAAACATCATTTTTATTCTCCAGATTCCACAATGGATGATGAATAAGAATAATATTTTTGTCGTTATTTTTAAGTTCATTATTCAGTAGGCCAAGCTGTCTTTCTGAAACATTGCCTGTATAGATAAAAGCATCATCATGTTTAGCGTCAATGTGTTCTTCTTTGTCGTTATAATTAGCATCGAGAATTATAAGACGATAACCGTTTTTAACAGTAATGGCATAATAATTTTTTTGACCGGTTATATTATTGACATTATCTTTGCTCATACTTAAAAGTTCATGATTGCCAACGACAGAATAAAGCGGAAAATAAGCAGAAATCAAACTACGCGCTTTTCTATAATCCGCTTCGGCCGATTTTTTTGAGATAAAGCCATCTTTTTTATTGCGACTTTCAATTAAGTCTCCCAAATCTATGACAATATCCGGCTGGACTTGATTTTTGAGCACCCAGATAGCTGAATTTAGATGAGAGAAACCTTTTTCTTGTCCGGCATGAGCGTCAGCGATAATTCCAATCGTCAAATCAGGACGCGGAACTTCTTCTTTGGGGGTTTCCTCTTTGGCGGTTTCTTCCGGACTGCTCTCCTCTGGCACAATGTTATTTTCTTCTGGTTTTATTTCCGGTTCTTTGGGTGTTTCTGACTCTGCTTGCACTTCCTGCACCGGTTGAATTTCGGTTAAAATTATTTCTTGCTCTTTTTCTTTTTCGGCGCCAAAAAAAGTGGCAAAGTTTTTTGGATATTGGGAGAAAAAAATCAAAATCAGTGCCGGTAAAATCAAAAGTAAAGGCAGAAATTTTGCTTTGGTTGATTTTTTTTCTACAATAACTAAATCATCCATAAATTATTTTTTCTTAAATATTATTTTTCTAAAAAAATTAAAATCATCAAGGGTAAACTCTTTGAGGATAATTAAGATAAAAAGATAAATTCCAGTTAGGATAGCGCTCCACAAAATGAAAAGCCATTCTTGCGGAGGGAAAAAAATCGAAACAAAAAACATTAAAATCCCGGCGAAAATTATTTTGGCAACACTTTTTATTTGGATAAATTTTCCAAAATATCTTAGCGCATAAAATAATATTATCACAGTTATCAGTCCTGAAACAAGAGAAGTGGCGATGGCTGATCCAGAAATTCCAAATTTTAAAATCAAAATATAATTTAAAATGGCATTCAGAATCATTCCAAAAAGCGCAATGTACATTGGAATTTTCACTTTGCCGGCTCCGTTTAGAGCAAAACTTAGAACATAGAAAATTGTCAAAAATCCAACTCCAGGGGCGAGAATTTGCATTGGTAAAACGGAATCGGCGTAGCGGGAACCAAAAAACAATTGAATGAGAGGTTCGGCATAAGCAATCATAAGAATTATTATCGGAATTAAAATCATTAGCATCAATCGAAAAGTCTGGCTCATTATCCGTTTTGTTTCTGTGAGATTATTTTGGGAAGTGGTTCTAGAAATCGAAGGCAACATCACTAATGTTAGCGCGTAAAATAAATAATAGGGGATTCGACCGACAGTGAGCGAAGCGTTATAAATTCCGGTTAAATGATCATTGGCCAGCACTCCTTTGACTAAATATAAATCCAAAGAAATCAGGAGTTCATAAAAAATCATAAAAAGTGTCACAGGCCAAGCATAATTAACTAGTTTTTTCCAATCAAAAAAATTCTTGTTATCTTTGGGGAAATGTCGATTGATAAAAAATTTATCAATCAGATAAGCGGTAAGAAAAACCGTAGCGGGAGCGAGAATATAGCCGGAGATGGAACCTTTCAATCCAAAAAAATAAGCTAAGCCGACGACAAAGATTATCCTAGCGAAAGAGCGAACTATTTTTAGAGTAGATTGCAAACTGAAGCGATGAATGCCGATGTAATAGTAGAGATAGAAAGAAGCGGCGGCAAAAGAGGGGATAATCAAAGAAGAAATGCGAAAAAGCGGAGTGAGAGTTGGATCACGCAAAATAAAGGATAGCACGGGAGCTAAAAGAAAAAATATTATCGTAATTATCCCAATGAGGACAAATTGTAGCAAGGCCGCCTTTTTTTTGACACTCAAAACCAGTCCCGGTTGGTTTTCAAAAAAACCACTAATATATTTGCTCATGGCGGTTGGAATGCCATTGCCGATGAGCATAATAATCATAGTAGTGAGCGTTACAACCAGACCATAGCGTCCGTAATCGGCGGGACCTAGCATTCGGCCTAAAAAGGCATGGATGATATATCCGGAAAAATTGAAAAATATTTCTGCAATAGCCAACCACAAAATTGAAGAAGTGACAGATTGTTTTTTTTCGCCAATTTTAGCTAAATTATTATCGATCATAATTTATTTATCATTTTTTTTATTTCCTCAAAAATTTCTTCTTTATTTCTGTTACCATCAAGAGTTTTTAGATTCCATTCAGAGATTTTTGTTTCGTATAATTTTTTTTTCTTTTCAAGATAGTCAATTCCCTGATCAGGTTTTCGTTCGCGAGACATAATCATTTCGGGATCAGTTTGAAGATAGATCGCCAAATTTGGAACAGGAGGCCTAAGGTTCAACCTTTGGCTAGCCAAAGGTTGAATCTTAGGATAGCCTGATAAATATTCAATATTAATTATTGAATCATAAAAATATCGATCGCTTAAAATGTAATCGAAACCATTTTTCTCCAGTTTTTTGTATAATTTTTTAAAACGCCAAAGATCAATCATTAAAAATATTTTTCGTAAAAATATTTGAAAAAAATTGGCGCGGGTAACGCTTTTTTCTTTCTTGGACATTCGATGTCCAATTGGACATCGAATGTCCAAAAGACAACTAATTTTTTTAGCAAGGCCAAACTCAATGGCATGAAAATAAAATACTCGCTTATTTTGCGATTTCAAATATTCTTTTATCAATTCTATTTGGGTTGATTTTCCAGAGCCGTCAAGGCCGGAGATTGTGATAAGCTTCATGATTTTATTTTTTCCTTGGAACGCTCATATTCCCTTTGATTATTTTTATTTTCTTTCAAAATAAATTCTTTTTCAATGTCAATATTTAAAATTATTCCGACTGCAAAAAGCATATTAATAACATCAGTTATTTCTTCGCCAACTTTGAATTTAATTTCTTGATTTTTATCAATATTCATGCCTGATATTTTTCTACAGGCTTTGGCAAGCTCTCCAACTTCTTCCATGAGCAAAACCAATCTTTCGTGCAATGTTTCATCTTCAAAACCACGCTCTTTTATTTTTGAAGAGATGTATTTCTGGAGATTTTTTATGCAATTTTTTTTAAGTCCGATATTTTTGATAGTCTTCATTTGTTTAGTAAGTTAAAAATGTTATTGTTTCTAGCTTTGCTACAGTTTTTATTATTTTATTTTCTTCCATTTCCTGGACAATTTTTTCGGCGTATTCTTTTGGATTTTCCAAGCCGGTTATTTTTCCAATTTCATGATTAGCAGAAAAAAATGTTTCTTCGTTTTGATCAGTGCCTACGCCAATATAGGCGATTTCCTTGACGAAAGGGGCAATTAGCACTGGTTCGCCAGTTTGAGAGAAAACCGCGTGGCGAGCCATTTTGGAAGCCCCAAAGGCTCGATTAGCACCATTTCGATGGACGATAACTTTTTGATCAAAATGTGTTTCTTCGTCAAAATAGACATGTGGAGCGTCATAGAGAAGTTCCGTTGAAACCTTTCGAGCAAGTATTTTTTCCAGCGCTTTGTGAATTTCGCAAGTAATCAGAGTTCGATTAGCAAAACCATAATTTCCCGTAGCGCGAAAAGCGATGTCTATTTTTTTGCTGTCATTCCAATCGCACTTGGAAAAAAGTTTAATTAAAAATAAAATTAATTTTTGGGAAAAACTTTTGATTTTTCTTTGAGTATAGAGTGAGGCAGTGTAACGGCCAACAATACTTGAACCCGTATGCATAAAAAAAACATATTGATCATTTCTGATTCCTAAAGTTGAAGCCAAATTTTCATCTAAAATTTCTGATACTCGCATAAGATAAACGAAATGACTATTGGTTGCTCCAAGGAGCCCAAGGCGAAACTTGGCAATCCAAGATATAATTTTTGGAATTGCACCAGAAATTTCTTGCTCGGATATTTCTTGATTAGCAAAAAAATTACCTTGGGAAAAAGTATTTTCAAATTCATTCTTTGTTTGAATAGGGAATGTATTTTTAAGCGCCGGACTGCCGTGGCGAAAAATATCTGCTACCATTTTTTTGGAAATTTTTGTGCCAATAATCTTTTTGGAAGGAATATTTTTTTTGAATTCTGCGAAAAGATTTTTTATATTCTCTTCAGTTAATTCGCTTTCTGATAGGTCAGTTAAGATAACTCGCATTCCACAATTGGTAGCGGCGTCTAACATTTTCGGGATAATATCTTTTGAAGCAACGATTGCGCCAGTCGGATTTTCTATGTTTGGTTTGGTGTGAGCTTCGCTAAGAACGGCAATGCTACAAAAAACATTTTTATTTTCAGCTATTTTTTCAACCGCTTCCAAGACATCGCTTTTCTCAAAATTTCTTTCTTCGGAAAACAAAATAGCCGGCACTTTCATTTTTTCCGTTTGAAAACTTTTTTTATTTTTAGAAATATTTTCCATATTATAAATTTCTATAAATTTCCTCATAAATTCCGGCAATTTTTTGGATGTCGAAATTTTCTTCGCAAAATTTTCGAGCATTTTTTCCAAGGGAAATTCGCTTTTCCTTGTTTTGATATAAATCAAAAATCGCGTCAGTCAATTGTTTCAGATTGTCTTTTTCAATTATAACAGAATTATTATTATTGCCCAATTCTTTTAGAATTTCTAAATTAGTTAGAATTACCGGTTTTTCACAAGCCATTGCCTCAATAACAGCGAGAGGGATATCGAATTTTCCGCGCATATTTTGCACTGGGAAAATGCTGATATTGCAGAGATTATAAACTTCCAGCATATCATATTTTCCATCATCAAAAAAGGAAACTTTCTCCAAAAGATTATTTTTTTTGAGTTTCTCCACAACTTCTTCTTTTTTCTGAGCGTCTTTTCTATTTTTAATTCGAACTGCTAAAGTTAATTTAGCCTCGGGAATTTTTTTGGAAATTTCGATAAAACTATCAACGACTAAATCAATCGCACCAAGTCGCACATATTCGCCGGTAAAATTAAGAATAAAATCAGAATTTTTGAAACCATATTTTTCCAAAAGCTGGGTATTTTTTTCTTGAAAGTAATATTTTTCTAGATCGATTCCCGGATAAACTCTTTTGACATTTTGAAATCCCAGAGAATTTAATTTGTTTTTGGCATAATCAGAGTAAGTGATGATAAGATCGGCAAACATCAAATTTTTTATATCATCCGACGACCAGAGATCATCGCGAAGAGAAGCGATAGTTTGAATTGTTTTAGTATGCTTAGATTTTAAGAAATTTTTAATCAAGTAGGAATTAAGTTTTGTTGGCGTGAAAAAATAATGATTGATATCAAATTGGCCTTTGGTTTTAAATTGGAAAAAAAGAGCGCGAAGTTTTTGCGAAAAATTAAAATCCGAAACTTGGGAAGTAGTATAGATATCATTAGAAACAACATTTTGAGGAAGATTCGGTAAAATTCCCTTGGTCACAAGATTAATTTCAAAACCAACTAGGTTTTTGGCTAGGTAATAGGCGAAATTTTTAGAACCTTCATCCCAAGGCGGGGCAATGGGGCGGGTAACGAGTAATATTTTTTTCATATTGACAAAATTTAAAATTTAATGTAGATTTTTAGTTAGAACCTTTAACCCGAGACTGCCTAGTGGACGGGACAGGAAAAAGCCCCGTTAAAAGTAGTCTCAATTTCCCCGAGGGACGCGCAATGATTTTGGTAGGTTTCTGCGGAAACCGAATGAATAGCTCCAAGCTATTACAGGAGAATCCAAATCATATCCGCCCTCGGGCCCCAACAATTTGGCTAGGAGGCTGTTAAAAACGCCTCTGCCTTACTCCTCAGCAGGAGACAGTGGTTCCCTCCTATCCACTTTTCCCTCCTGCTGAGTTTTTATTTTTACAAATTTTTATAGATTTCTTTTTTCTCATCTTTCGAAATTACCAAAATGGTAATTTTTTTATTTTCACTTGCGAGAGTTAAGTTAGGATTTAATTGCAAAACCGAGCCTTTTTTGATCACTGCTTCTCCTTCTTGAATCTTTTTTTTACTGGATAGGATTTCCCAATGGAAATTATTTTCATCACTGTGATTTTCAATGATAAAATTTAGCTTATCATTTTTTGGTTCGGCAAAATATAACACCCACCAATTTTTTCCGGCATTTTCATCAGATTGTTTTTTTTCAATCCAAGCCAAAGAAGAAGCGCTGAAAATAAAAAATATTATGGTTGTAATAATAATTGCTTTATTTTTCATAAAAATTATTTTTTAGGTTTATAATAAGTTCCAATCAAATCGGAAGAATATATTTTCCAAAATTCTTTAGAATCGCTAAATTGTGAACTGTCATAATGAGGATTGATTATGATAAAATTTGTGCCTGTCTGGGTGAAACATTTTTTCGCTTCAGAGGATTTCGGTTGAGAAATCATCCAAAGAGTGCATTGTTCGCGAGTTGGGCTGTCGTAGCGAAAAAGAAAACTTCTAGTAAAAGGAAGATTGTAATCGCGCATTAGAAAAACTTTCATCCAAGAATCAGCCGAAACATAGTTATGGTCTTTTAGAATAATATCTTCGGCGGTTGTTTTTTGCTTTAAGTATTTCGAGATAGCGAAAGTTTCAATGAAATTGGAATTAGATTTTTTTGGATTGATCGATTGCGCTTCGGACATAAACCCACCGGTCGAAACATACAGTATTAAAATTAAAAAAGCGGACAATTTCCAATTTCTATTCAAATAATGGCGGTCTTCAAAAATCCAATTTATAGCAAAAGCCCCGGCAAGAATAATAGGAAAAATCAAATAATTTCCGATGCGAGAAGAAGGAATGTCAATGTGGAGCAGTGTCGGCTTCCAAGACATGATAAAAATTGAAAAAAACCAGCCTAAAATCAAAGCGCTTTGATATTTATTTTTCTTGAAAAAAACAAGCAGTAAAATTATCCCAATTATTCCTAGGGTGGCACGACTTTCTCCGACGGTGGAAAATATTTGCGCCAAGCTTAGCCCTGCCTTAGTTGATCGGGATGGTTCGCCGACAATTGTTTTGACAGCCTGATTTTCAATATAGCCAGGCATTCTCACAAAAAAGAAAAAAATAACTCCCAAAAAAATAATTGCCAAAACGCGGGGAGAAAAAATCAAAGCCAGCCATTTTTTTATTTCCAAAAAAAATTCTTTGCCTTTGAAAAGTAAAATAAAAAATAAAACGAAAATCAAGGAAAAGGCAAAAATAAAAGTGCTAAGGTGATGAGTATAAGCGAGGCCAAAAGAAGTGAAAATTCCCAAAGAAAAAAAAGCTGAATTTTTTTCACTTATCGCACGGAAGAAAAAATAAAAAATTAAGGGAATAAGCAGATTGCCAAGAAGATTTCCAATTACGCCTCCACTAATGAAATTTCCCTGTGAGCCAGAAAGAGCAAACAGGGCGCCAACAAAAAACAGCACCGTGATGGCAATATTTTTTCCGTATGACAAAGAAGAAAAAAGTTTTTCCGCTAGAATGAAAAGAGAAAACATTCCCATAATATTTATCAAAAATAGTGTTATCGAAGGAAAAGCGGATGCAACATCATTTTTTGAAATAAGTCCAATGGAAGCAAAAACCAAATGCTCGCCGATTATGAAATCATCAATAGCTGACGGTTGGCTGATAGAATAAACATTGTCTTTTTGGATTATCTCTATTTTTTCATAAGCGGGAATTTTTCCGGTCTCAATGATTTTTTTGGTCCAATACATATGATGACCAAGATCGGTTCCTGTTGGGGCAATAGTGTGAGAAAGAAAAAAAGCGCGAATTAGAATACTAAAAAATATAATTAGAATTATCAGAGATGTTTGTTTTTTGGAATAATCGGAGTCGCTCGAATTTTCTGCTGATTTTTCTTTTCGAAGTAAAAATACCGCGTAACATAAAATAATAAAAGCGATAAGAGAGAACAAGATAGAATTGGCATTGATGGATAACCTGAATTTGTCTAGTAAAATCAAAATTATATCAATAGCAATAATGCTTAGTCCGAAAGAAAGGGTAAATTTTTCTAGAGCGCTTAATATTTTTGATTTACCAAAAATCGCCAAAAGCAAAAAATAACCGGGAATAAACAACATTACGGCGATAGAAATATAAAACAATATTTGGTTAAAAATAAAATTAAGCATAAATAATAAAGTGTTTTTATCTTTGTCATGCTGAATTTATTTCAGCATCTCGAAACTCTGTAAGATTCTGAAACAAGTTCAGAATGACAATTGCGTATTAACTATCTTTTATTTACTTACTTTTTCCATCTCTTCCAAATATCTCTTTGAAATTTTTTCCCAGGTGAAATTTTCCTCAACATATTTTCCAGCCATTTTGCCAAAATTTTTGGCAAAGTCTGGTCCAGCGGAAAAAATAGCTTGGATTTTTTTGACCCATTGTTCGGTGTTTTCGCTTTCAACCAGAAAACCATTTTTGCCATCCTTGATCGCTTCCGCCAAGCCTTGATAATTAGAAGCAATAACTATTCGTTCACATGCTCCCGCTTCAATAACATTAATTCCAAAACCTTCCACTGATTCAGGATAGGGAATATTCGGAGATACAACCAAATCAACAGTGTTCAATAGCACTTCCAAATCTTTTTGTGGTAGATTAGGCATTAACTTTACTCTGTTTTCTAAACTATTTTCCTGGATGGCCTTTTCGCAATCGGAAAAATTATCCGGATCGCCAGCGGTGTTTTTGGCCACTCGATATCCAGTTGCAATCATAAGTGCATCTTCGGAGAGTTTTGGCATAACATTTTTTATAAACCAAGCCGTGCCTTTATGCGGAACAAATCTGCCAAGACGCAAAATAATTTTTTTGTTAGCGGTATCAGAACCCCACAGCACAGACAAATCTTGGCGAGAAAATTCCTTTTTTAAATTTTCAATAAAAACACCGTTAGGAATGAAAACGCAATTTTCTTTGGGAATTCCAACTTTAACTGCTTCTTCGATGGTAAAATTTCCTACCATAAAAAGTTTATCGAGTTTTTTGAGAGAGGGAATGTTAATCGCTTTATAAATTTTTGGTAAGATTCCTTTTTTATTAGCAAAAGTTATATCAAGTCCATGTACGACAGAAAAAAACTTTTTCTTAGGATGAAAAATTTTCAAAACATATGCAATTGGCGCCAAAACGCCATTACCCACAAGACAAGCGTCATAATTCATCATCAAAAAAAATGCCCGCAGGAAAGTTATGGGTATAAAAATAGGTAGCCACCATTTGCCTCGGCCATTAGCGATAATTTTAACAGTAGCAATTTTTGAAAGCCCTTGGGCTAAATTATAATTTTGACTTTCCACCCCTCCGACGATTGGGGGATAGGAGTGAGAGATAAATAATATTTTCATAATCATACGATGCTAATCAACGAATATATGCTAATCTGCTAATCGCGAATAAAAAAGGATTAGCAATTCGTGGATTTGCATTTATTAGCGGATTAGCATCACTTGTTGTATTTATCCTTCTTCCATTGGTAGAAAAGTTCTTCAGTGAGTTGGCGGGTGGATTTTATCATATCGGCGATGAGAGCAAAAATGATCAATTGGATTCCGAGAAACATGGAGATTGAGGAAAAAACGATATAATTGAGATAGGGTCGGATTTTGAAATCTTGGAAATAGAAAAAAAGAAAAAATATAAAACCAATTAAACCTAAAATCATAAAAAATATTCCTGGCCAGCCGAAAAATTTTAGCGGGCGGACATCGCGCACTGCTTTGAGAATAATTTTTGTAGAATTGCTTACAAATTTGAAAATAGATTTGGTGATTTTGGCTTGGCGATTGTCAAAATAAGTGACTGTGATCGGCACCCATTTCAATTTCAAATTTTTTCCAATAGCGTCAATTATCGTATCTTGAGTATAAGTAAAATACAGATTAGTTAAATTTAGTCGAAGAAGTGTTTCTCGAGAGTGAGCGCGAAAACCACAAGTCAGGTCATTGGTTTTATAATTTAGGAAAAAACTGATAACATTGGCGGCTAATTTATTTAATTTTTCTCGAACCCAAGGAATATTTTTCGCTTTTCGTTCACCAAAACGATTAGCAATTACCATATCCGCTTCACCTTTCAACACTGGCAATAGAAGTTTAGGAATATCATTGGGATCAAATTGTCCGTCGGCGTCAATATTGACCATAAAATCAGCGCCATTTTTGAGCGAGCTTTCCACTGCTTGTTTGAAAGAATAAGCCAATCTTCGATTAGGTTTATAGGAAACAACAATATCCGCGCCATTTTCTTTAGCAACTTGGGCAGTGTTATCAGTTGAACCGTCGTCCACTACTTGGATTAATTTTTCATCTATCACGGCGCCTTCATTAGAATAGAAGTCATGAGAAAAACTTTTTTTGATATTTTGAATTGTTTTTCCCAAATCCTTTTCTTCATTATAAGCGGGAATGTTGATGATTAATTTCATATTAGTATTTACGAACTTACGAATCTAGCGAAAGTACGAAACACTTAGGATACGATTAAGGCATAATAGATATGACAATTTCGTATTTTCGTATTTCGTATTATTTTCGTAGTTCGTAACTTACTTTTTCTTAATTATTAATTTTGGATCTATGCACTGAAAATTACACTTAGCATTATCAACGCCTTGGTGAAAAACTTCATTTGTACATTCTTTCATTTTTTCCTCGCATTGTTTTTTTGCGCCGGAAAAATAGTCGCGGTTTACTTCATAACCAAAAAAATTCAACACAAAATAGGCTGCTACTAAAAAAAGAACTATCCAAATTGCAAATTTAATAATACCAAACATAGTAAATATAGGGCTTAAAAATTAAATTTAACTACAAATTCAGTATAACTCAAAAAGGATTATTTGGCAAAGGTTTTTAGGGGATGACATAAATCGATTTTGGCTTTACAATGAAGTCATGAAACATAAAACATATAACATATAACATAAAACATGTAATAGAAATAAAATGAGAAAAAAATATGACAAACTGAAAATAGGTATCAATGCGTCGTATCTTCGAAAGCCGTATACTGGCATTGGGCAAGTGACGCTTAATTTTCTAAAAAAATTAAGCAAGTTAAAAGTTGAAAGTGACCCGCCTGCCCGCTTCGCCAAAGCTTTAGCGAGGCGAGCCGGCGAGGCAGGAAAGTTAAAAGATATTGAATTTATTTTATACTTGGAGGAAGAAATTCCAAAGGATCTTAAGCTTCCTAAAAATTTTACTAAAAAAATATTTTTGCCAATTTATAAGCGTGATGATTTGATTCGAAAAATTTGGTGGGAAAAATTTCTTTTGCCCCGCCTTGTTAGAAAAGACGGTTGCGATGTTTTTGTCAGTATGTACCAATGTCCTACTGTCATTGCGAGGGAGTCTCGAGACGACCGTGGCAATCTCGTGCTTAATAAATTTGTGCTAAATATTGCGAGATTGCTTCGCTACGCTCGCAATGACAAAAATATAAAGCACATTATGATAGTGCATGATATTATTCCAAAATTATTTCCTAAGTATTTGGATAATGCAAGAAAAAAAGTATATTGGAAATTAACAGAATATGGGATAAAAAAGGCGGACAAGATTATCGCTGTTTCTAAAAGAACGGAAAAAGATTTGATTGAACATCTAAATATTGGTGCAGACAGAATTACGACGGAATATATTGATGTGGACGAATGTTATAAGGTAGAGACGCAAAATTTTGCGTCTCTACGAGAGCGAAATATTTTAAAGAAATACAAATTAAATTCGGGATATATCTTAGCGGGTGGAGGATATGAAGTGCGAAAAAATGTCGAGGGTGTGGTGCGAGCATATAAATTATTATTAGAAAGAAACAAAAAAGAAAATTTTTTGTCAGATTTTCCGCGCCTTGCGATTTATGGAAAGGTTTTACCGGAAAACTTGAGTTTGGCAACGCCGATAGAAAAAATATTGAGAGAATTAAATTTGACGAAATATGTGATTCTTTTAGGCGAAGTCCCGCAAAAAGACTTGCCGGCGCTGTTTAGTCATGCTATTATGTTTGCTTACCCTTCGTTTTATGAGGGTTTTGGTATGCAAATTCTCGAAGCCATGAGCGTAGGTACGCCCGTAGTCACTTCCAAAGTTTCATCACTGCCGGAAGTGGGTGGAGACAGCGTCCTATATTGCAACCCAGATGATACAATAGATATCGCAATGGTTTTGAAAAATGTTTTAACTAATAAGGATTTACGAGAACAACTAAAATCACGAGGAATAGAAAGAGCCAAGCAATTTTCGTGGGAAAAATTTACGGAAAAAGTTTTGAATATAATCAGTTCCTACGAAAGTACAAAATAATACAAAAGTACAAAAAAATTTGTCATTCTGAGCGAGCGTAGCGAGCCGAAGAATCTGCTCAATAGTACTGCGATTAATATTATTAAACAGATCCTTCGACTTCGTTCGAGTACGAACTTCGCTCAGGATGACAATCAAAGTTGTAATTTTAAAATAAAAAAAGCCCCGCTCCGACCGGAATACCGGAAGAAGCGGGGTGGTGCGGGAATAGTTAAATGATGTATTTAACCATTGCGGTTGTCCTTATAGTATTGACAACCTTACCATCACCAGGAATAATGGTTTCTTGTTTTGTAGAAATTGGTACTGTAAAAAATTGAATATCCAGTACCTCAGAGCCTTTTGCTTCGATAGCGTCAATGAAAGAATTAATCTCTTTCTCTATGACGCTAAGATCACTGTTATCTGTTGAAAAAAATTTAACACGTATTTTTTCCAAGTTGTATGTCACCTCCTTTCATGATTGATTTTAGGTACTAAAATAATTTTTATTTTCAATATAATATGCTATCATTTTTCCAACAATTTGTCAATAATCTCAACAAGCTCAAAAGTTGGCTTCTTTTGGCGAATGTGGTGTTGGTTTTTGTTTTGATAGTTTGCAATAATTTGAAAATTATTCCTTTGCGAATGGGGGATTTTGTTTTTTTTGCGATTTTAGTTTTGGGCTTGGCACTGTATCGTCCTGGGTGGGCCTTTTTGATATTTGTCGGGACAATTATGTTGGAAAATATAAATTTAGCTCCAACAGAAATAGGAATTGCGATTCGTCCCTATCAATTTATTGGCGCGCTAACAATTACGGCAATTATAATTCGATTACTTTCTGGAAAATTAAATTTCAAATTGGCAAAATTAAATTTTATAGATTATTTGATTTTGGTTATAACAACTTCCAGTTTTTTAAGCGCATTTTTTGCTATCGTAGAGACGCAAAATTTTGCGTCTCTACGCTTGGCGATAATATTGGCCACATTTTCTGCGTTATATTTTTTAGTGCGAAATTATATTCAAAATTGGGAAGATTTGAAAAAAATTATTCCTTTTTTTCTAAGTTCGGCAGTCGTTGTCGTGCTTTATGGCATTTGGCAAAATATTTGGTTTTTGCGAGGATTGAATGGATTTCAAACAATGCCGGGAAGACCGAATGCAACTTTTTCGGAGGCGGATTGGTTGGGAATATTTTTGATTTTAGTTATATCTGTTCTATATGGCTTAGTTTATAGCTGTCATTCTGAGCGAAGCGAAGCGGAGTCGAAGAATCTACTATTTAATAATACTAAAACTAAACAATTCGCAGATCCTTCGCATTCACTCAGGATGACGGGCTTATTTATATTTTTAACCTTATCTTTTATATTATTAATTTTAACCGTAAGCAGAAGTGCTTGGCTCGGAGCATTTGCAATGACATTTATATTTTTATTTGTAATTTTTTCAAATTTAAAATCAAAATCAAATAACTTGTCCGCCGATGAGGCGGGGTGGCAGTGGAAAAAAACTATTCAAATTAAAATTATTATATTTTTGGCACTGTTAGTTGCAATTGGCGCAGTTTATATTTTTCATCTGACTAATTTTCAACTGTTTAATCGTATTCAGTCAACTGGATCGGGAATGCAAAAAATTACTGTTGCTTGCGATTCAAGGAACGCAAATTTGCGTTCCCTACCAAAAGAAATTGATGATATTTCTGAATTGGAAAAATATAATTGCCGACATATAAATTTAGAAGAAATAAATTTTGAAAAAAATCAAGGAAAATATATTTCCGAAATTTATCGTAAAGACCCGAATGTCAGCATAAGAGCGCAAATTTATCAAAAATCATGGGAACAAATAAAAAATCATCCAATCTTGGGAATTGGTTGGGGGAATATTTCCAAAATTTTGGGCCAAGACGAAAGGGGAGTAGATCTAAATTCTTCCAATATATTTTTGGAAATTTGGCTGGGTAGCGGAATTTTAGGTTTTGCGTCTTTCGTAATTATGCTATCGTATATATTAGTGAGTGCAATAAGGAAATATTATTTTGCTAAAAATCAAGAAGAAAAGATTTTCAGATTATTTATAATTATTTCTTGGTTTGCAATTATCATTCCCAATCTTTTCAACGCGGGAATATTTTTAGGATTTTTGTGGCTCTGGCTAGGGATTACGAACTACGAAATTAATACGAAATACCCGCCTCGCGTCGACAAGCGGTCTCCGCGAGTCGAGGCGGGCGAAAGTACGAAAATGGAAGCATAAGCGTTTCGTATTTCGCTAATTTCGTAGTTCGTAAATTAAAATTATGATTATTGGCATCGACATTCGAAATATTGGCAAAAAGAGAACCGGTGATGAAGTGGTGTTTTTTAATTTGACTAAAACTTTAGCGAAAATTGACATGGAAAATGAGTACAAATTATTTACCGACATAATCGACACTACAGTATTACAGTATATTGGAGTAAGTCTTGGGATAGATAATAAAAAGAATTTTAAAATAATTTCGCTCAAAACTAAAAATAAATTTACTTGGAATTTTTGGACGCTACCGAAATATTTGCGAAAAAATCTGGTGGATATTTATTTTACTCAATATATTACGCCGTGGTTTGTGCCGAAAAAGATAAAAATTGCCACAATTATTCATGATATATCGTTCAATTTTTATCCGCAATTTATCAAATTTTGGGATTTATTTTTTCTAAAAAAGTTAATCCCATTGAGTCTAAAAAGAGCTGACAAAATTCTGGCAGTTTCGCGCTTTACGCAGGATGAAATAATTAAATATTATAAAATTGATTCCAAAAAAATAGATTGGTTTCACAATGCGGTTTCAGCGGATTTTTCAGCGCAAGATATATCAGTGGAAAAAATAAAAGCGATCAAAGAAAAATATAAACTGCCCTCAAATTATATTTTATATCTGGGCACGCTTCAGCCAAGAAAAAATATTCCGGCGCTTCTGGAAGCGATGGCTCTTTTGAAGCTGGAAATGACGGCCAAAATAAATCCGCTTAAATTAGTTATTGCTGGCGGAAAAAAACATAATTATGATAAATTGATAGACAGAGCGGTTAAGAAAAATAATTTAGCGGAAGATGTTTTTTTTCCTGGGTACATTGATGAAGAGGATAAGGCAGGAGTGATGAAAGGGGCGGATATTTTTGTTTTCCCTTCATTCTATGAAGGTTTTGGTATGCCGATTATCGAAGCGATGTCACTGGGAGTGCCGACAATAGTTTCTGATATTTTGCCACACCGAGAAATAGCGGATGATGCAGTGCTATATTTCAAGCCGGAAATCCCTGGTGAACTCACGCAAAAAATCAAAGAAATAATTAGCAGTGAAGTTGTGAGAGATAATGCATCGCGAAACGGAAAATTTCAAGCCCAAAATTTTTCTTGGGAAAAAAGCGCCCGAAAAATGCTGGAAATTTTTTCCCAGATGGTTGGTTGACTAAATGCAAAATTATAAGTAAAATAATAACAATTGCCGAATCGATGATTTGGCAGTATTAATTTAAATTAAATAAAATAAAAAAATGGCGTACATAGAAAACGATTATAATGTAAGGGGGAAAAGTCAACAAAAATTTTATAAAAAAAGATGGTTTAAGATTTTTGCGATTATTGTAATAATTTTACTTTTAGGCGGAGGAATTTTTATTTGGAAAACCGGAGGCATACTGAATAAGATTTCTAAAGGTGGAATATTTCAGTCTTTGGTAAAAAATATTCCGGGAGTTGATAATGAAATCAAAGGAGAAAAGGAAGGAAGAATCAATGTTTTGCTTTTGGGAATGCGTGGAGAAAATATCCCTGGAGGAGGGCTTTTGGCGGATACAATCATAGTGGCCAGTATTAACCCAAAAGAAAATAAAGCTTCAATGATTTCAATTCCGCGCGATTTGTATGTGAATAATCCTGGTTGGGGGAATAAAAGCAAGGTTAACGCTGTTTATGCGGCTGGCGAAGAAAATGGCAAAAAACAAGGCTTAGAAGATATGAAAAAAGTGGCCGAGGAAGTGACAGGACTGCCGATTCATTACAGTGCCAGTATAAATTTTGCTGGCTTCAAACAGATTATTGATGCTATCGGTGGAGTGGATATAACACTAGATAAACCTTTTCAAGAACCAGTACAGTTCAATGAACCGCATGTTTGCGATAGTCGTGTTTTTACCGTTCCAACCGGAAAATTTGAAATTAAGAAAAATAAAACCGGCCGAATCACCGCCCAGTATCCTCTTTGCACTAATCCTGTCAAGGAATGCGGAGGAAGTTTTAGTCTTCCATCTGGCAAACAAACCTTAAACGGAGAAAAAGCTTTGTGTTATGTGCGTTCTCGAGCGACTTCCAGCGATTTCGAAAGAGCTAAACGGCAACAAATAATAATTCAATTAGTCAAAGATAAAATGTTAAGCGTTGGAACGCTCACTGATTTTTCCAAATTAAATGCTCTGTTAAATGCTTTGGGCGACAATGTGAGAACCGATATGGAGCTTTGGGAAATGCAAAGATTTTATGAAATTTATAAAAATATTTCTAATTTGCAAATTTATCAAAGAGTTTTGGAAAACAGTGAAGAGGGTTTATTGTACAATCCAACTGATATGCCTAAAGAAGTCGGCTATATTCTTTTGCCAATTGGAGGAAATTATGATCGCATTCATCAAACGGCAAAAGATATTTTTATCCTTCCAGCGCAATCAGATATAAAACCAAAATAATGGAATTATCTATCATTATTACTAGCTATAAAAATCCACAACTTTTGAAAGTTTGCATTGATTCAATTAGGGAGAATTATAGTGGATCTGATTATGAGATAATTGTGGCAGATAGTGAAACAGAGGAAAATACGGAAATGATGATGCGAGAAGAATATCCACAAATAATATTTATTCCTGCAAAAGAAAATATCGGCTTTAGCGGAACAGTCAACGCTGGATACAAAAAAATCAAAGGTGACTTCGTGCTTATCTTGAATGGTGACACGATAATAAAAAAAGATTCCATTGAAAAATTATTAAATTATCTAAAAAACAATCCGAAAGTTGGTATCGTTGGTCCGCGTCTTATTGGTTTCAATGAAAAGTCGCAAGATTCGTGTTTCCGCTATTATACTCCGCTAACCATACTTTATCGCCGGACATTTTTGGGCAAACTTGGTTTTGCCAAAAAACATTCAGATAATTTTTTAATGAGGGATTATGATCACAAAGAAACGAAGGAGGTTGATTGGATTCAAGGGTCGGCAATGATGACCAAAAAAGAAATTATGGATAAAGTTGGACCAATGGATGAAAAATTTAAGTTATATTTTGAAGATGTTGATTGGTGTCGAAGATTTTGGGAAAAGGATTACAATGTTATTTATTTTCCAGATGCTGAAATTTATCATTATCATGGCCGAGGAAGTGTTGGAAAAAATGTTATTCAGGCTTTACTTTTCAATCGCTTGGCTTGGCTACATATAAAAAGCGCTATGAGATATTTTTGGAAATATTGGGGCAAGCCTTTGCCAAAACATAATTAGCAGTATGCGAATAAGATATAAAAAATGGATCAAGAAAATTTTAAAGAAAAAATAAATCAAGAAATAATTGGAGAGAAAGAGAAAAAAGAAAAAGAAAATCTAGAGAAAAACCTCTGGCTTTTTAAAAAGTATGTATTTTTTTCAGTGGTTGTAATTTTTTTGATCATCAGTTTTTTTCTTGGTTATAAAAAGGGGCAAAATGAAACGCATCCAAAAAACAGGGAAGTTTTATTGGAAAAAGCGATTGTTGAAAATAAAGCCCTTCCACAAGGGGAAAAAGTTGATTTTGCCATTTTTTGGAAAGTTTGGGATTTGGTTAAGGAAAAGCATGTGGAAAAAAGTAATTTAGATGCGCAAAAAATGGTTTATGGAGCGATTAATGGAATGCTTAGTGCTACGGGTGACCCTTATTCAAGTTTTTTTAATCCAGAGGAGAGTCAAATATTTTCGCAGGATATTGCCGGCTCTTTTGATGGCATAGGAGCGGAATTAGGAATAAAAGATGAGATTCTGACTATTATTGCTCCATTGGACGGTTCTCCGGCGCAAAAATCCGGACTTCGCAGTGGGGATAAAATTTTGAAAATTGACGGCAAGTCATCGTTGGATCTGACAATTGATCAAGCCGTGAATCTTATCAGGGGAAAAAAGGGCACTTCTGTTGAACTGACAATTTTTCATGAAAATGATCAGGAAACTGTGGAAGTGACTGTAATTAGGGATACGATAAAATTAGATAGCGCCAAGGTAGAATTTAAGGATGATGGCATCGCGTATCTAAAAATAATCAAATTTTCTGATGATGTGGATGAACAATTTAATTCGGCAATGAATAAGATTATTACTAATAAAAGCAAAGGTATAATTTTAGATCTTCGCGATAATCCTGGTGGTCTTTTGGATAAATCAATTTCCATTGCCAGTCGGATGATGCCGAAAGGTAAAATAGTGGTTTTGGAAGAAGACAGTAGTGGCAAGAAAGAAAATATTTATACTTTTGGCGGAGATAAATTAAGTTCGATTCCAATGGTGGCGCTTATCAATGAAGGCAGTGCTAGCGCTTCGGAAATTTTAGCCGGAGCTTTGCGCGATAATCAGGAAATAATTTTAATTGGTGAAAAAACATTTGGCAAGGGAAGTGTTCAAGAATTGGTTGATCTGTCAGATGGATCAAGCGTCAAAATTACTGTGGCCAAATGGCTCACGCCTAAAGGAGAATATATTATGGATAAAGGTATTTCTCCGGATATTGAAGTCAAAATGACGCCGGAAGATTATGAAAATAAACGCGACCCGCAACTAGAAAAAGCGATGGAAATAATTAAGGAAAAAATTCACCCTGTTAAATAAATTTTAATTTTTTTTTAAAAATTAAAATTAGATTTGAATATATTTAAACAAGCAGGGGATGAAAACTAAGTAATAAATAATTAAAATAAGTTGTCTCTTATCACAAGATTCAAATCTTATTTAACAGGGTAAATGAGAATAATTCTACTTCAAGACATCAAAAGTTTAGGAAAAAAAGGAGACATTAAGGATGTAGCCGAAGGCTATGCTCGGAATTTTTTGTTTCCTAAAAAAATAGCCCAGATTGCTACAGAAAGTGCTATTAAACAAATGGAAATTCAAAAAGAGCGCGAAAAAAGCCTTGAATTAGCCAAAAATATTGAGCTTAAAAGTTTAGCCGAAAAGATTAAAGGCAAAAAAATAGTCATTACTGCCAAAGAAAAAAAAGGAAAACTTTTTGGTTCAATAACCGCTAAAAATATTAAAGAGGAGTTGGAAAAGGAGGGCTTGAACATCTCAACGGATTCGGTTATAATTAAGGAGACGATAAAGAAAATTGGTGAATATGAAATTGAGATAAAATTAACCGAAAAGATTAAAGAAAAAATAAAAATAGAAATTAAGGGAGCCTAGTTTTATTTAAGCAGTTTTAATAAATTATTTTTAGGGGTCGCGCTTTAGCGACTTTTATAATTTACGAACTACGAAATAACGAAAATACGAACAAGAATTTTTTCGTATTTCGTATTTCGTATTAGATTCGTATTTCGTAATATATGAAAAACAGAAAATATATATTTGTTGTTGGGGGTGTGATGAGTGGAGTGGGAAAGGGGATAACAACTTCGGCAATCGGCGCGATTCTTCAAGCGCGTGGATTTAGTGTAACGGCGATAAAGATTGATCCCTATATCAATGTTGACGCTGGCACAATGAATCCGACTGAACACGGAGAAGTTTTTGTTTTGGATGACGGTGATGAAACTGATCAGGATATGGGAAATTATGAAAGATTTTTAAATATCACTTTGCCTCGCGATAATTATATGACTACGGGGAGAGTGTATGAAACAGTGATTCATAAGGAAAGAAATTTAGAATACAATGGAAAATGCGTAGAAGTTGTGCCACATATTCCAATGGAAGTTATCGAACGGATCGAAAAAGCTTCCAAGAAGGCTGATTCTGATGTGACGATGATTGAAATCGGTGGAACGGTCGGCGAATATCAAAATATTCTTTTTTTGGAAGCGGCCAGAATGATGAAGATAAAACATCCAGACGATGTGTTGTTTGTAATGGTGAGTTATTTGCCAATTCCTTCCAAGGTGGGAGAAATGAAAACTAAACCAACGCAATATGCTGTGCGAACACTTAACAGCGCTGGAATTTTGCCAGATGTAATTGTAGCTAGAAGCGATACGCGACTTGATCAAAAAAGAAAAGAAAAAATTGCAATGTTTTGCAATATTCCGGAAAGATATGTAATTTCTGCTCCGGACATTGAGAGTATTTATGAAGTTGGGATAAATTTTGAACGGGATGATTTAAGTCGGTTGCTTTTGAAAAAGTTAGGTTTATCGTACAAAAAAACTGATTTGAAAAAATGGTATGATCTTTTGGAAAAAATCAAAAATCCTAAGGGAGAAGTGAATATTGGTATAGTGGGAAAATACTTTGGCACAGGCGATTTTGTGCTTTCAGATGCGTATATTAGTGTAATTGAAGCGGTTAAACACGCGGCCTACAAACTTCAAGTAAAACCAAAAATAAGTTGGGTGAATAGCGAGGCTTTCGAAAAAGAGCCGGAAAAATTGGAAGAGCTGAAAAATTATGATGGGGTAATCATCCCTGGGGGCTTTGGTTCACGAGGGATTGAAGGAAAAATAAAAGCTATTCAATTTTTGCGAGAAAATAAAATTCCTTTTTTTGGACTTTGTTATGGAATGCAACTAGCGGTGGTTGAATACGCGAGAAATATTTTAGGACTCAAAGATGCTAACACGACTGAAATTAATAGGGAAACAAAAAATCCGGTAATTGATATTATGCCGGAACAAAAAAAGAATTTAGCTGATCATAATTTCGGGGCTACAATGAGATTGGGTGCTTATACAGCTGTTCTTGAAAAAAAGACTATTGCCTATCAAGCTTATGGGAAAAATAAAATATCCGAACGCCATCGCCATCGCTGGGAAGTCAATCCAGAGTATATTGAAAGATTAAAAAAATCCGGCTTGATTTTTTCCGGAAGATCAGCAGATGGAAAGCTTATGGAGATAATTGAATTGCCGACGAATATCCATCCATTTTTTCTAGGAGTTCAATTTCATCCGGAATTCAAATCTGATCCGATAAATTCCCATCCTTTATTTTTTGAATTTATAAAAGCGTGTAAATCGCGAATTAAAACAAATTAAAGCGAATGGGTGCGAATAATAAATTTAAAACCGCTAGCGCATGCCAGCGGTTTTAATTCTTTAGTGGTTTCATTCGATTAAATTCGTGAGCTATATTTATTCTACAGAAACAAATTTTTTGGAAATCATTTTTCCGGTAAATTTTATGACTTTTTTAGCCTTAAATTTTACCACGCCTTCTTTCATGGCAAACAGCGTGTCGTCTTCTGCGCGTTTGACATTTTTCCCTGGTCGGAATTTTGTTCCTCTTTGGCGGACTATGATTTGTCCCGGAGCGACTTTTTCTCCAGCAAATTTTTTCACTCCAAGTCTTTTGGAAATTGAATCTCGTCCCAGTTGAGTGGAACCACCTGCTTTACGATGCGCCATAATTGTCTGCGAATATAATGAGCAGGAACAATTATGAGCGTCCCTGCACCTATTCTTAAATTAATCTTTATAATAAAAACAAATAAAGCCGAAGGCGTTTCCGTGACTATGCCTAAAAATTAGCAGAAAACTAATTTCGGAATAGGTGCGGGAAGCCAAGCTTTCGAGTACAATTAAGCTTATCAATTTTGTGCTATAATGTCAACAGGCGTGGAGTTGACGTCATTCCCGCGTATGCGGGAATCTAGTGTAAAAAAGTAATGATTTAAGACTGGATTCCCGTATTCACGGGAATGACAAAACAGGTTTTTGATAAAAATACAATGGAAATAAATAAATATAAAGATTTTTGGCAAAAATATGAATATAAAATAGTTCTTGCGGTGGGCTTTGTTTTGGTAGCGGTAATTTCTTTTGAAGGGGGAATTTTGAAAGGTCAAAAATTATCCCAAAATCCAGTGATTATTGAAAAATTAATAGAGAACGCAGTGCCTATTGAAAATAATAGCAATTCGGCAGTTCAAGGTGTTTCACAGAGCCAAAATTTGCCCTCTGAAGTGAAAAAGAGTGAAAATAGTGCTATTGAGCAACCTAAGGATTGCGCCTTTGTTGGGTCAAAAAATTCTAACAAATATCATCTGCCGACTTGTCGTTATGCCAAATCTATCAAACCGGAAAACCGTGTTTGCTTTTCTTCCGAAGATGATGCAAAATCAAAAGGGTATCTGCCGGATAAAAATTGTATAAAGTAAATATATGTCATTGCGAGCGAAGCGAAGCAATCTCAGAATTAAGTTACGAGATTGCCGCAGTCGCTACGCTCCTTCGCAATGACAACCAAATATGAAAAATAATATCATCGTAATTTCTCTCGGTGGTTCGCTAATTGTTCCGCGTCACATCGATTGGCGATTTTTGAAAAAATTTCGTGAGTTGATAATTTCTGAAATTAAAAAAGGCAAAAGATTTGCCATTATCACGGGTGGGGGATATGCAGCGCGGGAATACGCTCAAGCGGCTTCAAAAGTTACAAAACTCACTCGAGACGATTTAGATTGGTTGGGGATTCACACCACTAGATTAAATGCGCATTTAATCAAAACTATTTTCAGGCAATACGCTAATCCAAGAATAAATAAAAATCCAAGGACAAAAGAAAATTTGAATAGTCATTTTGCTAAAGACGAAGGGATTATGGTGGCGGCTGGTTGGCGTCCGGGATGGTCAACAGATTTTGTGGCGACAATTATCGCCGAGCGACTTGGCGCCAAAAAACTCATCAATCTTTCCAACATCAAATATGCTTATGATAAAGATCCGAAAAAATATTCGGACGCCAAAATAATCAAAGAAATCAACTGGAAAAATTTTCGGAAAATTGTCGGCAATCGCTGGGACCCAGGACTCAATATGCCTTTTGATCCAGTCGCTTCAAAACTTGCCCAGGAGAATAATCTGGAAGTCATCATCGCCGAGGGCAAGAATCTTAAGAATTTGAAAAATATTTTGGAGGAGAAAAAATTTCAAGGGACGGTGATAAAATAATGAAAAAGTTTTTAATAATTACAATTCTTGCAATTCTAATAATTTTAACCGGATTATTTTTTGTTTTTGATGCAAATAAAAATAAAATAATGGCCAGTCCGTATATGAAATTAATTACGCATAAAATAACCAATTTTATCTACGATGAAGCTACAAAACACAATCCGCAGAGCGATATATTGCCAGATAAAATAGATGATGAGATAAAAAAAGATATAAAGGAGATAGTGAATTAAAAAAACCTTTTTCTGTTGACAAATATTTTTTTGTGCTCTAGCATAAAATGTAGCCGTCCCGTTTGCTTGGGTAAACTACACAGGGGTATGTCCGATTGACTATGTAGGATTCGTACGTCGAGGCCTAGGCGGAGTGCATTCTGCCTTTGAAGCTAAGAGTTCGACAACGGCTACGCGGTCGGAGAAAATCACAAAAGCCCCCTGGATTAAGCCAGGCCAGTTTGATTCAAGGGGCTCAAAAAAATGAGGACAAAGTCCTCTGATAAATATAAGGGGGCATGCAGTTATCTTATTAGCATGCCCTTTCTTTTTTTAATAAAAAAATATTTTTTTCAAAAATAAATGCATATGCCTTTTAATTTACCTAAAACTCACTTTTTTATACTTCAATAAAAAATAAATCAAGAAATAAAAAGCCAAGGCGATTGCGCCGGCGATTATTATGAAGCCGACACTTAAAGGTAGTAATAATTTCAAAATAATAGTTTCGGAAAAAAAATATTTTAGATCTGCCGAATAGCTTTGGTTGAAATTTTTAATAAGATCCTCTGAATTTACTCCAAAAATTAGACATCCAAGCTTAGCGGCAAAGGGCATAATTAAAATTGATGTCCAAAAATTAGTCGCTAATACTCCGGCAACAGCGGATAAACGGTTTACTCTTATTATCCAAGCGATTACGATGGCGGTCAAAATTCCGCCGGGAATAATTCCCAAAAAAATTCCCAAGGCCGCTCCCGCAGCAACTTTATGTGGAGTGTCATCGATGAGAAAGAATTTTTTGAGAAAGGTTGTTAGTTTCTTCATATGAATTGTTATGGAGATCCTGAAACCCGCCTGCCGGCGAGGCACAGTAAATTCAGGATGACAAAAACACAAATTCAGGATGATGAGATAAAAAAGACTGTCATGCTGAACTTGTTTCAGCATCTAATAGTGTGTCATACAAATCTATCCAAGCTGGATTATTTTTAGTTATTAAGTTTATTTTCCAGTCCCTATGCCAATTTTTGAGTTGTTTTTCTCTGGATAAAGCAGAATAAACATCGGTTGTTTGTTCAAAATAAACTAACTTTGTTAAATTATATTTTTCAGAAAATCCTTTTACTAATTTATTTTTATGTTCGTAAATTCTTTTTGGTAAATTCCCAGTAAATCCAATATAAAGAACTTTATTTAATTTATTGGTAATAATATAAACGCAATATTGTTTCATAGGCTAATAGAGATCCTGAAACAAGTTCAGGATGACAGCTGAGGTTGAAGATCTTGAAAACTTGTTCAGGATGACAACTGAGGTTGTCATTTTTTCTTCACACTCAAACTTTTAGTTTCTTTGTCGAGAATTTTGGCTTTTTCAATTTCTTTTTTGGCATCAAATGGTAAGACGCCTAAAATATTTCGAAGTGCTATGCCATCTACTTTCAACACATCTTCCCAATGATCTAGTGGTTCCAAAACTTCGCGGAGTTTTTTCTCGTCATATTTATAAGTTTTACGAAGTGACCTCGCAATGACGCCTTGTGGCCCAAAAACTCGCTCCACGCCTTCTTGATCCATATAGCTCAAGATATCCTCTTGCAGTTTCGCCAAGCGATCTTTGGTAATATTTATCGCTGATTTTAGGTCAATATATTCTTCGATTGATTTGTTAATTTCCTCTGTGTCAATGTGTCGCAATTCCTTGAATTTATGTTTCCACATTGGGCAAAGATTTTGGTATCCGCACCAATCGCAAAGAGGGGACATCGTCGGTTCAAAATTGCCCGCTTCAATGACTTTTATCGTGTCTAAAAACAGTTGTTCACTTTTTTTCAATTGTTCCAATGTTCTTGTGGCGGAAAGCTTTACTCCATGCTTTAGGAAATATAGACTAACTTTTATTTTGTCTAAATTATTTATTTCTTTGGGATAATTTGAAAGAAAAGCTTGCAGATAAACAGAAAGCTGAATGTCGTTGTCAACTTTTTCTTGATTAGGCATTTTCTTGGTAGTTTTATAGTCGATAATTTCAAAACCATCTTCAGTTTTATCTATGCGGTCAATGATGCCAGAAATAATATGCCGATCATTTTCAGAACCAATTTCAATTTGAAAACGGGATTCCAAGTTGATAATGTTGAAATCTGCCGGATTATTTTTTTGATAATAATCTTGGATAATTTTCACTCCTTGAGAAAAAGCTGCCCGTTCTTCATCCGGCGAATCAAACACGGCCGGATTCCAAGAGTTGGAAAAATGTTCCATCGCTTGATCCAAGGTAGGGGAGAGAATTCCCGGTGTGTGGATAAATTTCATTGTTTCATGAATTGTCGAACCAAAAACCGCCTCCTTGGATTTAGGAACTTTGATTCGATCAATATTTTGAAATTTATATTTCAGTGGACAATTCTGATAGGCATCAAAGGCCGAGTATGATATACGCATAAATTTGACATATTATATCTATTTCTATATTATATACTTAATATTTTTTTATTTCAATTGTTCCTTAATCTTTAGTAAAGGAGAAAAAACATGGCCGATGATAATCGCGACGAATCAATTAAAATGTTAAAAGAAATTGTGAAAGCAGGTTTAAGAAAAAGGCATGAACTAAAAGATCCCAAAAGAATCATAATGGATTTTTCCATGGGAAGTTGCTTGTCTTATGAAGAAGCCAGATCGATGTTGGCAGAATCATACAGAAACATGTTCAATGAATTTCTTAAAGAAATAGAGGAAATACAATTTATTCAGTCGGAATAATCACACATGACATGATAGGTGTTTCCATAAAAACCTTCTTGTATAAGTTTATACAAGAAGGTTTTTTAATTATACAAAGTATTGACAGTTTTTTAAAAGGCGCTATAATTAAAGCATACTAAATTAGTAGGAATAAACAAATGTTAAAGATATCAACAAAAGGGGAGTATGGGCTTCGGGCAGTAGTTAATTTGGCGCGCAATTATCCTCAAATTAAGAATATAAAAGAGATATCAATAGAAGAAAAAATCTCGGCTAAATATCTGGAAAGATTAATTGGAGATCTGCGAAAGAGTGATTTAGTCAAGAGTATTAAGGGGAAAAACGGCGGTTATATTTTGGCGAGAAAACCGAAAGAAATTTCCGCGGGGGAGATTATTGAGATTATGGAAGGACCAATGACGGCTAAATGCCAAGGAACACATTGCTTGGCGATGAAAAAGTGCGCTTCCAGTTTTGTGTGGATAAAATTAGGCGAGCAAATTAGAAAAACTTTGTATGGAATAAAATTAAGTGATTTAATAAAGTAATTTAGGGGTGTCATGCTGAATTTATTTCAGCATCTATTTTAATAAAGATCCTGAAACGAGTTCAGGATGACAAATATAATAATTATGAATAAACAAGTATATCTCGATCACGCGGCAACTACGCCTGTAGATAAAAAAGTATTGCGAGAAATGATGCCTTATTTTAGTGATAGATATGGCAATGCTTCCTCGTTGCATTTTTTTGGCCAAGAAGCCTCGCAAGCAGTGGAAAAAGCTAGAATGCAAGTGGCGAAATATTTTAATGCTAATTTGAACGAAATTATTTTTACCAGTGGCGCAACCGAATCGAATAATCTTGCTATAAAGGGAGTATTAAGGGCGTGTTACCAGAAGCCACCCGGTGGCTTTTTGAGCCACCGGGTGGCTTCAAAAGGGGCTTCAAAACCACATATCATCACGACCACTTTTGAACATCATTGCGTATTGAATACCATCAAAGAATTAGAAAAAGAAAATTTAATCGAGACTACTTTTATCAATCCAAAAAAAGATGGTGTTATCAATGTCGAGGATATAAAAAATGCAATCAAATCAAATACGATTTTAATTTCTGTGATGTATGTGAATAATGAAATTGGCACTGTGCAACCAATTGCGGAAATTGGAAAAATAATTCATGAAACACGAAACACGAAACATGAAACAAAAAGCAATGGATATCCAATTTTCCATACAGATGCGACACAGGCAGTGGCTTATTTTGATTGTGATGTCGAAAAATTGGGAGTGGATTTGCTTTCAATGTCGGCGCATAAAATATATGGACCAAAAGGAGTAGGGGTTTTGTATATTAAAAAAGGGCTTAATATAGCCAAAATTCAAGATGGTGGGGCGCAAGAATTTGGAATGCGCGCAGGAACAATTAATACCTCGGGAATTGTTGGATTAGGAAGTGCGATATCAATGATCAATGATCAAAGAACAACTAACAATGAAAAAATTAAAAAGCTACGAGATTATTTAATTGCAAAAATTCTCAAAGAAATTCCAGATTCAAGATTGAATGGTTCAAAAATAAAAAGATCGCCGAATAATGTAAATGTAAATTTTTCGCGAGTAGAAGGGGAGAGTTTGCTTATGATGCTCTCGTCAGAAGGAGTTTTTGCTTCAACCGGTTCAGCTTGTTCATCAGGATCGCTTTCGCCATCACATGTACTTTTGTCGCTTGGTTTGAAACCAGAAGAAACGCATGGATCACTGCGATTGACACTCGGGAAAAATACCACCAAAAAAGAAATTGATTACGTCGTGAAGGTAATTAAAAGATCAGTAGAAAAACTCCGAAAAGTTTCCGGGAGCGTACTTAAGGATTATTATAAGAGCATGAAACATGAAGCATGAAACATGAAACAAGATTCTAAATCAGGATTTTGAAATAAAACTTGTTACATGCTATATGTTTTATGCTATATGAAAAAATATGTATTCAAAAAAAGTTCTGGAACATTTTACTCATCCACACAATCAAGGCGTGATAAAAAATCCGTCAGGAGTTGGAATGGTGGGTAATCCAACTTGTGGAGATATGATGAAAATTTATATCAAGGTAAAAAAAGATGTAAAGAAGAGGGAAGTGATAAATGACATCAAATTTGAGACACTAGGATGCGCTAGCGCGATCGCAACCTCATCTATGATCACGGATTTGGCAAAAAACAAGACATTAGAGGAGGCATCCAAGATTACTAGAAACGATGTGGCAGAAGCCCTAGAAGGTTTGCCACCGATAAAAATGCATTGTTCAAATTTGGCGGCCGATAGTCTTAGGGAGGCGATAAAGGATTATCAAAAGAAAAAAAAACAATAGAAAATTTAAATACCGTTTAATTTTTTTAGATATTTTAAAACTGCTAATTGAAAGCAGTTTTATTATTAAAGGGGAGTATTAAAGACAAATATGTAGAGTGTCGCACAATGATACTTATACGACCCTGTATATTATTCAATTATGCTTTCTTAAGATACATAGATGTATCTATTAAGTTAGTAATAAGTCTCCTGAGTCAATTTTAGATGTCTTTTTTTATAAATTTAATTTAAAATTTATTTTTTTAAAATAAAAATATTTTTTATTTGTAAATTATCATTTGGTCAATTGATACTTTTGAATCGGTACCAATTTTTCCAACTAATGCTTTGGAAGTTCCTAAATATAAATTTAAACCAAAAAAATATATTTTTATGATATTTATTTTTAAATATAAATTAAAGAGGATTAGCTCTCCCCTATTGCCAGCAAATTAATTTATTTCAAATATCTCATTGGATTAATTGAAGCACCTGTGGGCAACATTAAGCCACTTTTTTTTGTTGATTCAACAACTTCAAAACTTTTTTTATCAAAAACAGAAAAATGAAGATGTGGCCCAGTTGAATATCCAGTATTGCCACTCTTGCCAATTTTATCTCCAGTCTTGACTTTAGCGCCTTTAGATACAAGTTGGCTACTAAGATGTCCATATAGGGTAACTAAACCATCTTTATGATCAATTGCAATCCATTTTCCATAGGCATATCTATGTCCGTCTATATCATTATTTCCTACTCCAATAACCGTTCCCCCTCTAACTGCAAAAATATTATTTCCTGTGCTAATCCCAAAATCAATTCCGTTATGAGGTTTTCCGCCATAGGCTCCGGCTTTAGCAAAAGAAGTCATGCCATAACTTTGAGTAATTCTTACTGAAGAAACTGGATAATTAAAATATCCTCCCTTAGCTGCTGGTAGCTTACTGTAGTCAACTGACTTAGCAGATTCTAAGCTATAAATTTCATTTTCGATTTCGGACAAAAGTTTTTCGTATTTTTCTTTTTCCGCTTGAGTCTCAATAAGAATTTTTTGTTTTTGATTTTCATTTAATTGTAATTCATATTTGTCATTTTCCAATTCTTTTTTTAGTTTTTCGCTTTGCTCATAGGATCCTTGAAGTTCTTTTTGATTATCAACTAATTCTTTCTGATTATTTTTTATTTCATTCAAAATGTCAGAAACCTTAATGCCTGATTGACTGATATAATCTACTTGTTCAAAAGGATTGGTAAGGGCTTTATCCAAAAGAACTATTTCCAAAATCCCCTGTTGGTCATAATCATAGTAGGATTGGATTAATCCGGATAGCATCTTTTTTTGATAGATAATTTCTTTTTCTTTTTCTTCAATGCTGTTTTCCAGCGCAGTTATTTTTTCAGAAATGCTGGTTAGATTTTTGATTGTTTCAAGAAGAGTTTTTTGATTTTGCGCCTGTTCCTTGTTTATATAACCAATTTGATTTGTGACAATATTGAGTTGTTTAGTTTTAACTTCGATTAGTTGTTCATACTTCTCAATCTTTTCACAATCATCCTCGCATTTTTTTTGTAAGGAAGTATTAGTTGAATAAGCACTTTCACATTTATCTTCGCAATCGCTGGCAAAAATTTTAGCAATATTAAAAACTGAAAAAAATCCAGTCAAGGCAAAAATAAAGAGGATTAATTTTATTTTATTAATTTTCATTTTATATTTTTCCTAAAGCTTGTTTAATTCGTTTTAGACTTTCTTCTTTTCCCAGCACCCAAGCGCATTCAAAGGGCGAGGGTGATTTTTTCTCTCCTGTTAGAGTGGCGCGCAGTGGCCAAAGCAATTCACCGCGATTTTCTCCCGCGGATTCCATCAGAATTTTTTCCAAATTCTCCCGTGTCCAATTTTCGTCTATTATATTTTCCAAAACGCTTAAAGATTTTTTCAAAGATTTTTTCAAGTCATCGTCCGACATATCTTTCCAGCGCAAAAGTTCTTTGTCAAAATTTATATCTCGAAAAAAGAATTGGTTACTCTCCCCTACTTCTGACAAATTTGCGAGACGGTCTTTTTCAATAAAAAGTATTTTTTTGATATATTCTTCAGATTTTTTTTCTTCGCTAGCATTTTTATAAAATTCTTTTTCCTCAAAAAATTCCAAAGATTTTTCATATAATTCTTCGAGGGAAAGTTTTTTGATCCACTGCGAATTTATCCAATCCAATTTTTTGATGTCAAAAACGGCGCCCGCTTTGTGAACATGAGCCAAATCAAATTTTTCTACCAATTCGGAAAGCGTAAAAATTTCTTGCGTACTTCCCTCTCCTGGATTCCAACCAAGCATCGCTACAAAATTAATGATCGCTTCTTTGAGATAGCCTTTTTTGATATAATCCTCCACCGCCACATCACCTTGGCGTTTAGAAAGTTTGGATTTATCAGGATTAAGAAGAAGTGGCAGATGAGCGACTTCGGGAACTTGCCAACCAAAACTTTCATAAAGTTGGATATACTTTGGCGTGCTGGAAACATATTCTTCTCCGCGAAAAATATGAGAAATTTCCATCAAATGATCATCAATAACATTGGCAAAATTATAAGTTGGATAGCCGTCAGATTTTAAAATTATTTGGTCATCTAAAAGATCATTTTTTATCTCAACTTTTCCTCGAATCAGATCATTGAATATGGTTGACCCTTGGGTATTTATTTTTTGCCGGATAACATATTTTTCTCCGCTGTCTAATCTTTTTTTAATTTCTTCAGAAGATAATTTCAGGCAGCACTGGTCATACATTGGAGCTTGTTTTTGCGCTAACTGATTTTGGCGCATTTCTTCCAATCTTTCTGGCGTGCAAAAACAATAATATGCTTTTCCAATTTCTACCAATTGCAAAGCATATTTTTTATAAATTTCCAGTCGTTTTGATTGTGTATATGGCCCAAAATTACCTTTTTCTATTATTTTTCCATTTTCAAGATAGACCCCTTCGCAATATTCAAAGCTCGCCCAATTTATAATAGCTATTAATTTTTCCAGCGCATCGGCAACTTCTCTTTTTTGATCAGTATCTTCAATGCGCAAGATAAAATCGCCATTATTTTTTTTGGCAAAAAGATATCCATACAGTGCCGTTCTAAAATTTCCTATATGCATATATCCAGTTGGTGACGGCGCAAATCTAGTTCTGATTTTGTTCATATTATTTTATACTTTTTAATTTCTCCACAAACTCTGGAAATTCTTTTAATTTAAAATGCCCCTTATCTTCAAAAATTATTTTTTCAGCATTAGGCAAAGCCTTTGAATATTTTTCGAGATCAATAAATGGAACAAGGGGGTCATCCTTACTGTGATAAAGAAAAATCTTGGAACATTGGGTGGAAAATTTTTCCAAAGATTTTGGAAGAGCAAAATCTCCTAGCGTGTAGTTTATATTTTTATCTTTATCATCAAATGGCGCAGCCAGTAGAAAAGCTCCTTTTATCTTAAGTGGAAAATCATTTTCTGATAAATATTTGGCTAAAAACATCCCACCTAAAGATCCTCCAGCTAAGATTAGATTATCTTTTAAAAAAGGAAATGATTTTTCAAACCAAATTTTCCATTCACTATATTTTGCATTCCAAGTGGCGCATGGCATTTGAGGCAGGAATACTTCATAACCATCACCCAAATCAGCTTGTAAGTGATGCACCCATCTATTTTTTCCTATAAAATATTCCTTTGTTGCTTCACGTGTTTTAAGGAATTCCAAATAATCTTTATGTGAATTAAAAACATTTCCGCCGTGAATCCAAAAAATTTGCTGTGACATAAATTTAACCTTAAGCAATTTCACTTTCTTTTTCTTCTTTCTCTTTCTTGATAAAATTCCAATGAATAAGCAAAATAGGCAGAGCGATTATTACCATTGTTAAAGAATCGATGAAATTATTTTGCCTGGCTGGCACAATGCATTTGTCGCCCGATTGGTTTTCTTTCCAATTATCATAGTCCTTAAGAAGCGCATCTATTTGAACTTTTTGATCTTCCGTGGTTCCTTCTTTTGAAATCACAGGAGAAATTGGCGGTTGTTGACTGCATTCAAAATAGCTTTTTTTCTCCGCTTCAGGAAAAATAAAATATTTCAGGCCAATATTGAGAATTCTGCCAGAGCCGATTGCCACAAAAAGAAGACTTACTACTGCGACCAAATACAAATAAATTGTTTTGATCAACTTTGTTGTTTTTGTTGTCATAGTTATTATTGAAATTAAAATAATTAGAAAAATTAGTATAATTATAAATAGAATCATTTTTTCTTGAAAAATATTTTATAGGGAAATATTATAATTGCGTTTAAGATTCTTTTGAGCCTTTCTTTTTTAAATTTCCATTCTTGCGGTTGGAATATTCGCCAGAGCCATTCTAAGCCAATAATTTGCATAAATTTCGGAGCGCGGCGGACTTTTCCAGTAAGAAAATCAAAACTTCCGCCAACTCCCATGGCTAGTCTAATTGTATCACATTTTTGTGAATTTATAAAGAGTTCTTGGTAGGGTGCTCCAAAGTTGCAAAATAACAAGTTATAATTTTTTAATTCTTCCATATATGGTTGAATGGAAGTGCTATTGTTTTTATATATATTGAGATCATATCCTCCAATTTTAATTTCTGGATATTTTTTTGATATTGCATCACAAGTTTCTTTGAAATTACTTAACCCATCCTTATTTATAGCCAGAAATATGCCTAGTTTTTTTTCATTAGCGATTTTCAAAATTTCCAGCATCAAATCTGCGCCAGCCAGTCGGCATTTCAAATTTTTTCCAAATCGCCAAAAAGCTAATTTTATCCCAAATCCATCCGCTACATTCAAATCACTTGCGTTAAGAATATTTTTAAATTCTGGATTTTTTTGTGCTTCCAAAATAAATTCTGGATTAATCGTAGCGATCTGATGAAATTTTGGTTCACTCAAAAAAAATTTTATTCTATCTATAATTTCAAATCGATCTAAATTGTCAATTCGTACACCCAAAACTTCTTCTTTAATATTTTTATTTAATTCTTCCATATATGGTTGAATGCCCGCCTGCCCGCTTCGCCAAAGCTTTAGCGAGGCGAGCCGGCGAGGCAGGGTAGTATTTATTATTATGGTAGTGCTTATTATTTTAGTAAATTTTTTATAAATCTGTGATGGCTATAGCGATCTAAAAGATTTTCTCTTTCCATTTCCCTGTTATTTTTTGAAGTTTTGGTTTTTAAGCATTTAGCCAGCCAGCTATTATAATTTTCGTCTTCAGAATGTAGCCATCTTTCTGTTTTGGTTATCGTTTGAAAACTAACTTTCAATTTATTTTTTATAGTTTCATAACTCTCCCCTTCTATAAGTAATTGCGCAATTTGAATTCTTCGGGCAACCATTAGATTCTCACTTGGAGTAAGTAGTCCCACAAAAAAATCCACAACTTCTTTTTTTGATTTAAGGTTGGCAATAATATCAAAAAAATTACCAATTATTTTATATCGTTCTTTGGAATTTATCTCATGTGATTTTACTTTCGCCATATTTTTTTAAAAGTTATTAAATATAATACTTCCATTCAACCATATAAGGTAGTATTAGTCAATTTAGGCTTTATTATTATATTATTATATTATTATAAAGATAAAAGACATAGAATTTTTATTTTAGTGGACAGGATTCTAAAGTTAGATAGTTGCTTCCTTTTTCATTAAGTTCGCTGGAAATTATTTCAACTGATTCAATTGAAAGATTAAGCGGAAATTTTTCCAAAATTTCAGGTTTGCTTTCCAAAGCTTCCCATTTATATTTTCTGATACGCCCTAAAGTTATATGCGCCCTAAAAGATTTTTTTGGAGTATTAGAAATACCAAGTTCTTTTTCAATATTATTTACTAGATTTTTCAATTCTTCACTAGGTTTTCCCGTAAGGGCTATAATTTTTGGTTCTTCTTTCGATGGAAAAAGCTCAATTTGGTCAAATTCAATGTCGAAAATATTTTCTTTTTCGCAAATCGCACGCGTTTTTTCGCAAATTTCCAAAATTGCTTCTTCGGAAATTAGGCCTAAAAAAATTAAGGTAATATGCAAATTAGCTTCTCTTATCCATTTTACGGGCAAATTCTGCCATTTTTCCGTGGCTAAAATAAGCCTTTTCTTGGCTTTATCTGGGATATTAAGGCTAATAAAAATTCTACTTTTCATAAATATTGTAAATTAGTTGACTTAATAACTATTTTTGCTATCATATGTGCAACACGAGTCGAAGTCGCCCTTGGCTCCTCCACTTTGCGAGTAACCGTTATAAGTAAACTTATTGCAGTTCTTATACGGCCAGAGTAGAGAAATTATGGGCGACACCTCTTCAAATGAAGAGGTTTTTTTATTATTAACAGATAAGAATGAATTGTGATACAATAATATCAATGAAAGCTGAAAATAACAAGTATTTGATTGATGTCGTTCCTCTGACAAAAATTCCGATGTCTTCCCATCAGTCTTTTTCCTATCTGTCAGATGTTGAAATTCCAAGTGGAACTTTAGTATCAATTCCCCTCTTTCATCGAAGTGTTGAAGGTATTGCTTTGAGTACAAAAAATGATTTTGAAAGATTGGGCAATATTGAACTCAAAAAAGTTGAGAAAATAATTGCTGAAAATTTTCTCTCTGATAGCCAAATAGAATTGGCAAAATTTATTTCCGATTATTATATTTCTCCATTGGGTGTGGTGATGAAAGGTTTTGTGCCGAAGCGTATGAAATCACGTAAAGCTCCCTCTCCTGTCCTTCGGACATCCTCTTCCGAAGGGAGAGGAGAAAATATTGTATTAACAAAAGAGCAAAAAGATGCTGTCAAAAAAATTGCTAATTACAAATTACCAATTACAAATTACTTGCTTTTTGGTCCGGCCGGATCTGGGAAAACTGAAGTTTATATAAATTCAATAATTGAATTAAGAAAAATAAATAAAAATTATCAATTTCTAATTTTACTGCCGGAAAAAACTTTAACTCCGCAGGCTATGGAAAGATATGGCGCTTATTTTTCATCGGAAGAAATCGTTGTTCTTTCAAGTAATATTTCCAAAGGCCAATTTTATTCTAATTGGGAAAAAATTCAATCGGGTGAGGCAAAAATTATTCTTGGCACTCGCATGGCGGTCTTTGCGCCTTTTAAAAAATTAGGACTAATTGTGATTGATGAAGAACAGGATATGTCTTTCAAACAGTGGGATATGAATCCGCGCTATGATGCTAGAACGGTGGCAGAAAAATTGGCTGAAATTCATCAGGCGAAAATTGTTCGTGGCAGTGCTACGCCATCAATAGAATCATATTTTAGAACATTAAAGAATGATTTAAAACTACTTTTATTGCCTACTTTAAAATTAAAAGAAAGCAAATTACAAATTACAAATTACAAATTACAAGCAATTATTGTTGATATGAAAAAAGAACGCTGGAGTCGGAACTATTCTTGTATATCAAAAAAATTGAAAAGTGAAATTGAATATGCGCTAAAAAACAAACAACAAATAATTGTATTTATCAATCGTCAAGGAATGAGTAGCTTTTCAATTTGTGAAGCGTGCAAAACAGTGCTCAAATGTCCTAAATGTGAGCGGGCACTTGTTTATGAAAAAGGCGGATTCTATAAATGCAATCATTGTAATTACAAAACTAGTATTTTTCCAAAATGTGAGAAATGTGGCGGAATAAGTTTCAAAAATGTTGGATTGGGAACACAAAAAGTGGAAAAAGAAATTTTAAGTTTGTTTCCTTCGGCCAAAATAATTGTGGCCGATACGACTTCTTCAAAAGAACTAAATTTTCATGAAAAAATTTATGATTCTTTTTCCCAAGGTAAAGCGGATATTCTTATTGGAACACAGATGATTTCCAAAGGATGGGATTTGCCGAGCGTATCATTAGTTGGTATAATAGATGTAGATAATTTGTTTTCATTGCCTGATTTTTTTGCGGAGGAAAAGGCTTTTCAGATGATTTCCCAGCTTGCTGGCAGAGTGAATCGCCCTGGTGCGCATTTCCCTGGAGAGGTAGTTATTCAAACATTTCAACCGGAAAATAAAATTATTCAATTGTCAGCTGAAAATAATTTCGAAGTTTTTTTTCAAAGAATAATTGAAGAAAGAAAAGCGTTGAATTTTCCGCCTTTTGGGAAGATTATAAAGTTAGTTTTTCAGGATTATAATTTTGAAAAAATAGAAAAAGAAACACTGGAAGTTTTTGAAAATTTATCCTCGCTAAAAAATATCAAGATATCCGAACCGCACACTCCCCTGCTCTCAAAAATCAGAGGGCGCTATCGAAAACAGATGATCATTAAATTTAAAAATAAAATTCCAATTGAATTAGAAAAAGAAATTAGAAAACTTAAATCGGGTTGGATAATCGATAGAGACCCGATTAGCGTTATTTAAAAAATTGAAAAAAAGTTAAGAAGATAATAGAAAATAGTTCAAGAGAATAGAAATTGGAAATTGGATTTTTACTGCTTTCTTTTTTCTACTTTCCTGACCTAATTTCTATTTTCAAACAACCTATTTCTAATCCCTAATATGATTCTACCAATAATAACCTACCCAAATATTATTCTTCGCCAGAAAGCGAAGAAAGTAAAAGATCCTAAAAGCAAAGAAATCAAGAGCTTGATTTTAGATATGTTGGAAACATTGGAAAAAGTCAATGGCTTAGGTCTAGCTGCTCCACAAGTGGGCGTGTCAGTTCAACTTTGTGTGGTAAAAAATGAAAGAGGTTCTGGAAGTAAAACACATATTCTAATTAATCCAAAAATTGTTCGAAAATCTTGGGGAAAAGAAGTTTGCGAAGAAGGTTGTCTATCTTTTCCTGGGAAATTTATTCCTATTAAAAGATGTAAAAAGGTGACAGTGAAAGCTTTGGATAAAAAAGGAGAAAAAATAACTATAAAAGCAGAGGGACTTTTGTCTCGGGCAATGCAACACGAGATTGATCATTTAGACGGAGTGCTTTTTATAGACAGATAATATTTACGAACTACGAAATTAACGAAATACGAAACATCTAGGCTCCATTTTCGTACTTTCGTATTTAGTATTTATTTCGTAGTTCGTAAAAAAAGAGGCTATGAAAAATTCATCTGAACCTAGAATACTTTTCATGGGAACACCGGAATTTGCGGGGGGTATTTTAGATGTGCTTATTGAAAATAAGTTTAATATAATTTCGGTTTATACCCAAGCTGATAAAAAAATCGGACGCAAACAAATAATCTCAAAATCAGCTGTTAAGAAAATTGCCGAGCAAAACAAAATAAAAAATTTTCAACCTGTTAAATTTAATGAAGATATTATAGCTGAAATTAAAAATCAAAATCCCGATCTTATTATTGTCTCGGCGTATGGAAAAATTTTACCAAAAAGTGTTTTAGAAATTCCGAAATATGGAATAATAAATACTCATCCTTCAGCTTTGCCAAAATATCGCGGAGCTTCGCCGATTCAAAATGCAATTTTAAACGGCGAAAAGAAAACGACAGCCACCATTATGCTTCTAGTAGAAAAGGTTGATGCTGGTGATATTTTGCTCCAAGAAGAAATTGCGATCAAAGAAACGGAAACTTACAGGGAGCTTTCCAAGCGACTTTCGGAAATTTCCGCCAAGCTTTTAGTGAAAGCAATTTCGCTTTGGATTGAGAAAAAAATAGAGCCGAAAAAACAAAACGAGGCGCAGGCAACTTTTTGTCAAATGATCAAAAAAGAAGATGGGAAAATAAATTGGAATAATAACGCTCAAGATATTTATAATCGTTACCGAGCGTTTGAAAGCTGGCCTGGTATATTTTCCTATTTTCAAAAAAATAATCAGAACCTAAGAATAAAATTAATCCAGATTGATTTAGATAAAAATGGAAAAGAAAATAATTTTCAAATCGGCGAAGTATTTGAAGAAGATGAAAAAATAAAAGTGAAAACTGGCAAAGGCAATATTGTTTTGGAAGAAGTCCAATTAGAAGGAAAAAATAAAATTAGCATCAAAGATTTTATCCGCGGTTATCCTAATTTTGTCGGAAGCGTGCTAAAATAAAGCAAAGGTGTCATACTGAACAAGTTTTCAGTATCTAAAAAATCGCAAAACAGATCCCGAAACAAGTTCGGGATGACATATTTTAAAGTTTTTTAAATTTATGCATAACCAAGCTAAAAATAATTTACTGCCCATCACTATCGGTTTTTTTCTGATTGTTTTGGTGACAGCATTATTTTTTTTAAAATCATCTTGGCTAAATAAGAAAAAAGAAGCTACTTTAAATCAAGAGCAGGCGCAAGAAAAAAAGGATGATTTGAAAAAATATGCCAGCATTAGTTCGGAAGAACTGTTAAGTGAAATCACTAGCAAAAAAGATTATGAAATTTTAGATATTCGCAATGCGGAAGATTTTTCAAAAAAACATATCGTTGATTCAAAAAATATTTCTTTGGAAAACTTGAAAGAAAAAATAGCCTCTTTTGAAAAAAATAAAACTTACTGTATCGTGGATGAATTAGGGCTCACACCAGAGGAAAAGCAGGTAATGGATATTTTTTTCGCCGAAGGTTTTGAGAAAATAATTTATCTGGAAGGTGGAATTTATAGTTGGGTGTCGGAACTTAGCCCAACTGTGGAATTTGGCGACCCCAATTCTCTTTCCGACCAATCCAAAGTGAATTATATAAAAAGTGACGAGTTGAAAAAAATGATTGTCGAAGATAGTAATATTTTATATCTGGTTGATTTACGAAGTCCAGCAGATTATACTGGCGGACACATAAAAAATGCGGTCAATATTCCGCTGGAAAACTTGGAAACTCGTCGCAAAGAAATCCCTACTTACAAAAGAATCGTCCTCTTGGATGACACGGGCATACTAGCCTTTCAAGGCGCTGTCCGGCTTTTCGATATGGGAATTCTCAATGTTTTTACTCTTTCCGACGGTCTCAAAGTTTGGAAAGAAAAAGAGTTTGAGGTGGTGAAATAAAATTTATTTCTCTTTTAAACACGGTGGGCAGTTTACTTTTTCTTTGTGGGTATAAGAATATAGAAAGAGAGCTTGCGAAGCGAAGACTTTGAGAATTTCAATATTTTTTGGATTAGCTTCTTCTTTTTCATCAAAATCGCAAATAATCAAATAGCTTTTAATGCCATTTATTTTTTGGTTGGAAGAAATAATTAGGCAATCCCCATGCCTTTTCACCGTTGCTTGATCTTCTATTTCCGATAACACGGAATTTTTTATTGTTTTTGCAGAATTTTCCGAACGAAATTCTTTTTTAGTTTTAAAATTCTCCATATTTACAAAACGCAAAGAAGCAAATTCCGCTTTCAAAAGAAAACTGGAAGCGCTTACTATTGATTTGTAAGTTTCATTTTCGTGCGAAGAGCTAAGCGCGGAGCGATCAGAAAGTCCGAGGGCGGTGTTCATCAAAAGATCCATTTTGCGATTTACTTCTCCAATATAACTGTATGATTCAACCAGATCTTTCACGGTCTGCTCAATTTTTTTCTTATCTTTCTCCTTTTCTTTTTTATGAAAAATCAACTGTTTTTCATTTTTCATAAAAATGGCAAAAGCCATCGCGCCCATTAAAAAAATCAAGATCTCTTCAGATCTTGTTTCGGAAATCGCGTAGAAATTATCACGGACGATATCCGGAACGAGGACAGTTATTATAAAAATGATTAAAAAAATCCAATACATAATTTTATTTTGGCAAAGTTTTTTTGGAAACTTTCCTTTCGGAAAAAATAAAAATATATAAAATTTCCAAAATCGCCAGCGTATTTATTAGTAAAAGAAAAACAAACCAAACACTATCTCCTTTGCGCGCCGATTTCCAAAGCGCAAAACCTTTCCAAGGAAGCGTCCAGATAACAACAATGATTATTAAAATAATTTCTTTAGTCATTTTTTTTTATTGATAATATCTAAAATTCGATCAATTTTATTTTTTTCCAAGCGGTCAAGCTGAATTTTTATCTCTTCAATTTCTCTTTCAGCTTTCCGGTCAGTCGCCAAATCGAGGGCTTCTTTTTTGCGATCCCTTTCGGCTTGCCGATTTTCACTCATAAGAATCACGGGCGCCGTGTAGGCGGCTTGAAAGCTAAGTACTAAATTGAGCAAAATAAAAGGATATGGATCCCAGTGATTTATCCAAGCGGTGATGTTGAGAATAATCCAAATTGTAAGAAGAATGCTTTGAAAAATGATGAATTTCCAACTGCCAACAATATTGGTTATTTTATCCGCCATAAATTCTCCCAAAGACGATTTATTTTTATTTTTTATTTTGCTTTTCATATCAATAATATACCACACAACCGAAAGTTATGGCAATAAGTGAGCTATTTTTTTCTTGAGAGCTGCAATTTCTTCGAAATTATGGATGGAAACCGGCAAAATTGTCTGTTTTATTTTCGCCTTGATTTTTTTTATTTCTCCCGCTAATTTTTTTTCTGAAACCAAATCGCTTTTAGTGAGCAAAATTATTTCTTTCTTTTTTAAAAGTTCCGGATTGTATTTTTCCAATTCTTTACGAATTATTTTGTAATCTTTGAGCAAATTTTCTGATTCTAATGACAGGCAATGGATTAAAATGCGCGTTCTTTGAATGTGACGCAAAAATTTCGTTCCCAAGCCTTTGCCATTTGACGCGCCTTCAATAAGACCAGGGATATCAGCAACGATAAAATCGCCCAATGGACCGAGATTTGGTTCAAGTGTAGTGAAATGATAAGCGCCAACTTTGGCATTGGCCGAGGTAAGTTCATTGAGAAGGGATGATTTTCCGGCGCTAGGAAGACCGATTATTCCAATGTCGGCAATGAGGCGAAGTTCTAAAGAAAAATTATATTCTTCTCCCAATTTTCCCACTTCAAATTGTTCAGGGGAAGTGTTAGTAGCGGAACGAAAATAAAAATTTCCCCGTCCACCAATTCCGCCATTAGCCGCGAGAATTTTTTCTCCCACTTTGGTAATTTCAATAATTTTTCCAGTTTCTAATTGCTTAATAACAGTTCCGATTGGAACAGTGAGAAGCAAATCTTTTCCGGCTGGTCCATCCGATCGATTAGCTCTCCCTTTTTTTCCATCTTCGGCATAATGTTCTTTGAGATGACGATATTTATTCAAAGCAAAGATATCGGCCACACCAATAAAATAGACGCTTCCGCCATTTCCTCCTCGTCCACCGGTTGGGCCAAGCGCCATTTTGATTTTGTCAAAAGTGACAATTCCATTGCCTCCCGCCCCAGCCTGAACTTTAATTTTAGCTTCGTCAGTGAGCATAAATTTACGAACTACGAAATTAGCGAAATACGAAAAAATACCTTTTATTTACTATACTTTATATTCATTAATTAGTAAAGGATGGATTATGCTTTGTCAAAATTAAATAGAAATGTCATACCTTTGCGTTTAGTTAAAATGTCATACTTGTGGAAATTTATGAATTATGGACTAATTGTC
>MFSE01000021.1 GCA_001784805.1 Candidatus Moranbacteria bacterium RIFOXYA12_FULL_35_19
ATCGGCTAGCATCTAGGCGAGTGACCCTCATTTCGGGGGTCATCTTGCGTTAGAAACCGAAACTCATTTGGGGGGACATTCTGTATTGGAAGAGACTGCCCCTTGACAGATTTTTTGTTTTTGGTAATATAGGTATATAGATAAAAGTAGCAAATAGAAATGGAAGATAAAATTTAAAAGCGGGTGAAAATGGACTGCAAGGCACTTGCAATTGTTTTTGTTTCAATATATAATATTTTCACGAGATATTTTTGTTAGAAAATTCATTTTATTTTACTTAGGGTGATAAAAAAATAAATAACTTAATACTTTTAATGTAACTCATTTAAAAGCTTTGTTTCCAAGAAATTCAACGAAACAAGCCAGGAATGAGCCTTATTTCTATGGCGAAATTAGAAAAGAAATTGGAAGTTAAAAAATCTTTCAGCTCCGGGTCATCACTTTCCAAAAGAAAGTTTTTCCGAAAAATTTCTATGGTTTCTCTGCCGAACCTGATTGAGTCACAGCTTAACTCTTATGATTGGTTTTTAGAAAAAGGCCTCAAGGAAATTTTAAATGAAGTTAACCCGATTAAGGATTTTACTGAAAAAGACTTGGAGCTTTCTTTTAAGGACTATTATTTAGATGAACCGAAATATGATGAAGTAACAGCAAAGAATAAAAATATTTCTTTTGAAGCGCCTCTTCGTTGCAAGGTTCAGTTGACTATCAAAAAAACTGGAGAAATCAAGGAACAAGAAATATATTTGGGAGATTTCCCACTGATGACTGATCGTGGAACTTTCATTATAAACGGCGTGGAAAGAGTGGTAGTGAGTCAGATAATCAGAAGCCCTGGAGTTTTTTTCACAATGAATTATTCCAAAGGTAAAAGGCTTTTTGGAGCGAAAATAATTCCTAATCGAGGAGCTTGGCTCGAAATTGAAACTGATTTAGACGGAGCAATTTTTGTAAAAATAGATAGAAAAAGAAAGGTGGCCATCACTTCACTATTGCGAGCTTTTGGTTATTCTACGGATAAGCAAATAGTGGAACTTTTTAGAGATATTGATAAAGGAGAAATAAATTTCACTGAAGCGACTATTGCCAAAGACGCGGCTAAAAATCAAGGAGAAGGATATAAAGAAGTTTATAAAAGAATTCGACCGGGAGATTTGGCAACTGAATCCAACGCTAAGTCAGTGGTAGATTCAATGTTTTTTAGTTTTGAAAAATATGACTTTGGCGGAGTGGGACGATATCGTCTCAATCAAAGATTGGAATTGGACAAGCCGGATGAAGAAAAATATCGAGTGTTAACTTTGGAAGATTTTACCCTAATTATCAAAGAAATTATTAGACTTAACAATGATCCTCGCGCTATTGCAGATGATATCGATCATCTTGGAAATAGAAGAGTGCGTTCAGTGGGAGAATTGGTGCAAAATAAATTACGAGTAGGTATAGCGCGGACAGCGAGAAATATCAAAGATCGAATGAGTACTTGCGATATCGCGACAGTTGTTCCTGGGCAATTAGTTAATTCTCGGCCGATTGCTGCCGCGATCAAAGAATTTTTTTCCAGCTCTCAACTTTCTCAATTTATGGACCAAGTTAATCCGTTAGCGGAGTTGGAACATAAAAGAAGAATTAGCGCGATGGGTCCGGGAGGATTGACTCGCGAGCGAGCGGGTTTTGAAGTGCGCGATGTTCACCCATCTCATTATGGCCGAATTTGTCCCGTAGAAACTCCGGAAGGACCAAATATCGGCCTGGTTGGACATTTGGCAACTTATACTAAAATAAATTCTTATGGATTTTTAGAAACTCCCTATCTTAAAATTTATCATGAAGTGAAAAATGAAGAAGTGGAAATAAACGGAAAGATATTAAACGAAAAAATCAATAATTTTGAAATTGGAACAGAAATCAGCCAAGAAATTGCCAAAGAAATTTCTAAAAATAAGCAAAAGAAAACAATAAAAATAAAACCTTGGATAAGTTCAGAAATTGAATATGTCAATGCTACTAAAGAAGACCGAAAAAATATTGCTCACGCTGGAATAAATATTTCCAAAGACGGCACTATTATAGATGAAATTGTTGGAGCAAGAGTGAAGGGTCAAGCGACAGAAATTGAAGCGGAAAAACTGGACTATATTGATGTGAGTGCCAAGCAATGTATTTCTGTAGCGACGGCGCTTATTCCATTTTTGGAACATGATGACGCTAACCGAGCTTTGATGGGTTCGAATATGCAACGACAAGCTGTTTCTTGTGTGAAACCGCAAGCTCCACTAGTCGGAACTGGAATTGAAGACAAAGCCGCGGCTGACAGCGGACAAGTAGTGATTGCCAGAGCAGATGGAGAAGTGATTGAAGTGGATAGCGACCATATTATTATTAAAGAAGAAGCTCCAGTACTTGCCAAAAAACCATATTTAAAAAGAGAATATCGTTTGCAAACTTTTGTTAAATCCAATGCGTTCACTTCTATGAACCAAGTTCCGCGCGTAGAAAAAGGACAATTGGTGAAAAAGGGACAACTTTTAGCGGACGGCGCTTCGACTGATCAAGGAGAATTATCTTTGGGTCAGAATGTTTTAGTTGCTTTTATTCCTTGGGAAGGATCAAATTATGAAGATGCGATTATAATTTCGCAAAAATTAGTGGAAGACGATCGCTATAGTTCGATTCATATTGAAGATTTTTCTATTGATGTGCGAGATACTAAACTTGGACCGGAAATTATTACGCGCGATATTCCAAACATTGGAGAAGAGCGACTGAAAAATTTGGATGAAACGGGAATAATTCGAATTGGCGCGGAAGTTTCTTCTAGCGATATTTTAGTCGGAAAAATTTCTCCAAAAGGTGAAGGTGATTTGACGAGTGAAGAAAGATTATTGCGGGCAATTTTTGGAGAAAAATCTCGTGATGTGAAAGACAGTTCACTCTATTTGCCACACGGAGAATATGGAAAAGTTGTGGATATAAAAATATTTTCTCGTGAACAAGGTGACAAATTGGCGACGGGAGTAATTTCTCAAATTCAAGTGAGCGTGGCTCAACTTAAGAAAATTTCTGTGGGAGATAAATTGGCGGGACGACACGGCAACAAAGGTGTGATTTCAAAAGTTGCTTCCGTGGAAGATATGCCATATCTTTCTGACGGAACTCCTGTGGATATGATTATCAATCCATTAGGTGTTGCTTCCAGAATGAATATCGGGCAAATTTTGGAAACTCATCTTGGTTGGGCGGCTTTGAAATTGGGCTATAAAGTAGCTACTCCAGCGTTGGAAGGTGTGACGGAAATTCAAATCAAAGAAGAGCTGGAAAAAGCCGGATTACCAAAAGACGGAAAAGCTCAATTGATCAACGGAAAAACAGGAGAAAAATTTGAAAATAAATCCACCGTTGGAGTGATGTATGTTATGAAACTTCATCATCTAGTTGATGACAAAATTCATATGCGTTCCATTGGACCGTATTCTTTGATTACTCAACAACCATTGGGTGGAAAGGCGCAATTTGGAGGTCAGAGATTTGGAGAAATGGAAGTGTGGGCGCTGGAAGGTTATGGTGCGGCTTATACTTTGCAAGAAATGCTTACGATAAAATCGGATGATGTGATGGGAAGAAGTAAAGCTTATGAATCAATTATTAAAGGCGAGACGATAAAAAGCCCGAATGTTCCCGCGTCTTTTCATGTGCTCGTGAGTGAACTTAAAGGTTTAGGCATGAATGTTGAGCTTATCGGCGCTAAGAAAATCGAGGAAGAAAAAGAAGAACAAAATATAGACCAAATTTAAAATAATTTTTTGAAATAAGTTAAGAAGAAAGAAGAAAATAGTTTAGGAAATTGGAAAATAGAAAATAGAAAAGATAAACTTTACTAATTTCCAACCTCTATTTTCCTGAACAAATTTCTATTTTCTATTTAACTATTTTCTATTTTTTTATGGATTCATTTTCTACCACCAAAATAAGTGACTTTCAAAGTGTAAGACTTTCTATTGCCAGTCCGGAAAATTTTTTGGATTGGTCGCATGGCGAAGTCACCAAGCCAGAAACGATAAATTATCGAACTCAACGCTATGAACGCGAGGGGCTTTTCGATGAAAAGATTTTCGGACCTTCTAAAGACTGGGAATGTTATTGCGGAAAATATAAACGAATTCGCTATAAAGGAATTGTGTGCGACAAGTGCGGAGTGGAAGTCACTCGTTCGATTGTTCGAAGAGAAAGAATGGGACATATCAAACTTGCTGTGCCAGTTTCGCACATTTGGTTTTTGCGTGGAGTGCCTTCTAAAATTGGTTTGGCGCTAGGTATGGGGGTGCAAGATTTGGAAAAGATCGTTTATTTTTCCAGCTATATTGTTTTGAATGTGGATGAAAATGAAAGAGAAAAAACATTGATGCAACTTGATCAAGAATTTAAAAATAAACAAAAAGAAATAGTGAAAAATTTCTCGGCTGATACCAAAGAAGGTTTGGAAAAGCAGGAAGAATTGAAAAATATTTACCGTTCTTCCAAAGAGGAATTGAAAAATTTACATAAACTACAAATAATTTCCGAAATAGATTATTTCAATTTGTCCACAAAATACGCGCAAGTTTTTTCTGCTTCAATTGGAGCAGAAGCGATTAGAAATATTCTTTGCGGGATGGATGTGAAACAAGAAATAGAAAAACTTAAAAAAAGTTTGCAAGAAGATGAAAATCAAGACAAAACGAAAATACTTAAAAGGATAAAACTTTTTCAAGGATTTTTGAAAGCCGGGATGCAATTGGAATGGATGCTTCCAACAATTATTCCGGTAATTCCACCGGACCTTCGTCCAATGGTGGCTTTGGATGGTGGACGCTATGCGACAAGTGATCTAAATGATTTATATCGAAGAATCATCAACCGCAATAATCGTTTGAAAAAATTGATTGAAATTGGGGCGCCGGAAGTGATCACGCGAAACGAAAAAAGAATGCTTCAAGAAGCAGTAGATGCTCTTTTTGACAATAGCGCTAGGCGTTCTCAAGTGAGCGTGGCAGCTTCGACCGGTCAAAGAAGACCTCTTCGATCTTTAGCGGATACTCTCAAAGGCAAGCAAGGACGATTCCGTCAGAATCTTTTGGGAAAACGAGTAGATTATTCCGGACGAAGCGTGATTGTGGTTGGTCCGACTTTGAAATTGCACCAATGTGGATTGCCGAAAAAAATGGCTTTGGAACTTTTCAAACCATTTATTATCAATAAACTAATCGAAAGAGAATTGGCTTACAATGTTAGAAGCGCCGGAAAAATGGTGGAAGGAGAAATGGAAGAGGCCTATGATATACTAGACGAAATAATTTCTCATCATTATGTGCTTTTGAATCGTGCTCCAACCTTGCATCGGCTTTCTATTCAAGCTTTTCAACCAATTTTGATTGAAGGAAAAGCCATCCAAATTCATCCGATGGTTTGCAGTGCTTTCAACGCTGACTTCGATGGTGACCAGATGGCGGTGCATGTTCCTCTTACTGACAAAGCGCGCTGGGAATCAAAAAATTTGATGCTTTCTTCACAAAATCTTTTGAAGCCAGCCAGTGGAGAACCGATTACCACGCCGACTTTGGATATGGTTTTAGGTTGTTATTATATTACGCATATAGTTTCCGGTACTAAAGGCGAAGGGAAAATATTTTCCAATTTTGATGAAGCGATTTTAGCCAATGAACTTGGACAAGTGGATGTACGAGCCAAGATAAAGGTCAGACATGAAAAAGAAATGCTAGAAACCTCGGTGGGAAGGATAAAATTAAATTTGATTATTCCTAAAGAAATTGGTTTTATCAATCAGGAAATGACCAAAAAAGAATTGAAACTTTTAGTGGCGAAAGTTTTGGAAGTTTGCGGGCGTGAAGCGGCGGCTATTTTTGTGGATAAGATAAAAGATTTAGGATTTAGCTCTGTTACTAAATCAGGAATCAGTTGGGGAATGGATGATTTGGTGATTCCGGAAAATAAAAAAGAGATAATAAAAAAAGGCGAAGAAAAAGTGGAAATAATCAAAAAGCAATACAATATGGGGCTTTTGACTGAAGAGGAAAGAAAAAATAAAGTGATTGAAATTTGGAATGACGCTAAAAATCAAATTACCGATGCGGTTCGCGCTTCTATTGATAAGGAAGGTCCAGTTTATTCTATGGTTTATTCTAAAGCCAGAGGTTCTGAATCAGTGGTAGTGCAGATGGCGGGAATGAAGGGACTGATGGCGGGACCAACGGGAGAAACTATTGAACTGCCGGTTAAGAGTTGTTTCAAGGAAGGCTTGAATGTTTTGGAATATTTTATCTCTACTCACGGAGCGAGAAAAGGTATGGCGGACACGGCCCTTCGAACAGCTACAGCTGGATATCTAACTCGAAGACTAGTAGATGTGGCGCAAGATATTATCGTTCGAGAAGAAGATTGTAAAGATAAAATCGGAGCTTATCTTTTCCGAGAAGATTCAGACAGAATTGGTCAAGGTTTTGCCAGCCGAATAATTGGTCGAGTACTTACAGAAGATTTGCTCGATCCTAAGACGGGAGAAATTATTGCGGAAAAAGGCAATATGATAACCAAAGAGCAAGGAGAAAAAATTGATAAGTTGGCGATTGCTAAAGTAAAAATCAGAACGGTAGTCACTTGCAAAACTTCGCGAGGAGTTTGCCAAAAATGTTATGGCACTGATTTGGGACGAGGAAATTTGGTGGAAATCGGACAAGCAGTGGGAATTGTGGCAGCGCAAGCCATTGGTGAACCAGGAACACAGCTAACTATGCGTACTTTCCATATTGGAGGTATTGCTGGATCTGACATTACCCAAGGACTTCCTCGCGTGGAAGAAATTTTTGAAGCCAGACCACCTAAGGGTGAAGCGATTATTTCTGAAGTTAACGGTAAAGTGCTTTCTGTGGAAAAACTGGATAAAAATTTTGTGATTAAAATTGAAGCGCAGGATAAACAAAAAACTATCAAGGAATATCAAATACCTTCCGGCAGTACGCTCAAAATTTCCGAAGGAGAATTGGTGGGCAAAGGTTCTCAATTGTCTGAAGGACATATTGATCTCAAAAAACTTTACAAGACAATGGGCTGGGAAGAAGTGTACCGCTATATCATTCGCGAAATTCAGGAAGTTTATGCGGCGCAGGGTGAAGGTATCAATGATAAACACATTGAAGTGATTGTCCGCCAAATGTTCAGCCGGATATTGATAATCAAAGAAGGCGATTCCGTTTTTTCTGTCGGAGATATAATTGAACAAGATGAATTTTCGGAAGCTAACGAAGAAATCAAAAAAACTGATGGAGAAAAAGCTATTGGCGATAAGATGCTTTTAGGCATTACTAAGGTAGCGCTTTCGACTGACAGTTTCCTTTCGGCTGCTTCTTTCCAAGAAACGGCTCGCGTTCTCATTAACGCTGCCTCGCAAGGCAAACAAGATAAACTCCGCGGTCTCAAAGAAAATGTGATCATCGGAAAATTGATTCCTGCCGGGACGGGATATAGAAAATAGCTTTTAGGTTTTTAATTTAAAAACTCATAAAAAAGGAGAGTGACAGATGACCGTTAAAAGTAACATAAAAGACGAAAAAGCGTGTACTCATTTAGAGGTTGTAAATGTTGAATCGGGTAATATGCTTGAACCCTTTTCAGAAGAAACCTCTTTTCTCCTTGTAAATGCGCTAAGAGAGCATGACATTTTTAAGGCAAAATCTCTCAGCATTGCTGGAGGGAAAGTAATTCGTTAATTCCGTCCCCCAATAGCATAACCTCGTTATGCTATTGGGATAATTCTTTAAATTTTTTATCTTTGAATACAAAAAACGCCTTGGAAAATCTGGGGTGTTTTTTGAAACTTTATAAAAATACAAAATATTGACAAACTTTATAAAGTTTAGTATAATAGCTTTATGAATACTAAGGATAAACTAAAAATAATCCAAGAGTTGTCAGGTCTCACTCAGACCAAAATGGCCGATAAAATAGGCGTTTCTTTTGTGGCGTTCAATAATTGGTGGACTGAAAAATCCCAGCCAAGAAAAAAACAGGAAACGGCTATTGATGCAATGTATCTTGAGTATACTGGGCAGAAAAAAATTCCCGAAACTGTTTTGTTGGCTAAAAAAGAATTAATTATTAAGGAATCAGCAAAGCATAAAAATATTTTGGGAACTATCTTGAAAAATCCAGACATTCGTGATCAATTTATGCTTTCTCTTACTTATAATTCCAATAAAATAGAAGGATCAACACTATCAGAAGATGAAACTGCCGATATTATGTTTAATGATAGAGCTATACCGGACAAAAGCTTGGTGGAACAGCTTGAGGTTAAAAACCATCAAACAGCTTTAAAATATCTTTTCATTCAAATGAAAAATGTGAAAAAGATTGACGAAGATTTAGTTTTAAAATTACATAGTATCTTGATGAACGGAATTAGAGACGATGCGGGAATTTATCGTCGTCATGGAGTGAGAATTGTCGGCTCGAATGTGCCAACGGCGAACTATCTCAAGATTCCAAAATTAATGGAAGAAATTTTTGTAGATATAAGCAAAAAACAAAAAGATATAATCAGTCATATTTCAAATATTCACGCTAGATTTGAACAGATTCACCCATTCTCTGATGGCAACGGACGAATTGGAAGATTGATTTTATCAGTGATGCTTATAAAAAGCAATATTGCTCCGGCAGTGATAAAACAAGAAAACAAGCGTTTGTATTATACTTATCTTCGCACAGCGCAACTCAAAAATGATGTCACTCAGCTGGAAGATTTTATTTGTGATGCGGTGATGATTGGATTTAATATTGTAAATCGGAAATAATTTTTTGATTTTGACTTTAGTAAAAGCACTTACTCCTTCTTGGGCAAAGGAAGTGCTTTTTGAAATCGCTGAAAAATTCAAAAATGTGAAATTGCTTAACACCGAAAACGAAACAGTGCAAGCAACACTGAAAACTTTGCGGGAATATTCGGATTTGAAGATATAAATTTTTTATAAAATAAAAAGCTCTCTGGGAAAGTCCAAATGCGTTTCTTGACTTTTGGATGTGATTGCATACAATTAAAACAGTTGACTAATTATTAAATCGCTAAATTATGTCAGAATTAGGATTTCCAGAATTTAAATTAGAGAATAAAAAAAATATTCAGGAAAAAGTACATCTTCGTGAAGATATTACGCCAATAGGCAAAGAAATAGCAGACTTTGCTATTGAAAATGAAGAATTAGAAGATTTGCGAGAACAAAACGAAGGCGATGCTAATAATGTTGATTTTGAAAATGGGGATTTGGACGCACTGAAAGAAAAAGGTTTTAAGACCGCAGGTTACGGATCATATTTGATCTCACCTATTGACGAAAGAGACTGGTACTCTGATCGTTATTTAAATTGTACAGCAGTAGTAGCGATAGGTAGAGATAAAGACACAAATAAGGACATATCATTCTTAAGTCATCAAAATCCAGAATATTTTATTGATGGGAATAGTGATGAAGTGGAATTTTTTTCACGAGAATTAAGTAAATCTTTGGAAGAATTAAAAACATGCTCGCAAGGAGACACTGTCGAGGTTTTAATCTTAGGAGGAAATTTTAATCCTAGCGCTAAAGAAAAAGAAGGAGATTATCAGCATCGACACTATCAACAATCAATTGAGAAACTTAGTAAAATTATTCAAGAAACACTAGGATTTGATCCTAAAGTTTTAACAGGGCCAAATAATAATGTTGGGTCTGAAACGGTGATTCTTGTTGAAACGCAAAAAAGAAAGGTTTGGGTTGAAAGAAGTAAACAATTGCCTGAATTCAATCAATCCTACCAGGCGAGTAAATTTAAGGAGGAAGAAGCAAGATGGTTAACGGCGGGAAAGTAGCTATTTTGAGTAAGGGTTTCGGATGAAGAATACTATATTTTTCCTAAAGCTTCGCTTTAGGAAATTTAGATTCTATATTCTATGCTAAAAAATTGCACCGACAAATATCAAAATTCAGCTTAAAATTGAGAATGTAATCGCATAATTTATACTAATTTTATGAATTATTCATCCTAAAGCTTCGCTTTAGGAAATCTGGACGGCGCTTGACAAATATCAAAATTTGGTATAATATTAGGAATATAATCCTATAATTTATACTAATTTTATGAATTACATCCCAAGATTAATAGAAAAACAAATAAAAGAGCGCTTATTCAAGGGTAAATTGATCATTATATATGGAGCTAGGCAAGTGGGAAAAACGACATTAGCTAAAAAAATATTAGCAGATTATGGCGAAGATGGCACATATTTTAATTGCGAACTGTTATCTGTTCAAAAAGGACTTTCAGAACCAGAAGCGGAAAAATTGAAAAAATTTCTGGGAAACTATAAAATTATTTTGTTGGATGAAGCGCAAAACATTCCTAATATTGGGAAAATCTTGAAAATCATAGTTGATACCTATCCCGAAATACAAATTATTGCCACCGGCTCGTCCAGTTTTGATTTGGCGCAAAAAATTTCCGAACCGATGACAGGCAGAACTTTTACTTTCATACTTTATCCTATTTCGCTTCAAGAAATAAATCAACAAGAAAATTTGTTTTCTGTTGAAGCTAAGCTGGAAAATTTATTGAGATTTGGTAGTTATCCGGAAATACTTTCTTTGGGAGAAAATGAATCAATAGAACGGCTTCAAGAAATTTCCTCTAAATACTTATATAAAGATGTATTGAGCTTCGAAGGATTGAAAAAATCCAGTTTAGTAAGAAATTTATTGGAACTTTTGGCTCTTCAATTGGGCAATGAAGTTTCCTATAACGAGTTGGCGGTTAACTTGGGAGTTGATCGGCTCACAGTGCAAAAGTATATTGACATTTTGGAACAATCCTTTGTAATTTTCAAGCTTAGAGCTTTTTCGCGCAATTTAAGAAAAGAAATCACCAAATCAATCAAAGTATATTTTTATGATCTAGGAATTCGAAATAGTTTGATTGAAAATTATAATCCGCTAGATATCAGAAATGATGTCGGGGCACTTTGGGAAAACTTTTGCATTTTGGAAAGAAAGAAAAATAATGACGCAGAGTTTAACTTTGTAAATTCATATTTTTGGCGAACTTATGATCAAAAAGAAATTGACTATATTGAAGAAAGCGGAGGAAAAATTCGCGGTTTTGAATTTAAATGGAATGAAAAAAAGAATTTCAAGGCGCCAAAAGAGTTTATTGAAAAATATGACGCTACGGTGGAAAAAATTGATAGAAGTAATTATTGGAAATTTTTGGGTCTGTAAACGCAAGAAAACGCCTTGGGAAATCTGAGGCGTTTTTTGATTTTCAGATTTTGTGCTAGAATAGATTTATATGGGAAGACATAAGAAAAATAAAAATATCGAAGAGGATAATTCAGAAGAAAGTGCTAAAGAGAAAAAGCCAAGGATTAATCTCAAGGGGGACGCTAAAAGAAGCGCTTTGGCGGTGGTTCTTTTTGCTTTGGCAGTGCTTTCCGTTTTGGGGTTTTTTGGTTGGGCGGGATCTTTTGGAGGATTTTTGAATCGAATGGTTGGCTATTCTATCGGCTATGTGAAATTTATTTTTCCGCTTTCACTAATAATTGCCGGAATAGTACTTCTCCTTCGTCGGGAAACAGCTTTTTATGTGACAAAATTTATCGGTTTAGCAATGTCTCTTTTGAGTATCGCGGGAATTTTTCATTGGTTTTATAAAACTGAAGAAATGTTAAAAGTAGCCAGCCAAGGTCAAGGTGGAGGATATCTTGGTTACACAATGAGTTATTTTTTAGGAAAATATTTAGGCGAAGCTGGAAGTTTGGTAGTGCTTTTGGCTATTTTTCTGTTGGGAATAATTTTGACTTTCAATTTTTCTATCGTGCATTTCTTTTTGAAATTTAGAAAACAGAAAGACACAGAAGAAATGCAGAATAACACAGAAATAGAAACTCAAAATAATGCAGAAATAAAACAAAACGAAGCAGAAGTCTTGCCGGAAATTAAGGATGAAAAAATTTCGCAAGAAGCGGAAATTGAAAAAAATATTGGCAAGATTGAATTTGTGGAAGGACGCGATCAATTTGTTTCTCCACTTTTGGCGGAGCAGGAATTGATAACGCCAGAAATCACTCCAAAAAAAATAATGGAAAGGCGTTCTTTAGATATGGATTTTCCTGCCAAAGAATTTAAATTTCCGAAAAAATCAGGCAAGTCAAAATGGACTTATCCAACAGCTGATATGCTGGAAAAAACTTTTGGCGCTGCTCAAGGAGGTGATATTGAAAATAATTTTGCGATTATTGAAAAAACTCTCCACGATTTTGGCATTCAAGTCGAGAGAGGTACGGTCAAGATAGGACCATCAGTGACGCAATATAGTTTTCGTCCGGCAGTGGGAGTAAAAATTGCTAAAATTTTAGCGCTTCAAAATGATTTGTCGTTGGCGCTAGCGGCTCATCCAATTAGAATTGAAGCGCCGATTCCAGGGCAATCTCTGATTGGGATTGAAATTCCTAACAAGACGGCGTTGGTGGTTCGATTGCGGGAAATGATTGAGGAATCGCAATTTAGAAAAAGAACTTCAAGTTTACTTTTAGCGCTAGGTGAAGATGTGGGAGGTAATTGCATCTTTGGTGATCTGTCCAAGATGCCACACCTAATGATTGCTGGAGCAACGGGAACAGGAAAATCAGTTTGTATAAATTCAATCATCACTACACTGCTCTATCAAAATTCTCCGGAGGATTTGAAATTTATTATGGTTGATCCAAAAAGAGTGGAACTTTCGCTGTATAACGGAATAGCGCATTTACTTACGGATGTGATTGTAGAAAACAGCAAAGTGATTAACACTTTGAAATGGGCGGTGGGAGAAATGGAAAGAAGGTATCGATTATTGCAAGATGCTGGATCAAGAGATATAAATTCATATCGGGAAAAACTTCATTCAGGTTATAAAATAAAACGGACTGATCCAGAAACTAAGGAGACTTTTGAAGAAGATTTGAAAAATTTACCCTACATTGTGATTGTGATTGATGAATTGGCAGATCTGATGGGTAGTCACGGCAAAGAAGTGGAAGGGGCGATTGTTCGAATTGCCCAGATGGCGCGAGCAGTGGGAATTCATCTGATTGTTTCGACTCAACGCCCTTCAGTAGAAGTGATCACAGGACTCATTAAAGCTAATATTACTACCCGAATTGCTTTTCAAGTAGCCACGCAAATTGATTCTCGAACAATTTTAGATATGGGTGGAGCGGAAAAACTTTTGGGTAATGGCGATATGCTTTATTTGAGCGCCAGCTCTCCTAAGCCAAAAAGAATTCAAGGAGTTTTCATTAGTGAATCGGAAGTGAAAAGAGTAGTGAGTTTTATAAAAGATAAAAACAAAGAGGATAAAAAAGAAGATGAGGAAGAAATAAAAATAACAGAAAATTTTCAAAAAGAAATTACAGAATTCAAGGCGGAGGAAGAAAATGGAGAGGATAGCGAATTATTGGTGAAAGTCGAAGAAGAAATTAAAAAAAGCAAGAAAGCCAGTGCTTCATTTTTGCAAAGAAGATTTCGAATCGGCTATGCACGCGCTGCTAGAATCCTAGATATTTTGGAAGAAAAAGGCGTGATTGGACCATCAGATGGGGCTAAGCCAAGAGAAATTTATGGCGTCGAGGAACAAGAAAATATAAACTACGAAGACAAAATCGAAGATCAGGAGAAAAGGGATAAGTGGGAGATATAATTTTACGAACTACGAAAATAATACGAAATACGAAAATACGAAAATAAAATAAAATACGGAAAATGTGTATAAATTTTTTCGTATTTCGCTTATTTCGTAGTTCGTAAATGCCTTATGAATGGCTTTACTAAAAAAACTGTTCAAACTTTGACACTGGGGGAAAAATTGAAAAAACTTAGAAGCGACAAAAGAGTTTCCCTTAGTGAAGTTTCTCGGCTGACAAAAATTCAGCCGGCTTATTTGGAATATTTAGAAGAAGGATGTTGGGAAAAATTGCCGGCCGATGTTTATGTAAAAGGATTTTTGCGAAGCTACGGCGAATTTTTAGGAGTGGATGAAAATATTCTCATCCGGCTTTATGAAAGAGAAAAAGAAATCAAAGAAAATTTAAATAAAAATAAAAAAAATAATACTGAAAAAAGAAAGCCGATAAATATTTCACCTTTTATTTTTACGCCTAAAAAAATAGCCATTTTAGTAATTTCCGCGTTGGTTGTTTTAAGTTTATCTTTGCTCTATCGGGAAATAAATTCTTTTGCCAGTGCGCCAAGTTTGATTATCTTTAATCCTCAAGACAACAGTCAGATTGCAGGAGATTCGGTTTATATTGAAGGCATAACAGATCGAGAGGCGCTTCTTTTTGTAAATGGCCAGCCGGTTTTAGTGGGGGACGACGGTCGATTCAAGGAAAATTTGACTTTACAATCCGGACTCAATATTATAAATGTGAGAGCGATAAATAAATTTGACAAAGAAACAGTTGAAAATTTGAATGTTAATTCCAATTATGAAAAAAAAGAAGAGAATCAAAAACAGGAAGCAGATGAAAATGAAAATATTTCTAATTTAGATAATAAAAAAGAAATTCAAATAGAAATCAAAGTTGAACCTGGACCAGTTTGGATAAGCGCAGAGGCGGATGGCAAGTTGGTTTTTAGCGGAACGATGTTAAGTGGCGCAGTGCAAATTTTCAAAGCGCAGGAAAAAATAATGCTAAGTTCGGGGAATGGAAAATCAACTTTCATTATTCTCAACGGGCAAGATTTGGGAGCACTTAGTCCAAATTCAGGGGCGGTTAAGGAAGTGATTTTTACGCCAGAAACTGAGCACTTGCCAGAATTGTAATGGAGTGATACAATATCAGTGAGGTTTTACGAAATACGAAATAAGCTAAATACTAAAAATTTTTCGTATTTCGTTTATTTCGTATTTAGTAAAGAATAAAAAATAATAATTAAACAAAAGTCTATGAAAGATTCAAACGAAAAGGATGACAAAAAATTAATTGCGGTGGTGGATGGAATTAAGGAAAAATTCGGCGAAGGGGTAATTATGAAATTGGGAGATGTAAAAAGAGTGGATGTGGCGTCAATTCCAACGGGAGCAATTTCACTTGACATTGCTTTGGGCATCGGTGGAATTCCGCGCGGAAGAGTGGTCGAAATTTATGGACCGGAATCAAGCGGGAAGACAACTTTGACTTTGCATATCATTGCTAACGCGCAAAAAGCGGGTGGTGTGGCGGCGTTTATCGATGCCGAGCATGCCCTTGATCCAGAGTATGCCAAAAGAATCGGAGTCAATATTAACGATCTTTTGATTTCTCAACCAGACAATGGCGAGCAAGCGTTGGATATTGTGGAAACACTTGTGAGCTCTGGCGAAATTAGTATCATCGTGGTGGATAGCGTGGCGGCGCTGGTGCCAAAAGCGGAAATTGAAGGTGATATGGGTGATTCGCATATGGGACGGCAAGCGCGACTGATGTCGCAGGCTCTGCGAAAACTCACGGCTATCATTGCCAGATCAAATTGCACTGTGATTTTCATCAACCAAATCAGAATGAAAATCGGAGTGATGTTTGGCAATCCGGAAACAACTACGGGAGGCAACGCACTTAAATTTTATGCTTCAGTGCGAATCGAAGTAAGAAGAAGCGCGCAAATTAAAAAAGGTGAAGATATTGTAGGCAACAGAACGAAAGTTAAAATTGTTAAAAATAAAGTTGCTCCACCTTTCAAAACTACCGAGTTTGATATTATGTATAATGAAGGTATCAGCGCTTCTGGAGATGCGCTGGATACGGGCGTAAAATACGAAGTAATTGAAAAGAAAGGCAACTCCTACAATTTTGGCGAGATAAAATTAGGAGTCGGACGCGAAACGGCCAAGGCTACACTCAAAGCTGACGCTAAATTGGTAAAAGAAATTTCTAAAAATATTTACGAAAAAATAAAAGAAAAAGAAAAAGCGGAAGAATAAAAAATAATCAAGTTACTGAAGAATTAAAATTTTTCCAAAATTGAACTCAAATTCTAAATTTTATAAACAAAAATTTCCCTCAATCAACGGCTACCAATGGAAATTTTTGGATAAAATTTGAATTTTCCCGCCTGCCGGCGAGGCAGGTCAAACAGTAATTTCGCAAAAATTTTAATTCTTCAGTTATTTTATAATAATAATTAAAAAATAATTTTATGGAACAGCATCCATCAAAAGAAAGAACGCTGGTGATTATCAAGCCAGACGGAGTGCAAAGAAGTTTAATCGGAGAAATTGTCAAAAGGTATGAGCGGGTCGGGTTGAAATTGATTGGTATAAAAATGGCAATTCCTACTAGAGAAATGGCGATAAAGCATTATTATGAAGTGGGAGGAGATGCTTGGCTGGAAGAAGTTGGTAGAAAAGCAAGAGAGAATTATGAAAAAAAAGGTTTGCAATCACCTTTTGCAACTAATATGGAAAATGGCAAAGCGATTATGGAAGCGAATGCAAAATATCTTAGTTCTGGTCCCGTAGTAGCAATGATTTGGCAGGGAAATCAAGCAGTAGCATTAGTGCGAAAAATTACTGGAAGCACGGAACCACTTTCTTCTGATGTGGGAACTATTCGAGGCGATTTGACTCTCGACACTTATCAAATGTCTGATTTAGATCAAAGAAGTATTCGAAATCTAATTCACGCTAGCGGGAATGTATCTGAAGCAGAAAAAGAAATTCCAATTTGGTTTGAAAAATCGGAAATCCTAAATTATACTCATCTACAAGAAAAAATTCTTTATGATGTTAATATGGATGGAATTTTAGAATAAATTATACTTTCAAGACAAACAAAAAATCCCTGAAAATATTTCGGGGATTTTTTTAGACGCTAGCTTTTTATTTGGCCATTGTTTTTAGACATTTCGTGCAGACTTTTTTCGATTTATTGCCAATAGTTTTAGTTTGCAGATTGATTTTGTATTTTCGAAGAGTCTTGATATTGGAATGACTAACTTTGTTTCCAACTTGGGAGCCTCGGCCACAAACATCGCATATTCTAGACATAATCATGAATCATGAAACATATAACATGAAACAAAAATGAAACAAAATTGTTTCATGTTTCATGTTGAGTGTTACATGGTTGAGTTGATTTATTACAAGATATAATGTAGCATACAAGGGTAATAAAAGCAAGTGTTCGCGATGCGAATCTACGAATGCATGCGAATCTACGAATAATAAAAAAAGTCTATGCTTAATGAAGTTGTCCTAATTGTTTTCTATATCGCCATTCTGCTTTATAGCGTGATTATTCATGAGGTGGCACATGGGTTGGCAGCGCTTAGGCTTGGCGATACGACAGCTAAATATGCTGGTCGGCTTACAGCTAACCCTTTGAAGCATTTGGATATGGTGGGTTCATTTTTTGCGCCACTCTTTATGTATCTTTCTTTTGGCTTTGCTTTTGGCTGGGCCAAGCCTGTGCCATATAACCCTTATAATCTCAAGAATCAGAAATGGGGACCAATGTTAGTGGCGCTTGCTGGACCGGGAATAAATTTAATAGTAGCACTTTTTGCTGCACTTTTGGCCAGATTTATCGCTCTCCCTATATATCTTAAAAAAGATATTATTGAAAATGTTAATGAATGGTCAACGGTTTCTGAACTAATTTCCGGATCAGTGAGTACGATATTTTATGAAATTCTAAGTATTATTGTAATTATTAATGTCTTCTTGGCTTTTTTCAATTTGATTCCCATCCCACCACTAGATGGTTCCAAGATATTGTTCACTTTATTTCCTGTTAGAATTGAAATACAAGCCATGCTCGAACAATTTGGCTTTGCCCTGCTTTTGTTTTTTATTTTCTTTTTTTCTACGCCTCTTCGCATCTTCCTTGGCACCGCCATCAACGCTTTTCTAAATATCGCGATTTAACTTGACTTTTGTCGAAAGATGATGTATAATAGATAGGTAATGAGAAAGCGGGTGAATGCCGCTTTTTTTATTTTTACCCTGTTGAATAAATTTTGCAGAGCAAAATTATTTTTCCTCCGGAAAAATTATTCAACAGGGTGAACTAATTATTAAAAAAAACAAAAATATGGAAAAAGAAAAATGCGACTGCCCCCAATGTAAAATTAGGGAGGTACAAGAACAAGAAGCAGAGGAAATGAATTTTGCCGTGCTCGTGGCTTTAGTGCCAGTTCTCACTATCACGCTTTTTAACACGGTTGGTTTGATATAAAAAGCGGATAAAAACTTCAAATAAAAAAAATCTGAATTTTAAGAATTCAGATTTTTTATTTAGGCGCGGGAAACATACTCGCCTCGTTCAGTGTTGATGATAATTTCGTCACCCTCTTTGATGAAAAGTGGAGTGGAAACTTTCAAGCCCGTTTCAACTGTCACAACTTTTCCGCCGGTGGAAACAGTGTTGCCTTTTATTCCTGGGGGAGCTTCGATAACTTTCAAAGTTATTTTTACCGGTAGCTCAATGTTGATCGGATTGCCACTCCAATTCAAAATTGAAACTTCCGTGCCTTCTTTTAAATAATTGATATTGTCTCCCAAAGCACTTTTGGAAAGAGTAAATTGCTCATAGGATTCATTGTCCATAAAATTATAATTGTCATTTTCTTTGTAGGTGTATTGAGCTTTGGTTTTAGAAATGTCAGCTTCCTCGACTGATTCGGCGCCTTGAAAAGTTTTTTCTAATACTGTTCCATTGGCAAGATTTTTAAGTTTTGTGCGAAGCACTGATCCGGCCCGTCCCGTTTTAGAATGCTCATGATAAAGCACGATATAAGGAATATCATTTAGAATAATATTAGTTCCGGTTTTGATGTCTGAAATATTTAACATAAAAGCATATTAACATTTTAACATATTAACAAAAAAAACAAATTAAGCATGCTAAAATGCTAAAATGTTAATATGATAGAATGATTTACCGTGCGACAAAAGGCACTAGCGCCATTGTTCTGGCTTTTTTTATGGCGTTAGCTAAAGTTCTTTGATGATGGGTGCAAGTGCCGTGTCGTTTAGGCGGATAAATTTTTCCTTGTGAATTCATAAAACGACGCAAAAGATAAGCGTCCTTGAAATCAATTTTTTCAATCTTGTTCTGGCAAAAATAGCATAATTTTTTTTCAGTTTGTTGTGTTTCCATAATTATAGTTTTACGAAATACGAAATTAATACTAAATACGAAAGTACGAAAGGGGAATTTAGTTGTTTCGTATTTCGCTTATTTCGTAGTTCGTAATTGTTAAAAGGGTACATCTTCAATTTTTACTTCATTCTCTTCCTCGTCTAAGTTGATAGTGGGAATTTCTTCAGCGGGTGCTTCTTGACTAGTTGGGGTTGGCTTGGCTGGAGCTGGAGCAGGATTGTTATAAGAAGAAGGAGTTGCTCCATAGGCACTTCTTGGCTTTGAACCAAGTTGCATATTTTCTGCTATGATTTCTGTTTTATAACGATCAACCCCACTTTTATCGGTAAATTTTGTGGTTTGAAGTCTGCCTTCAATGTAGGCTTCTTGGCCTTTAATTAGATATTGTCCAGCAATTTCTCCCAGTCTTCCCCAAAGAACGATATTGTGAAATTCAGTGCGTTCTTGTTTTTGACCATTTTTATCTTTCCAAGTGTGTCCTGTCGCAAGACCAATCGAAGCCACTGTTTGTCCAGAGGGAGTATTTCTCACTTCTGGATCGCGCGTGAGTCGTCCGACTAAAATAACTTTGTTGACATTCATAATAGTTTTACGAAATACGAAATTAATACTAAATACGAAAGTACGAAAGAGGAGTTTTAATGTTTCGTATTTCGCTTATTTCGTAGTTCGTAATTGTTAAATATTAAGTATTTCTTCTAACTTTTTATCAAGGTCGTCATTTTTTGGAGATTCTGGCTGGGTTTTTTCGGAATTTTTTTCGAGACTAACTTCGGGAGTTTCTTTTATTCCAGCCTTTTTTTCTATAATTTCCTTTTTTTTGGCTTTGTTTTTTTGAACAGTTTCTTTTTTGGTCAAATCCTCCATTCTTTCGTTTTTAGTTTTGAGTTCTGGCAAGTCTTGTGCTTTGCTCAAAATAAATCTGGCAATATTAGTGTTAAGATTAAATTTGGCGGTAATTTCTTTTAGATTTTGAGTATCTTCCAGATTGAATCGGCGGGCAATGTAGATTCCGTGATTTTCTTTGCCGACAGTGTAAGAAAGTTTTCTTTTTTCTAGCGTTTCTTTTTCCAGAAACTCTCCACCAGCATCTTTTACGATTTTTTCCACTTCAGACTTAATGTTTTCTAGCTCGTTTTCTTTCGAAGCGCCGACTAGATAGAAAATTTCATAGGTCATATTGTCATTTTAGCATGTTAGCATATTAACAAAAAGTTATTAGCATTTGTTAAAATGCTAAAATGTTAATATGTTAAAATGAATTAAATTAAATCCGTTCAAAGAAAGTCCTTGACGGATGGTAGTTTTCTTATCTCATCGGGGTCCGCCTTCGCTAAAGCTATGGCGGGACAAGCGAGAAAACTATTGGACTTTTTTGATTGATTATAGGTTAGCAATAAATTTAGTTTAAGTCAAGGGCTTTACGAAATACCCGCCTCGACTCGCGGAGACCGCTTGTCGACGCGAGGCGGGCGAAATAAGCGAAATACTAAAGTACGAAAAGGGAACTTAATTGTTTCGTATTTCGTAAAAACTAAATTTTGAATTCTATTACATCGCCATCATTTACTATGTATTCTTTGCCTTCCGTGCGTAGTTTGCCGATTTCACGAGCTTTGGCCCAAGAGCCAGCTTTCAAAAGTTCATCCCATTGGATAACTTCGGCGCGAATAAATTTATCTTTGAAATCATTATGAATGGCGGTGCCGGCAATTGGCGCGGTGGAATTTTTTCGGATCGTCCAAGCGCGAGTTTCATCGGTTCCCGTTGTGAGAAAAGTGATCAGGCCTAAAATTTCATACGCCTTGATTATCAATTCATCTAAATTAGATTTTATTCCAAGTTCATTTGCTTCATCTTCCGACATTTCCAAAAGTTCTTCTTCGATTTTGATATCTAATTTTATATGATTTTTATTTTCTAAGACAGGCGATAATTTTTGGCTGATGTTGTCGGTGTTAAAAGCATAAAGAAAAGGTTTCATTGTGAGCAGAGAAAGTTCGCGGACGATAATTTCGGCATTCTCTTCGGATAAATCTAAATTAGTTTCATTGGCTAGACGGCCTTCTTCTAAATTTTTTTGGATTTTTTGCAAAACGGTTAATTGAATGTCGGCTCCTTTTTTGTTTCCACGAGCATCTTTTTCAATTCTTGTGCGGACTTTTTTGACTGTTTCTAAATCGGCGATAATTAGTTCAGCGTTGATTATCTCAATATCATTTTCCGGATCAATAATATTGTGCACATGAATAATTTTGTCATTTTGAAAAACTCGAACCACTTGGACAATCGAATCCACTTCGCGAATAGTCGCCAGAAATTTATTTCCGAGTCCTTCACCCGTAGAAGCACCCTTGACCAAGCCGGCAATATCGACAAATTCGATAACGGTCGGAATAATTTTGGCGCTATGGGACATCTCGGCGAGTTTTTCCAAACGAATATCAGGCACTTTTACAATTCCAACATTAGGTTCGATGGTGCAAAAAGGATAATTCTGAATATCTACCGGATTTTTGGTAAGAGCCTTAAAAAGTGTAGATTTTCCAACATTAGGCAGTCCAACAATTCCAATTTTTAGCGACATAAGAATTTAGTTAAAAGTTAGAAAGTTCATAAAGTCTATAAAGCCTATAAAGTCATTGTGTATGGAGAAAGTTTCTTTGTCAATGAATGGAAATTAAAAATTAATCAATAAACTTTCCTAAAGCTCGGCTTTAGGAAAGTAAGAGCAGGAGATTAGAATTGAAGAGGTATAAATTCAAGGATTTATGCACTGCTTTTTGGGCAGTTTTTTTATTTGCCAAAAGCCTTGCTTGGGGGTATATTTGATGTATAAAAATAAATTAAAAATATGAAAATTTTTGGTTATAGATCTAAAAAATGTCTCTCTTATTTAGCTTTTGGCGTTGCTATTGCTGTTGGAATTTTTGCAACTTACAAACTGTTTTTTAATTCAATTGATTTAGACCTTGGAATGTTTTTGATTAAGTCAGTTTTAATTATTTTTCTTTTTATAGGGTGGGCAATGCATATTGATCCAGACCGAAAAAAAGAAGAGGATGATAATTTAGACCAGAATGAAAAAATTTCTAAAGAAAGGATCAAAATTATTAATAAAAAACTTAGAAAGTCCTTTTTTTGCTATACAGTAATTAGTTTTCTTCTTATATCACTCATAATTTTTGTGATTGATGACGAATTGGTAACTTCAATTTTTGCAGGTTTATTCTTTTCTATTTTTCTTTCAGTTATAATAATTTCTTTTCAGAAATATTTTCGGGATCGGAAATAAAATTGGGACTTTGGTATGATAAAATTATTGTAATTTATTTTAATAATATTTATGGATAATAAAAAAAATATTTTGAAACTTTGTTTTCACTGCGACCGTAGTATATTGGAAAATGGGAGAATATCAATTAGTTCTATAACCCACGCCGGATTGAAAGATAATATTTTAAAAAGGCACAGGGAAAAAATGAAGGCGATTACTAATTATGATGATTATGAACCTTATCTTATGCACTTGCGTTGCTATGATGATATTGCATCTGGATTGGGATTTGGTGATGGAGAATATTAAAAATAATTAAAAACACATGCTTATTAGGGGTAATTGTATTAGATGTCACGAATATGGAAACCTTCAGCCTGATAGATCTTTTAGGAAAGGTGTTTGTGAAATGTGTATCGACAAGGAAGAACGAGAGAAGATAAAGAAAGAGGAAATATTGGAGAAAAGCAGAATGGAAGTAGTTCTAAAAGATCTTGCGCCTGCACTATCTTTTTTAGACAAAGATAATTACTTTGAAGCCGATTGGTTTGTACTAGGAAAGCAATCTAGTGAGCTACTCAAAGAATATGAAAAAATAAAATTAAAGTTTGTTAAGGCAGATTTACTAAATTTAGAAAGAAAGATTGGAGAAAAGGAAGGATATTTCGATGATGAAAAAGCAACTGTGCTTTCAGCAACAGGCAAAAATATTCTTGTTCAAGCTCGTGCTGGTTCTGGAAAAACAACAGTGGTGGCATTACGAGTAAGGCAACTAATTAAATATTACAAAGCAAAACCCAATGAGATTTTAGTGCTTGCTTTTAATAACAAAGCAGCTGATGAATTTCGTGATCGCATAGAGAAATATTGTGGAAAGGGATTTGCGACAAAGTCAAATACGCTTACCTTTCATGCCTTGGCGCGTCGCATTGCAAATTCAAATAAGAATCTTTTGGATGGAGAAAAAATTATTGGCACCGAAAATGATTGTCGTGGACAAGACAAGAAACTCCAAATTGATTTTATGCAGGAATGCTTTAATAATGTTGAAGAAAGAGAGAATGGTATTATAGAGAAATTATTTTATTATTTCTTAAAAACTGTTTCAGAAAAAATGAGAGGAGCGTTTCGGGATGATAAGGACTACTATTTTTATTTGAGGAATTTGCAACAAACAACTATTGCGGGGGAATTTGTAAAATCTAAAGGCGAAAAATATATTGCCGATTTTTTATTTGAACATAGAATTTCCAAAAATGGAAAAGAGCTTGAATATGTTTACGAACATAATATAAAGGATTTTATTAAAAGTGCTCGTGCATATTCGCCAGACTTTTCATTATTTTTTTCTGATGATGAGAAAAAAGAAAAACTACAGGCCGTAATAGAGTACTTTGGTTTTACAGAAAAAAATAAGGGATTTCCTGGTTTTTTTGAAACGGAAAAAGAAGCACAAGATTATTTGGACGAAGCTAAGAATAAAAGACAATTATTCCAAGGTAAAAAAATCGCGTTTATTGAGATTTCACAAGATCATTTTGATCAAATCGCGGTTAATAATTTTAGGGATGAAGAATCTGAGCGATTTGAGTTTGAAAATATTATTCGACGAAAGCTGATTAAATTAGGTTTTGATATTTCAGAGAATAGATTGGGTATAAAAGAGATATTATCTAAAATACCTAGAATGGAAAGGCGAAAAAAAAAGTTAGTTTTTCAAATTACTCAATTTATTAATAAAGCTCAAAAATTATCCTACGATCCAGATAAGATTAGAGAAAAAGCTGAAATTGAAAAGAAGAATGGCGATTTAAGTTCACGAAACGAATATTTTTTAAAAATTGTTTCTCGTGTTTACCGAGAGTATTGTGACCAATTAATAAAACAATCCTGCACCGATTTTGATGGTCTTTTTGTTGATGCAATTAATAAAATAAAAAATGAGGGTGGAAAATGCAAGATAGTATCAAAATACGGAGAAGTAGAGATTGCGAATATAAAATATATTCTCATTGATGAGTATCAAGATTTTTCAGAGCTTTTTTATAGGCTTATTGATGAAATTAGGAATGTAAGCTTGCCAGTTTCTCTTTTTTGTGTCGGCGACGACTGGCAGGCAATTAATGGTTTTGCTGGATCAGATTTAGAATATTTTGAAAATTTTGAAAGAAAATATTTTATCGGTGGGCGCAGAATATCACTCCTAACAAATTATCGGAGTGGTGGGGACATTGTTCGGCATGCTAATTTATTAATGGATGGTCGTGGCCCTAGCGGAGAACCAGAAAAAAATAAATCAAATGGCGCCATATATCTTTCCAAATTGCTCAGAGTGGAATTAAGATCAAATCAAGACTATATAAAAGAATTTAATAATGATAAAAAATATAGATTAGCGGCACGGTCGCTCGTTGGTTTGCAAGATAAAGCTAAGAAAACCCCATTAGAGATTAGTCGATATCTTAAAACAGTAGAAGCCATTGCAAGGAATATAGGCAATAAAGATATTTGCTTACTATTTCGTACTAATAGTCTTTATGGTGTAGAAATATCACGATTTACGAAGGTAATTCTAACATGGTGTCCTCAGCAGCATATTATTTGCTCAACTGTGCATAGTTTTAAAGGCAAAGAAAAGGAAGTAGTTATTGTTGTTGATGCAAATCGCAAAAAATTTCCTAAAATTCATCCAGATAATGAGCTTATGGACTTGCTTGGGGTCAATATGTTAAAAGTGCTAGAAGAAGAGCGGCGATTATTTTATGTTGCAATTACAAGAGCTAAGGAAGAATTATATTTGTTGTATGATGAAGAAATTGGTTATTCAGATTTTATCTCTCCTGAGAGGTGGCGATATTTGCAAATCTAATTCAATTAAAAGATATAAAAATTTTAAACTTATGAACATAGAAGAGGGTGAAAGGAAGGGGAAAAAATGGTGGAAATATTTGCTGTATTTTTTTTGTGGGTGGTTATTTTTTTTCGCCCTGGCATGTTTTTTAATTATAAAAGGTGGATATAATTTAAGAGCAGAGTTAAAAGAGGATTGGATTATAGTTTTTTTTATTACAATTTTCCCTGCTATTATTTCAATACTTTTAATTGATTTTATAATCGTAAAAGAAAAAATGTTTACAAATTTTTATTACTACTGGATATATTTTTCTGCAGGATTATTTCTTTTCTCTCTTTGGCTATATGGAGCAGAGGATAATTTACAAGCTTTGGGTATAATGGCTATTTTAATGGGGTTAATGATTTCAATTGTTGCAAACATTTCCTATAAATTAATTATTGGAAAAAAAGACTTAGATGATGATGAGAAAAGCATTTGGCCAAATCTTAATATTCCAGTTTTTAGAAAAATAATCAATCTATTGCGTAGAAAAAATCAGCGATGGGATTTCAAAAAGATCGGTGCTATTTTTTTGATTATTTTAGTAGTGATTGTGGTGTTCTTATATCAGAAAATCAGAATTGAATCAGCCTTTTTTTGTAGCAAGGAAAGTGTTAATAGGGCAGTTAAGGGGGTTGTTTTGATTGAGGGCAGTGAAGGCAGTGGCAGTGGATTTTTTATCTCCCCTAATATGGTACTGACAAATAATCATGTGGTTAGTTTCAATAAAGATCTTAGTATAAGTGGTTATAATGGGCATACTTCTGATGTTCGAGTAGTTGCTACGGATACGGTTATGGATCTTGCTATCTTGGAGGTCAAGGGAATAGAAGGGACAAAAGAATTGGGGTGGAGAAAAAATCCTATAAAACAATTAGATGAAGTCTATGCCGTAGGTTTTCCTAGTGGTAGAAAAAATATTTCAATAACCAGAGGAATTGTTTCTGCCTTAACACTGGATGATTTTAATAGTAATCAATATATTCAAATGGATGCCGCAATTAACCCTGGTAATTCGGGTGGTCCATTGCTAGACGGATGTGGAAAAGTTGTCGGTATTAATACTTCTTCTTTGCGAAATGCTCAAAATATCGGATTCGCCATAAGAGCTAATCAGATTGAAGCACGCGTTGCAAAGATGCTGGAGAAAAGCAAGTTAGCTTCCAGAGAGGAAATAGAAAAAAACTATCCTAGCGATCAAGCAGAGGTTGTGGCCAGATATTATGATGCTCTTGGTGCTGGTATGCTAGAGGAAGCTTATGATTTTTATTCGATAGATCGCAAGAAAAAAATTCCATTTGAAAACTGGAAAGAAGGATTCGATAACACTTATTTTATCACATTAAAAAAAGTAGAATTAACACCTAATGAAAATACAGTCTTTGCTTCACTTCTTGCAACTGATTTTGGAGAAGAATTTTATACTTTTATAACTAAGGAATTTGAAGGTCAATGGAAATTGATTCGTGAAGATGGACTTTGGAAATTAAATGAATCACAGATAGATGAAATACAAGATAATTAATTTGAAAATGGGCTAGTTATTTTTATTAAAGGTCGAAGGTGCTAAACTACCTCAAACGCTTAAAATTAAATTAAAAATTAAATTAAAAAAATATGAAAAAAATATTTATGCTCCTAGGTATCATGCTGTTTGTTGGTTTGGCTAATCATTGTGAGGCAAGTACATTTTTTGATGATTTCAATGATGGAAATGCTGATGGGTGGTCGGCTCATAGCCCATATCCTGGACGCAGTGATTTTGGAAATTGGAGAGTTGAAGATGGAATCGTAAAGCAAGATAATGGAGGGGATCATTATAAATTTCTTTTAGATAACCAGCCTATGTCTAGCCAATCCGTTGAAGCAAAAGTTCTATGGCATGATAATGGTTATGCAGGAATTACAGTTTGGTACCAAGACGATAAAAATTGGGTGGATGTATTTTACCCTTACGGCATAGGTTTTCGTGTTATGGAGGTAATCGACGGCAACTTTTACTATGGCGATTATCCAACTATATTTAGCGAAAGAAAGTGGCAAGATTTAAAAATTGATGCCAATAGTATTACTGGAGAATTGGCGATATACTTAGATGACGAATATATTGCAACGCATACAGTTGTTACTCCTAATAGAACTGGACTATCTGGGATTAGTAGTGGAAATGCTGGCGGAAGCTTTGACGATTTTAGTTTAACTTCAAAACCTATTCTTGTTGGTCCTCCGACTAAATTGAATCAATGTGCAAAAAAAGGATGGAAAACTTTCAACAATCCTTCATTTAAGAATCAAGGAGCTTGCGTGAGCTATGTCCAGAAAGCAATTCTAAAAAAGATAAAAAAGGCCATAAAAAACGCTAATAAATAAAAGAAAGCATTAATAGTAAAAATAAGACTAAAACACTACAAATAAAAAGACGGATCCCCAAATTAGATCCGTCTTTATAGTTGGTTAATTTACTACTTCTCTTTTTACGCTGTGGGTATGTGGAATAGTTTGCCAATTCGGAGCCGGAAGATCTAACTGGAACTCAAAAGGGACTACCTTATTCTCAAAATAATGTTGGGTTGTGCTTTGAGTGTGCCAATTTTTAGCGACATAAAATTTAGTTATATAGTTTAAAAGTTATAAAGTTAGTATAGGGGGAATATAAACTCATTGTGTATGGAGAAAGTTTCTTTGTCAATGAAGGGAAATGTGGTATAATTTGTTTAGCGAAATAAAACTTTTAAAATTATTTATGTCAGAAAAAAAAATACAAAAAAGAAATATAGAAAAAAGTGTTAAAATAAAAGTGCGAAAAGTAAAGAGTGAAAAAAATAAACCTGCCTCGTCGGCTCACAGGAAACCAAAAATTGCGATTGTGAGTTTGACATCTTGCGAGGGTTGTCAGTTTGCTCTTTTGGATTTAGGGCAAAGATTTTTGGATTTCGCCAATTCGGTAGAAATGGTGGATTTTCGTTTGATTGAAGATGAAGAAGATTTGGGAAAAAAACTCGATTTAGTTTTAGTGGAGGGAAATCCCGTAACAAAAGATAATATAAAAACTTTGAAAGAAGCCAGAAAAAGAAGTCGAATTTTAGTAGCCATGGGAAATTGTGCGGCCATGGGCGGAATACCAGAAATAAAAAATTATCAAGAAAAAACCAATACGATTAAGCATGTCTATAAATATATTGCAGGCGTGTCCAATCCAGAGATAAAAGAAATTGATAATTTTGTGAAAGTTGATTTTTCTTTACCTGGTTGCCCAATAAATCCGGAAGAATTTTTGCGATATGTGCCGGAATTATTAAACGGCAAAATTCCAATTATCCTCGATCAGCCGGTTTGTGTGGAATGTAAAAAAGCCGGAAATCAATGTTTGCTATTGGATAAAAAACCATGTTTTGGTCCAATGATTTTGGGTGGTTGCAATGCAGTTTGTCCTAGCGCTGGCATGATGTGTCAAGGTTGTCGCGGACTTCGACCAAAGGGCAATGTTTCGGCTATGCGAGCGACATTGAAAAATATGATGACAGATGAAGAATTTGAAAATGTTTCAGAGATATACGGGTTAAGAGATAGTATAGAAGAAAAAACAAAGTAGCATCCCTACGAATTACGAAAATTTACGAATGTACGAAAATAAATATAAAATTAAAAAAGACATATTATATCCACAGGAAGTTTTTGAAATTGTGGGGATTATGTATGATGTTTGGGATAAGGTTGGTTATGGGCATAAAGAAATTTTTTATGAAAAGGCTGCTGCAGAAATATTTAGAAAGAAAAATAAAAAATTTAAAGAGCAATTAAGATGCAAAGTAAAATTAGGAGATAAGGATTTGGGAATATACATTTTTGATTTTATTTATGAAGAAAAAATAGTCATTGAATTAAAACAGGGAGAAAATTTTTCAAAACAAAATATTAATCAAGTTTATGCTTATTTGAAAGCGACTAATCTGAAACTTGGGTTGCTTATCAATTTTACAAGAAAAGGTGTAAAGTTTAAAAGAATTGTAAATATAAAATAATTAAGAATTCGTACATTCGTATGATTTCGTAATTCGTAGAGTTATGAATATTAAGATTAATCACATAGCGAAAATGGAAGGGCATGCTGGTTTTATGGCGAGCGTAATGCGTGGTGATGTGAAATCTTCCAAACTGGAAGTGCAGGAAGGAATCCGCTTGATCGAAGGAGTTTTGATCGGCCGGCATTTTTCGGATATGCCCGTGATTGCCCAAAGGATTTGTGGAATTTGTCCTGTAGTGCATAATTTGACTGCGATAAAATCTATCGAAAATGCTTTTGGTATCAAAGTGAGTGAAGAAACAGAAAAACTTCGTGAGATAATGGAACTGGGGCAGATTATTCATTCGCACGCACTGCATCTTTTCTTTTTGTCGCTGGCGGATTTTTTTAATATTGATAATGATTTGAAATTGACGGAAAAATATCCGCAGGAAACAAAAAAAGCCATCAGAATCAGGGAGTATGGAATGGAAATAGTGCGAGCGATTGGCGGAAGAGTGATTCACCCCTTGACCAATGAAGTGGGCGGATTCAAAAAAATTCCTGATGTTTCCGAATTGAAAAAATTGGTTTTTTCTTCCGGAGAAATTTTAGAAGACGCCATTGATTTGGGAAAATTTTTCAAAAAAATAATCCTGCCAGATTTTTGGCGGAAAACTGAATATGTGGGTCTTTTGAAATCCGGCAAATATGCGATTTATGATGGAGATGTTGTTTCCAATTTCGGTTTGCATATTCCTGTTAGCAGTTTTGAAAATAATTTTCATGAATTGCAAAAACAAAAAGAAGTGATAAAAAGAGTGGAGCATAATGAAAAAAGTTATATGGTCGGAGCAATTGCCCGAGTCAATTTGAACAAAAATAAATTGCGACCGTCGGCACACCGATATTTAGAAAGTTTGGAATTGAAATTTCCTAATTATAATCCGTTTAACAATATTTTATTTCAAATGGTGGAGGTAATTCATGTTATTGAAGAGTCATCGCTTCTGATCAAACAAATCCTTCATTCTAATATGGAAAATGTTTTGACAAAACCGTATGAGATAAAAGAAGGAGTGGGAGCAGCCGCGGTGGAAGCGCCCAGAGGGACACTGTATTATCACACAGAAATCGATGCCAAGGGCTATGTTAAAAATGTTAATATTATTACGCCAACGGCCCAATTTTTGTCAAATTTAGAAAATGATATTGCTCAATATATTCCGAGTGTTATGAAATTAAAAAATAAAGATAGGGAAAGAAAATTGCGGGCTTTTATTCGAGCGTATGATCCGTGTATATCATGTGCAGTACACTAATTCATGTAACATATAACATGAAACAATTTTTTAATAATTTAATATTGTATGAATTGTGTAGCTTGTTGTATGCTACATGTTTCATGCTACATGATTATGACAGAACTTAATCAAATTTATAAATGCAATGTTTGCGGGAACATTGTAGAGATGACTCATACTGGAATAGGTGAGTTGGTTTGTTGTGGACAACCGATGGAACTTAAACAAGAAAAAACGGAAGATGAAGGAATGGAAAAACATGTGCCCATAATTGAAAAAACGGCCATCGGCGTGATTGTGAGTGTAGGAAAAATTGCTCATCCGATGGAGTCAGCTCATTATATCGAATGGATTGAAGTAATCACGGAGCATCGAGTCTACAGAAAGCATCTTGAACCTAGTCAAGAACCATCGGCTGAATTTTGTCTGGAAGCGGAACGCATTGAAGCTAGGGCTTATTGTAATGTGCATGGACTTTGGAAATCCTAATAATCACGAATGGGAAAACGAATGGATGCGAATTATTCGAGTAAATTCGTTTAAACATTAGCGACAATTTGAATATCGTGCATGACTTTATTTTAGCTAAAGAAATAATTGATGAATTGAAAAGAATTTCTCAAGAAAAAAAACTTGGGCAGATTCGCAGTGTGAATGTGGAGATCGGGACAATCGCTTTGGCGCATGATGGATTTGAGGAACATACCGAAGACATATCACTGGAAAATTTACAGTTTGGATTGCAAAGTATTGCAAAAAACACTGAATTTTCGGAGGTTAAATTCAATATCAAAAAAGTAGCGGGAGAGAATTGGAAAATAACGGAGGTTGAGGTATAATAAAGACATATAACATGTAACATACAACATGTAACATGCAACAAAAGGCAAGAATTTCATAAATTTTTATGCTATATGTTTCATGCTTCATGTTTCATGAATTATGATTAAGCTTGCAATCAACGGTTTTGGCCGGATTGGCCGACCAAGTTTCAAAATCGCTTTTTCCAAAGATGATGTGGAAATTGTGGCGATAAATGATTTGACGGATCTCAAAACTGTGGCGCATCTTTTGAAATACGATTCTTCCTATGGTATTTATGAAAAAGAAATTTCCGTGGATGAAGAAAATTCAGAACTTATTGTAGATGGAACGCGGATAAAATATTTTATGGAGCCTGATCCAACAAAGTTACCCTGGAAAGATTTGGGGGTGGATGTGGTTTTGGAATGCAGTGGAGTTTTTGATACGCACGAAAAGGCGCAAAAACATCTTTCGGCGGGAGCAAAAAAAGTTGTTCTTAGTGCGCCGGCCAAAGATGATACGCCAGTTTATATTCTAGGCATCAATAAACAGGAATATAAAAATGAGGAAATTATTTCCAATGGATCTTGCACCACTAATTGTTTGGCGCCGATGATAAAAGTGCTCGATGATAATTTTGGAGTAGAAAAAGGTTTTATGACAACCACGCATTCCTATACTAATGATCAAAGGTTGCAAGATTTGCCTCACAAAGATTTGCGGCGCGCTCGAGCGGCAGCGCTTAATATTATTCCAACCACGACTGGTGCAGCGAAAACTGTAGGAAAGGTTATAAAACACCTAGTGGGGAATTTAGACGGGATATCGTTACGCGTGCCAACGCCCGTAGTTTCAATTGTTGATTTTATTTGCAATCTCAAAAAAGAAGCGACTAAGGAGGAAATTAACCAAGCTTTCAAAGAGGCCTCGAAGAATGGTCTAAAAAATATTTTAGCAGTGAGTGAAGAAGATCTTGTCTCAATGGATTTCAAAGGCAATCCTAACAGCGCCATTGTGGATTTGCCTCTTACTATGGCCAATGGAAATTTAGTAAAAGTTGTCGGTTGGTATGATAATGAATGGGGATATTCCAATCGATTGGTTGAAATGGCAGAGTTTATCACAAAATAAAAAGTTATCCACAACTCAAGACTTGCTAAAATTGAATATAGTGATATAATATCATTGTAAAAAATGTTATTATAAAAAAATGAAAAAAGAAAAAAATAATATTGAAAATGATAGTCAAATTGCTATTTTTAGAGGCAAGAAGATTAGGAAAATTATTTTTCAAAAAGAATGGTGGTTTTCAGTGGTGGATATCGTGGGCGTATTAACGGGGAGTGTAGATGCGGGAGCTTATTGGAGAAAGTTAAAACAACGACTAATAGAAGAAGGAAGTGAAGTCGTGACATTTTGTCACGGGTTGAAGCTAGAGGCTCCTGATGGCAAGATGCGAGAAGCTGATTGTGCTAATACTGAAGGAATGTTTAGGATTATTCAGTCTATTCCTTCTCCAAAAGCTGAACCAATGAAGCGTTGGCTGGCTCGGGTCGGTTATGAAAGAATTCAGGAAATTGAAGATCCAGAATTGGCAACCAAAAGAACAAAAATATTATACAAACTCAAAGGCTATCCTGACGATTGGATCGAAAAAAGAATGCGCGGGATTGCGGTGCGAGAAGAATTGACGGACGAATGGCAAAAACGCGGAGCGCGAGAGCAAAAAGATTATGAAATTTTAACGGCGGAAATAACACGGGCGACTTTTGGAATTACGCCATCGGAATACAAGAAGCACAAAGGGCTGAAAAGAGAAAATTTGCGTGATCATATGGATGATTTTGAATTGATCTTGACTATGCTAGGAGAACGCACCACGACTGAAATTCATCGCACTAATGATTCTAAAGGCGTGCCAAGGCTCAAAGATGACGCTAGGGTTGGCGGACAAATTGCCGGTTCAGCCCGAGCGCAAATAGAGAGAAAGCTCAAAAGATCAATTGTGTCAAAAAAGAATTTTTTGAAAAATAATAATCGCAAAAAAATAAAAAAATAAAATATTTTTTTATTATGAAATTTGTAATGGATTAACATTTACTTTATGGAAAACCCCAATTTTCTCAAACAAAAATTCAATCTTCACAATGCTAAAGAAGTCAAGGCGGCGGCTAAGCACCCTGATGAAAAAATTCCCAACAATCCAGATGACCAAATCCAAAATTATCTGAATCGTTTGGAAAACTTAGTCATCGATTCGGAAAAGAAACAAAAAAGAAAAATGCTTGACGGAGAGCAACGCCCACGAGCTCTTTTTCTTCTGCGAGAAATGCTCCTGAATAAATATGTAAGACAAAATAAAGAAAAAATGGCGGAGGGTGCCGTTAGAGTGGAAGAGCGAGCGGCCAGAGAATTGGGAATTGACGCGCATTATGGCGAAGATGAAATTGAACAAAGAGGCAATATTGCAGTTAGTGATTTGGAAAAATCATTAGATAATTGGATAACTTATCTCACTGATGCTAACGAATCATATCCGACTTGGTTTCGTTACTATGCTTTTCGTAGCATTTTAGGTCTTGGCGATTATGATAAAGACAAAGGAGAATTCCCTAATCGTTCTCAAGGTACAGCTAAACTTTTTCCTGATATTGATCGAGGAGCTTTGGCTTACATCCGAGATATCATTGAAGCGGAAAAAGATCCAATAATTTTGGAAAGACTAAAAAAAGCCCAACAAGCTAATCAAACTCCCGAAGATCAACAAATCACCAAGGAAAAAGCTGAAAAATTTGCCAAACTTTCTTTTGCCAAGCAATATAAAGAAGGAATCAAGCAAGCTGGCGAAATTACTCCCGAAATGCGAGAGATTACCGAAGGCAAGTGGGTGAAATATCAAAAAGATACTGATCCCACCGCTCTTTGGGTAAGCTTGCAAAACAAAGGTACAGCTTGGTGCACGAAAGGTTTTGCCACTGCCGAAACTCAACTGCAAGGCGGAGATTTTTATGTTTATTACACTCTCGACAAACAAGGCAAACCAACTATTCCGAGAATTGCCATCAGAATGCAAGACAATCAAATTTTTGAAACTCGTGGTGTTTCTGATAATCAACAAAATCTTGAAAGCAATATGATTGACATTGCCGAAAAGAAAATGGATGAACTTCCTGGTAAAGAAAAATACAAAAAAACTTCTGCTGATATGAAACAACTGACTGAAATTGAAAAGAAAACCAAATCTAATCAAGAATTAACCAAGGAAGAATTAGTTTTTCTTTATGAAATAGATGATAAAATTCAAGGTTTTGGATATAATGAAGACCCAAGAATAAAAGAGATTAGGGAGCAAAGAAAACCAAATATCCAAAAAGACGCATCAATCATTCTTGAATGTGAATCCAATCAAATCGCCAATAAACCAGAAGACATCAATGAAAATACCAAGGCATATATTGGAGAACTAAAATCAGAAATTTTCGAATCAATTCAAAAATATAACATTGAAAATATTTATACCTCATTTCCTGAAGGTAAAATAGAAAAATTTGAGATGGAACTAGGAGGAAGAACAAAACCAGAAATTGAAAGTGAATTGGAAAAAAGAAAAAAAGCAGAGGGAGATGAAAAAATATACACTTCTGATTATGCTGAAAGTATGCTAAAAAAACCAGAATTTTTTGTGCAAGAAAAAAAAGAACAATCCAGTTTCGTTAAAATAAAAGTAGGAGATCTCGGTTTTCCTAATGGAGCAACTGTGCAAGAAATTTATGAAAAAGCCGAAAAACTAGGCTTGGAACTGTGTCCACCAGAAACAGGACCAACAATCAGATTGGATTATGAGAAAATTTTTCAAAAAGAACAACCAAGAAGAGAATATTTTTGGATTGCGATGAAACAAATAGCCGGCTCTGACGGCTATCCGAGCGTGTTCCGTGTGGGTCGCGGCGATGGCGGCGAGTCGTGGCTGGGTGACCGTTGGGCGCGGCCTGACGGCGAGTGGGGTGCTGGCATTGGGGTTGTCTTTCGCCTCCGCAAATTTGAAACTTAAATTTTTTGAATTTTTGATCCGCCAGTTGGCGGATTGAAACTTTGAAACTTTATTACTTTGACACTTTCTTTCGCGCGAATTTTTTGGTATCATTAATTTGGATTGGTTGCATCGAACGGTTACGACTTTTCGAGACCTTTCTCGCAAGCGCAAATTGAGAGCGCGGACGGTCAAGACTTTCCGCGGAGGATTTGCGTCAAGTTTTCTAAAAAGAAAAAATTTGGTGTGCTGTGCTGGTGGATTTTAGATTCCAAATAAAATACAGCGTTGCTCCTTTTGCCAAATAGCGAATTGAGTAGGCAGTGGAATAGATGGCATGGCATACAAAACCGACTCTGACGGCTATCCGAACGTGTTCAATGTGAATCGCAACGATGACGGCAAGTCGTGGCTGAATGACAATTGGGCGAAGCCTGACAACAAGTGGAATGCTGACAATGAGATTGTCTTTCGCCTCCGAAAGTATTTTCTTTTCCGCATTATTCAAAAGTGCGGTTTTTCTTTGGCGAATTTTCCAGTTTATTTTTCCAGCCCCATAACATCCTGCCAACTTCTTCAAGTTTGAGTGCAATTTCTTCGTATTGTTTATGAGAAATCAGTTTTGCGTCCCATGCTACGGAAATGATGAACTTAAGTTTGTCCAAAAGGAAAATACATTCAGAAATTTTTTCAATCTTTTCTTCTTTTTTGGAAAAATAAGTGATATAGCCAAGTTCTAATAAATCAAGAAGTTTATTTTCAATTCTTGCGCCGATGGTGTAGCGCGCATTTTTCTGTATATGAGGAACAATATTAATCCAAATCAAATATCCCTCTTTGATTCTTTGCAAAATCGAAGCATTATTCGAGAGAGAGAGAGAGAGTAAAAGGCTTTTCCATATTTATGATGATATCATCTCTTTTGAAAATTTGCTAATTTCGTGGCAAGAATTTTTGTGTGGAAAAAGAAAACGTAAAGATGTGGCAGAATTTTCTTTGAATTTTATGGACAATATTTTCGCGCTTCATAAAGAACTCAAAGAAAGAACTTATCAACACGGTGGATATCAAGCTTTCAAAATTAGCGATCCAAAACCGAGAGATATTCATAAGGCCAGTGTTCGTGATCGACTAGTACATCACGCTATTTATCGGATTGTATACCCATATTTTGAGGAGAAATTCATTTTTGATTCTTATTCTTGCCGAATCAAAAAAGGCACGCATAAAGCGATAAATCGTTTTCGATATTTTAGCCTAAAAGTTTCAAAAAATAATACTCAAACTTGTTGGATTTTGAAATGCGACATCAGAAAATTTTTCGCCAATATTGATCACCAAGTTCTCAAAAATATTTTAGCCAAAAATATCGTGGATGAAAATGTTTTATGGCTTATGACGCAAGTTATTGATAGTTTTACCTCGCCCCAGCCCTCTCCTTGTAAAGGAGAGGGGATTAAAGGTCTTCCGCTGGGCAATTTAACTAGCCAGCTTCTGGTGAATATTTATATGAATGAATTTGATCAATATGCGAAAAGAGAATTAAAAACGAAATATTATATCCGCTACGCTGATGACTTTGTGATTTTTCACGAAAACAAAAATTATTTAGAAGATCTTATCTCTGAAATTTCTAAATTTTTGGAAAATAAACTCAAACTTTCTCTCCATCCGGATAAAGTTAGCATAAATACGCTATCTTCGGGCGTTGATTTTCTTGGCTGGGTGAATTTTTCGAAACATAGAATTTTACGGACAAGCACAAAAAGAAGGATGATAAAAAAAATTAAGAAAAATACCACGCCAGAAGCAGTTGCTTCTTATTTGGGTTTACTTTTGCATGGAAATACATATAAATTGGCAAATAAAATAACAAAGCTCTATTTTGAAAAGAAGAAGATTTCCAATATTTGAAAAAAATGGTATAATATCTATAAGAGTTGAAGAAATATAAAATAAAATTATTAAAATTTTTGTGAGGTCTTATCCCTCTCTGTCTCGATGAGTACATTGAGACATCTCTCCCTAAGGGAGAGAAGGATAATAGAAAATCTATGTACGACATTTTAATTAAAAACGGAAAGATAATTGATGGCACGGGGAAGCTGGGGTTTTTTGCAGATGTTGCGATCAAAGAAGATAAGATTATAAAGATTGGCGAATTGCATAATGAAAAGGGAGAAATTGAAATTGATGCCATGGGAAAAATTGTTTGTCCGGGGTTTGTGGATGTGAATAATCATAGCGATACTTTTTGGCAGATATTTTTGAATCCTGATTTGGAAAGTCTGGCCTATCAAGGCATTACCACGATTATCGGCGGAGCCTGCGGATCTTCGCTGGCACCACTCGCAACTCCTCTGACCATTGAATCAATTCAAAAATGGGTAGATCTTAGAAATATAAATTTTAGCTGGTTGTCCATGAAAGAATTTCTAAAAATAATGGAGGTTAAAAAAATATCAGTTAATTTTGCAACATTAGTGGGTCATGAAAATTTACGGCGAGGGATATTGAAAAACGAATTGCGTTCGCTTAATCCAAAAGAAATAAAATTTATTGAAAAAACATTTCAGGATTCTTTGCAGGCAGGTGCGCTCGGACTTTCTACGGGTCTTGTTTACACTCATGCTCGACTAGCGACAAGTGAGGAGCTGATGAATCTCGCTAATATTGTTAAAAAATATGACGGAGTTTATGTAACGCATATTCGCGATGAAGCCAGAGAAGTTATTGAATCGGTCGAAGAGGCGATTAAAATTGGCCGAGAAGTCAAGATGAAACTACATATCGCTCATCTCAAGATAATGGGAAAAGAGAATTGGAAAAAAATGAATGAAGTTTTGGAACATATTTCCTTAGCTAAAAAATCTGGAATAGATATCTCTTTTGATGTGTATCCTTATACCAATACCGGTTCGGTATTGTATGCAATGCTTCCAAGTTGGGTAGCGGAAGGCGGGAGAAAAATAATGCTTCATCGTCTAAAAGACCCAGCTATTCGGATAAAAGTTATAACAGAAATGAAAAAATCCGGTTTTGAATATGAAAAAATTGAAATTGCATCCAGCCTGATGGATAAAACTTTGACAAGCCGAAAAATAACGGAAATTGCAATTTCGCAAAATAAAACAGTGGAAGAAGCGATTATTGATGTTTTAATTGCTTCAGAAGGTCGAGTAATAACTTCCATGGAAATTTTAAGTGAAGAAAATGTGAGAATGGCAATTGCTCATCCGCTTTCAATGATTGCGTCCAACGGAGCTGGGTACAGCTTGAATCATGCAAAAACTGGAGAGCTGGTTCATCCAAGATCATTTGGCACATACATCAAAGTTTTGGAAAAATATGTTTTAGAGGAAAAAATAATTTCTTTTGAAGAAGCTATTCGAAAAATGACCTCGTTTCCGGCAGAAAAATTTGGAGTTGTCAAAAGAGGAAAACTGGCAAAAGGATTTTTCGCTGATGTTTTAGTTTTAGATAAAAATAAAATTTCTGCTCCAGCCGATAAGGAACGACCATACCAATATTCACAAGGAGTTGATTATTCTTTGGTAAATGGTAAAATGGTTATTCAGGAAGGGAAATATATGGGGATGAGGAATGGGAAAGTAATAAGGCGGTAAAGAAAATTTTTAATTTGAAATTTTGTAATTTTTAGTTAATTTGAAATTTTTAATATTAAAAATTCATTAAAAATTTCTAATTAAAAACTAAAAATTAAATAACAGTAACTTAATTTAATGGAAAATATATAGGAAATGGATATCATTGATCTAAAAAACAAGCGAATTACAGTTATGGGTTTGGGTCTTCATGGAGGCGGTGTGGGAACCGTCCGTTTTTTATTTGAAGTGGGAGCGAAAATTACGGTAACGGATTTGAAATCCAAGGAAGAATTAGCCTCTTCGCTTGAGAAATTAAAAGATTTGAAAAATATTTCTTATGTTTTTCAACAACATCGTCCGGAAGATTTTCTTAGTGCTGATATGGTAATAAAAAATCCAAGTGCGCCATGGAACAATAAGCAAATAAAGTTGGCGTTGGAAAATAAAATTCCAGTGGAAATTGATTCCAGTCTTTTTTTCAAATTATGTAAAAATCCAATAATCGGTGTTACGGGCACCAAGGGAAAAACAACTACCGCCACTTTGATTTATGAAATTTTGCGTTTAGCCGGAAAAAATCCAATCAAAGTCGGCATTGGTCAAACTTCTGTATTGGATAAACTCAAAGAGCTTAAAAAAGATTCAGCTGTTGTTTTTGAGCTTTCCAGCTGGCGATTATCTGCTTTGGGAAAAAATAAAATTAGTCCAGAAACGGCGTTAATTACCAACATTTATCCAGATCATTTGAATTATTATAAATCAATGGATGAATATATTACGGATAAAAAAAATATTTTTCTTTATCAGAAAAATGAAAATAGTTGTGTGATAAATAATGATAATGAATTGATCAAAAAATTTGAAGGAGAGATAAAATCAAAATTGATTAAGTTTTCAAAAAATAAAATTTCAGAAGGCAGAGCGGTTTATCTGGACAAGGGTGTGATTTATTTCAATGACGGAATGGATGAAAAAAAGATTGTAGAGGTAAGCGAAATAAAAATAAAAGGCGAGCATAATTTGGAAAATATTATGGCCGCCTCGGCTGTTTCTTTGGCTATCGGAATAAAAATAGAAATAATTCAAAAAGCCATTAAAGAATTTTCTGGAATAGCACATCGGCTGGAATTGGTGCGAGAATTAGATGGAATAAAATATATAAATGATACGGCAGCAACCACTCCGGAAGCGGGAATTTCTGCGCTTAAATCTTTCTCGGAGCCAATAATTCTAATAGCTGGAGGTTCAGATAAAAATTTAGATATGACTGAATTTTCTAAAATTATTTGTAAGAAGGTAAAAGGCGTGGTTTTTTTGAAAGGTGTGGCGACGGAAAAAATAATTACAGAAATGAAAAAAAATGATAGTTGTCTAGATGCAGAAAATCTTAGAATAGTTGAATCAATGGAAAAAGCGGTGGAATTGGCAAGGTCGGTGGCGGAAAAAGGCGATATAATTTTGCTTTCTCCTGGTTCGGCCAGCTTTGGATTATTCATTAATGAATTTGATCGAGGGGATAAATTTAAGGAGGTGGTGGGAAAATTGAAATAAAAAAACTCCTATCCGGGAGTTTTTATTTGTGGGCGATTCAAGATTCGAACTTGAGACCTCGTCATTATCAGTGACGCGCTCTAACCAACTGAGCTAATCGCCCGCATGTGGACCCTATCCCGCTTTAAGCGGGATCACCCCTCAGATTTTATGTGGACCCTATCGGGCTCGAACCGATCACCCCCTGCTTGCAAAGCAGGTGCTCTACCAAATGAGCTAAGGGCCCAAATTTTCAAAACTATATTTTATTGTAAAGCAAAAAAACAGTATTGACAAGAGTATATACATAATATATAATCAAGTCAATAAAGAAAGCCCGGAGGGGCTTTTAAAAGACCCTAATTATGAACAAGATATTAAATTTTTTGAAAGATGCCAAGGTGGAACTGACAAAAGTTAATTGGCCAACACGCAAAAAAACAATCAACTATACAATAATTGTAGTTGGTATTAGTTTGGCGGTGGCGGCGTTTTTAGGTGGACTGGATTATTTTTTTGGGTATTTACTTAAGATATTTATTTTAAAATAATTATACAATTATGGCAAAACAATCTCAACATCATGGCCGAGCTTGGTATGTATTACATACTTACTCTGGCTATGAAGATAATGTATCAAGAAATTTGCGTCAAAGAATTGAATCAATGGATATGCAGGATTTAATTTTTGATGTGATGGTGCCGATTGAAAAGAAAATTAAAATTAAAGCGGGAAAAAGAACAGTGGTAGAAGAAAAAATATACCCAGGGTATGTTTTGGTAGATATGATAGTCACGGATGCTTCTTGGTATGTAGTTCGAAACACGCCAAATGTTACGGGTTTTATCGGACTAGGAACAACACCTACGCCTGTTGATCCGCGGGAAATTGAAACGCTCAAGAAAAGAATGGGTGTGGCGGAACCGAAATATAAAATTGATGTCAAATCAGGCGACTCGGTTAAGATTATTGATGGACCATTTAAGGAATTTGATGGCAAAGTGGATGAAGTCGATGAACAAAAAGGCCGAATCAAAGTGTTAGTTTCTATTTTCGGACGGGAAACGCCGGTCGAGTTGGACTTTTTGCAAATAAACAAGATATAACAGAAAAATACAGAAAATAGCAGAACAACACAGAAAAATTCTGTGTCATTCTGTAGGATTCTGTGTAGCTCTGTGCAAATAAAATGGCAAAGAAAATTAAGACAGTTATCAAGCTTCAAATTCAAGCGGGTAAAGCTAATCCGGCGCCTCCAGTTGGGCCAGCGTTAGGTCAACACGGATTAAATATCCAAGAATTTTGTGTTAAGTTTAATGAAGCGACCAAAGACAAAATGGGCGATATTATTCCAGCAGAAATTACGGTTTTTGAAGATCGAACATTTAGTTTTGTTTTGAAAACTCCTCCAGCTTCGGATCTTTTGCGAAAAGCGGCTGGCATTGAAAAAGGGGCGGGCAATCCTTTGAAAGATAAAGTGGGAACAATTTCCAAAGCGAAACTGCGAGAAATAGCGGAAAAGAAAATGCCTGATCTAAATGCCGTGACAATCGAAGGCGCAGAAAAAATAATTGCTGGAACGGCGAGGAGTATGGGGATAAAAATTGAATAAGCTCCTACAAAATTACAAAAACATACAAAAATACAAAAGTACAAAAAATTAGAATTTCGTAATTTTGTACTTTTGTAAAAATTTGTATTTTTGTAGGGTTATAAATATTAATTAAGTGGGAGAATCTAACTGTTTTAAAAAAGATTCATTATTACCACAGAAAACTATATGAAAAGAAGTAAAAAATATCGAGCAGTAGAAGAGAAAATTGACCGCAATAAAGTTTATTCTTTGGAAGAAGCGGTAAAGATTGTGAAAGAAAATAAAATTGCTAAGTTTGATGAGTCAATTGAAATTCACATAAAGACTAATGTTGACACAAAAAAAGGTGATCAGCAAATTCGTGGCACGGTGGAGCTTCCGCACGGAACAGGAAAATCAAAAATAATCGCGGTGATCACTTCAACGCATGCTAAAGATGCCAAAGAGGCTGGTGCGGACATTGTCGAAGGCGAAGAATTTATCGAAAAGATAAAATCCGGTAAAGCTTTTTCCGGTAAAGATAAATTTGATATTCTTGTGGCTACTCCCGAAATGATGCCAAAGTTGGCGCCTGTGGCCAAAATTCTTGGGCCAAAAGGTTTGATGCCAAATCCAAAAACTGAAACCGTAACCACTAAAATTAAGGAAACGGTCTTGGCTCTCAAAAAAGGCAAGGCAGCTTTCAAGAATGATGATGGAGGTAACATTCATCAGACTGTGGGAAAAGTTTCTTTTGAGGATGCAAAATTAATTGAAAATATTAAAATTCTAATATCTAATATCGAAAAATCTAAACCAGCAACTCTTAAAGGGAAACTAATTTCAGGAATAACTATTTGTTCAACGATGGGGGTAGGATTGAGAATTAGTATCTAGTATTTAGAACAAAGGGCACTATTTAGTGCTTTTTGTATTGACGAAAAACAATAAAACTGATAGAATTATTAGGTGTTTTTATCCACTACAAAATTACAAAAACATACAAAAATACAAAAGTACAAAAAAGTAGAATTTTGTAATTTCGTAATTTTGTAAAAATTTGTATTTTTGTAGGTTCACAATTATGTCAAGCAAAATAGTTATAGGGCTTATAGGAGAAAAAGGTTCTGGGAAAGGTACTGTTTCGGATTATCTGATTGAAAAATATGGCGCGATTCATTATGGAACTTCCAAGATTCTGCGGCGCACTTTGGAGGATTTACATGTTCCTGTCACTCGGGATAATTTAGTGAAACTTGCATTAGTGCTCAAGGAAGGTTATGGTCCGTCAATCATTATCGATTCTTTGATAACGGATATGGAAAAAAATGGATCAGATATTATTATTGCCGATGGAATCAGAATGCACGGCGATGTCGAACCTTTTCGCAAAAAATACAAAAGGAATTTCTTTTTAGTTTATGTGACTGCTGATTTGAAATTGCGTTACGCGCGAACGAAAAAAAGAAAAGAAAAAGATGGAGAGGATAAAACTACTTTCGAGCAATTTCTTGAAGAGGAAGGCAAGCTTACCGAAGTTTCTATTCATGAAATTGGAAGAAGCGCAGAATTCAAAATGAATAACAACGGTACAGCCGAAGAACTCAAGGCGCAAGTGGATAAAATGATAAAAAAGATAAAAACTCACTAATTCTAGCTAAGCAAAAGCTAAAAAAAGTGGGTAAAGCATTAAAATAATAAAGAATAAATTAAGGCAAATGTCAAATTTGCTTTTTTTTGACGAACATTTTTTTAGGTGATAATATGAATAAAGAGTTCTCTTTATTTTTTCACTTTAACCAATGGAATATGAGGAGGGGAATATGAAGGATATTCTTTGTCCAAGAGAAAAAATAATATTAAGCCCAAGTGAATTGAAGCATAAGCTGGATTTTTTTAGAAAACTTGGAGCGAAAATTTGTTTAACAACTGGGGCGTTTGATATCCTTCATGAAGGACATCTGAAGTATTTTCTTGAAGCTAAAAAATACGGAGATGCTCTTGTTGTGGGGGTTGATTCAGACATTTTTGTAAAAAAACAAAAAGGAGAAGGGAGGCCAGTTAATAAACAGGAGAATAGAGAATTTGTTGTGGCTGGATTTGGGTGTGTGGATTTAGTCACAAGAAGAGATGATATTATGGATTTGATACGAATAATTAGGCCAGATTATTTTATCAGATCTAAAACCACAGCAGCTGATATTGAAGGAAGGCAGGATTGTGTTTGGGTAAAAGAAAATTGCGGGCAAGTAATTATTCTTGACCCAATGTCAGAAAATCACACCTCTCGGATTATTGAAATTGTGCAGAGGAGCAAAGGGGTATAGGGGAGCTTAAATATTTAAGCTCCCCAACCAACATAATTTATGAAAATATTTGAACCAAGCAGAGCTATTTACAGAAAAAAAACAAGTAGAATTAAAATTTGTGAATTTTGTAATTTAAAAAATATAAAAAAACAAGAAAGTAAATTTCTATCGGGGAAATACTGGAGAGTTTTAGTCAACCTGTATCCATATATGGATGGAAATTTAATGCTTATTCCCAAAAGACATATTATAGATACGAACGAACTGAATAGCGACGAAAAGGCGGAATTTTTTGAAGTTTTAGAAAAGACAAAAAATAAACTAGGGAAAATATTTAAGACAAAAGATTTTAATATTGGTTTGAATTTAGGTAGAAATGCAGGTGCATCAATCGAGCATTTGCATTGGCAAATAATTCCTAGAAAGTTTAAAATTGAAAATGCGAGTAACATTTTCGCTGATATTCAAATTATGACGATGCTCCCAGGGGAGTTTAAAAAAATATTAGATGCAGAAATTAATTTAAGAAATAATTAATAAATAAAAATATGGTAGATAAAAACAACCCGAAAACAAAAAGAACGAGTTGGGACGAAACTTTTATAAATTTGGCTATTATGGTTTCAAAAAGAGCCGCTTGTAAATTTCATGAAACAGGTTGTGTTTTTGTGGACAATAATCACAGGATTATTTCTATGGGATATAACGGTCCGACTGAAGGAGATTATCATTGTATTGATGTTGGATGTGCCAAAATAGATGGTGATCCAAAAACTAAAAAACTCAAAAGATGTCGAGGGGCGCATGCTGAAATTAATGGAATAATAAATGCTCAAGATAGTCGAAGATTAAAAGGCGCTACTTTATATAGCGTCTTATCTCCTTGCTATGATTGTATGAAAGCGCTCAATAATGTTGGAATTAAGGAGATTGTTTATTATAAAGGTTATGAAAGAATTCAGACAGGCGGGGAAAAGAAAGAAGAAGAAGATGAATCTCTTGAATTAGCTGAGAAAAGAGGAATAAAAATTAGGAAATATGAAGGCAGAGTACTTTTAAAAGAGGATAATGTAGGAAATTCATGCGTTTGCCCTAATTGTTAATTTAATTTAATTTAATTTTTTATGGAACAAAATAAAAAACATCCAGAATATCAATATTTAGATTTAATGCGTGACTTAATTGATCATGGAGCAGAGCAAGTTGATGCTGGAACCGGAGTTAAGACCTATAGTTTATTTGGTAGACAGTTACGCTTTGATTTGAATGAGGGTTTCCCATTATTAACAACAAAAAAAGTTTTTTGGAAAGGTGTTCTGTATGAACTCTATTGGTTTGCATCAGGACAATCTAATATAAAATATTTAGTAAATAATAATATCCATATTTGGGATGATTATCCTTTTAGAATTTATATGGAAAAAATGGAAAAGGGCGAGGAGCCAGAAATGACAAAAGATGAGTTTATAGAAAAAATAGCTAAGGATGATGAATTTGCAAAAAAACATGGAAATTTACCACATGTTTATGGAGATATGTGGAGAAATTGGCCGGCAAAAAATGGAAGAAAAATTGACCAGCTACAATGGATGATTGATAATGTCAGAAAAGATAAAAGCACACATAGTGCACTTCTAAATGTTTGGAATCCAGAATATTTATATGATATGGCATTAAAAGAGGAAGCTTGCAGATTCCCAATTTGTCACAATATGTTTCAAATTAATGTAAATAATGGGAAATTATCCTTACAACTTTATCAAAGAACAGCTGATATTTTTCTTGGAGTACCTTTTAATATCGCCAGTTATGCTCTTTTGGCAATGATTATTGCCCAAATAACCGGATATGAATTAGGTGAATTTATTCATACATTTGGTGATGTTCATATTTATGAAGATCATTTTGCTGCCGCCAGAGAACAACTCGAAAGAGACCCTCGTAATTTTCCTAAAGTAAAAATTGATTCATCTATTAAAGAAATTGATGATTTTACTCCTGATAAAGTAGAGCTTATTAATTATGATTCCCACGAATCTATAAAAGCACCTCTTTCTCCAACTGGAGGAATTGTTACAGATAGCTGGAAAAAATTTGTTCAAGATGCTAAAAATAAAAAATAAATTATGATTTCAATGATTTGTGCGATTGGAAAAAATCGCGAAATAGGTTTTCGGAATAAGTTACTTTGGAATTTACCGGAAGATATGAAACATTTTGTTCAAGTTACTTCTAATCATACCGTGATTATGGGTGAAAAAACTTTTCAATCTATTGGAAAACCGTTGCCTAATAGAAAGAATATTGTTGTGAGTTTGAGCAAAGATTTTCAAGCACCAGGCTGTGAGATTAGCAATGATCTTTTCGCGGTTCTGAATAAATATAAAAATGTTGAAGAAGAAGTTTTTGTTATCGGTGGCGGAATGATTTATAAGTTATCTTTACCTATGGCGGATAAATTATATTTAACATTAGTAGATGATGCTCCAGAAGCTGACACATTTTTTCCAGATTATTCGGAATTTAGGAATATTTTAAAAAAAGAAGAAATTAATAATGGAAAATATAAATTTAAATTTATAGAATTAATAAAATAAAAAAATTATGAAATACGAAGTTGAAATTAAAAGTCTTTTACAGACAGAAGAAAATGCTCAAAAACTTAGAGATAAGTTAGCTGAGCAAGGTATTAAGTTATCAAATAAATATAAGCAGCTGAATCATTATTTTTTGAATGACGGAGATTTTTCTAAATTAGAAGAAAAGCTTTTGTCGCTCTTTGATAATGAGAAAAAAGAAAAATTAAAAAAAATATTAGAAGAAGGAAAAGAACATTCACTTAGAACTAGAGAAATGAATGGAGAAGCTTTTTTTGTAGTCAAAGCTTCTGTCGATGACACAACTTCATCGAATGGAATTTTGCGAATGGAGTTTGAAGAAGGAGTGGAAATTTCCTTGGACGAGCTAAACAAAATTTTGGAAGATGCGGGTTTTAGTTATCAAGCTAAGTGGTCTCGAGAAAGAGAAGAATACGGGAAAGATGATTTCTATATTACGATTGATAAAAATGCAGGATACGGTTATCTTTCAGAATTTGAAATTCAAACAGAAGTGCAAGAAAAATTAGATGAAACAAAACAAAAAATTATGGATTTTATGGGGGAACTTGGACTTAAAGAACTTTCTCAAGATAGGCTTGAGCGAATGTTTGAGTTTTACAATAAGAATTGGCGAGATTATTATGGGACAGAAAAAGTTTTTAATATAGAATAAGAGAAGAGTTAGAAAATAATTATTAGAGATATTTGTGCTATATTAGTGCAAATTAGCGATCCTATGAAGTATACTCCCGTTATCGGCATGGAAATCCATGTTGAGCTAAAAACTAAATCGAAAATGTTTTGTCAGTGTAAAAATGGTTTGGGGCTTGAAAAAAAGCCAAATATTGATATTTGTCCTGTTTGTACGGCGCAACCAGGAACACTGCCGGTGCCAAACATTCAAGCAATTGAATTTGTTCAGTTGGCTGGTTTGGCGTTGGGTTGCAATTTGCGTCAAATTTCAAAGTTTGATCGTAAGAACTATTTTTATCCGGATATTCCCAAGGGCTATCAAATTTCTCAATATGATCAACCATTCTGCGAAAAAGGAAAATTGAAAATAAATGACAAAGAAATTGGGATCACTCGCATTCATCTCGAAGAAGACACGGGAAAATTAATTCATCCAAAAGGAGTAGAATATACTCTAGTGGATTTTAATCGGGCGGGAGTACCACTGATGGAGCTGGTGACGGAACCAGACATTGAAACGGGCGAAGAAGCGCGAATTTTTTGTCAAAAATTGCAACAGATTTGTCGCTATTTGGAAATTTCTGATGCCGACATGGAAAAAGGTAATATGCGTTGTGAAGCCAATATTTCACTTTATAAAGAAGGTGAGGAAAAATTATCAGGTACGAAAGTGGAAGTGAAAAATATCAATTCATTTAAGTTTGTGGAAAAAGCCATCAATTTTGAAATAGAAAGGCAAACAGAACTTTTGGATAAAGGTGAGAAGATTGTTCAAGAAACTCGCGGATGGGATGCGAACAAGGGCGAAACAATTTCGCAGCGAAAAAAAGAATCGGCGCATGACTATCGCTATTTTCCGGAACCAGATATTCCGCCGTTTAGTTTCGATGAAGAATATATAAATGATCTAAAAAGAAAATTACCAGAATTGCCGGCGCAAAAAGAAGAAAGATTTCGAAAGGAATATAATCTTCCCGCAGGCGATGTGGATGTTTTAACGAATGATAAAGATTTGGCTGAATATTTCGAACAAGTCGTAAGTGAGATTAAAGAAAAGATAAAATGTAAAGAATATGAATGTGTTGAAGACAAAGCAATAAAATTATCCGCTAATTATGTGATAACAGAGCTTAGAAAATATATGGTTTTGGAAAATCACAAAATTCAAGATCTGAAAATTACGCCAGAAAATTATGCGGAACTAATTTGTATTGTCGCAGGGGGAAAAATAAATTCCAGCGCGGCGCAAGCAGTGCTTGCCGAAATGTATAAAACAGGAGGGGACCCCTCACAAATTATCGAAGAAAAAAATTTGGCGCAAATGGATAATTCAGAAGAGCTGGAAAAAGTTATTGATGAATTATTGGCTAAAAATGAAAAATCAGTCGCTGATTTCAAGTCCGGCAAGGAAAACGCACTAAAATTTTTAATTGGGCAAACTATGGCGATGACAAAAGGCAAAGCTAATCCGCAAATAGTGCAGGAAATAATTAAGAAAAAACTAATTTAAAAACTTTTTCACTTCTTTTTCTACATCCTTGTATTTCGGAAGCCAAATTATTCTTTTGTCTTTTTGAAACCAAGTCATTTGGCGCTTGGCGTAATTTTTTTCGGCGAGATAAATTTGTTCAAATAGTTCCCTGTTAAATACGGCTTCGCCTGTTTCGCTTCGCTCAAATTTAACAGGGTAAACCTCTTTGCGTAAATATTCCGAGATTATCTTATAACCTAAACCGAAACTTTCCAATCTTTTCCAGCTGATTTTATTTTCGAAATGTAATTTTTTAACTTCCTTGATCATGCCTGCGAAGAATCTTTGCTTCAATCTTTTTTGGATATTCTGATAAAGTTTTTCTTTGGGGAGGTTGATTCCTATTTGTAGTGTTTCGTACTTTCGTTTATTTCGTAGTTCGTAAATGCTAGGGATTTTGCCGATACTTTTACAAATTTCAATAGCGCGAATGAGACGGACTGGATTTTTGGCGTCAATATTTTTTGCGCGAACCGAATCTAATTTTTTTAGCATCTGGAATAATTTTTTGGCTGAATAATTATGTAATTTATTACGTAATTCCCAATCTGGTGCAACTTCTGGATAAATGACATTATCAACCAGTGCTTTTATCCAAAAGCCGGTGCCACCACAAATAATCGGGATTTTCTCGCGCCCTAGAATATCTTTGATTATTTTGTCAGCATACTTTTTGAATTTAGCCGAATTATATTCGGTCTTTGGACTTATAATGTCAATACCGTAATGAGGAATTCTTTCTGAGTAAAAAGTTCCCCCCTCTCTGTCGCGAGTACGCGACATCTCTCCCAAAGGGAGAGAGGGATATGAATTATCTTTTTCAATTTTTCCAGTACCAACATTCATGCCACGATAAATTTGGCGAGAATCCGCACTAATTATTTCTCCGTTAAATTTTTTGGCAAGTTTAATTGCCACAGCTGATTTGCCAGATGAGGTTGGACCGAGAATAACAATTATTTTATTGTTTGCATAAGATTCGCGCATTTGTATTATAATAAATTTCGTAAAACTTTTTCTCTTCTTTTTTTCTCATCCCAGGAAATTGGGTCGCCTAATTTATAGGCAGTGGTTCCGGGGCGAGGGGAATATTTATTGATGTAGGCTTCGTTAAATTGCACTTTTTTAAAAACTTTGACTGATTCCTGAAAATCTTTTTCAGTTTCACTAGGAAAGCCAACAATTACATCAGTGGTAAAACTCACGCTGGGGATTATTTTTTGCGCTTTTTTAATTAAATCTAGATAATGTTTTTGGGTGTATGGCCGATTCATGGCTTTCAAAATTTTGTTGCTTCCAGATTGAATGGGCAGATGAATTTCTCGGGAAATATTTTTATTTTTGGCAATTACTTTCATTAACTTTTCGGAAAAGTCTTTAGGGTGAGAAGTCAAGAATTTAAATTTAATTTCAGGAAAAGATTGAGCGAGGGAATTAAGAAGTTTCGGAAAATTATAATTACCCGCCTCATCGGCGGATGAATTCTTATCGATAAATCGATAAGAATTCACATTCTGTCCCAACAAAATTATTTCTTTGCAATTTTTTTTCGCTAGATTTTTAATTTCTTTTAAAATATCTTGAATTGGTCTTGAAATTTCTCGACCTCGGGCATAAGGCACGACGCAGTATGAGCAGAAATTATTGCAGCCAGTCATAATGGGGATATAGGCGGTGTGTTGGTTGGTGTATTTTGGGATAATAGTTAGATAATTGTCATTGCGAGGGAGCGTAGCGACCGTGGCAATCTCATTCTTAGCAATATTTTGCTTAATATTTCGAGATTGCTTCGCTATGCTCGCAATGACATCAGGAAAATCCTTTATCTCGCAAAATAAATCAACTTTATCTTTTAATCTTCTCTGCACATCTTTTCGATTAGCAAGGCAACCCGTAAGAATTATAAGTGGTTTTTTTGTTTCATGCTTCATGTTGCGTGCTACATGAATATTATGTATTTGCCCATAAACACGATCCTCCGCCATTTGTCGCACACCGCAAGTATTGAAAATAACCAAATCAGCTTTGTTTATTTCTTTTGTCGGTTTAATTTTTTGCGATTCTAAAAAGCCTGCAATTCGCTCGGAATCACTCTCGTTCATTTGACAACCGAAGGTTTTAATGTAATAATTCATTTTCTAGTTCTTAAGAAGATAGTACTCTAAATAGAGTACTAAAATATAAACATTTAGGCAACAAGGAGGAGGATGTGATGGATAAGGAACATTTAAGAATATTAGAAGAAGCTCACCGGACGGGAGGTGCTGTTAATATTATTTTTAAAAAGAGTAATATTATACCCGATTCTGTTGGAGTGATTACGGAGATACTTGATCTGTATAATAATGATGAGCCGTGGATAGAATTGTTTAATGGAGAAGAAGGATTGAGATATAACTGTCGATCTATCGAAAAAGTCGAAGCTAAATCTATAAAAGATTTGCTTCGTATGTTCAAAGAAAAGATAGCGAAGGTAAAAAGATTTTTAGATAATGTTTGAAAAAAAGTCAAACTACTAAAAAAAGTGGGCATGTTCCTTGGAACTGTCCACTTTTAATTTTTATAAAGAAGGTATATAGGAAGATTGAAGTGTACCTTTTTTTATTTTTTCTACTTAATTTCTGCAATAACCTTTTCAATAAACTTTTCAACTTTCATAACTTCTTGCTTGCCCGCCATAGCTTTAGCGTCGGCGGGCTCTTTTTCCTTTCTTGATCGAACAGCGACAGAATTATCGGCTTCTTCTTTTTCTCCCACTACTAGCATGTATGGAATTTTTTGTTTTTCGGCTTCGCGAATTCTTTTGCCAAGCGATTCTGATTCGTCGCTAATTTCTACACGAATATTATTTTCTAATAATTGCGAATATATTTTTTGCGCGTAAGAATTAAATTTTTCACTCACTGGTAAAATAGCCACTTGCACTGGAGAGAGCCAAAGCGGAAACGCGCCAGCGAAATGTTCAATGAGAAGAACCAAAAATCTTTCGTAAGATCCTAAAATTGCACGATGCACCATAACTGGAGGAACTTTTTCACCTTTTTCATTTATATACTCAAGGCCGAATCTTTTTGGAGTGGCAAAGTCAATTTGGACAGTAGGAATTTGAATTTCTCGTCCAGTCGCATCCTTAAACATAAAATCTAATTTTGGTCCATATAATGCTGCTTCGCCCTCTCTTTTTTGAGCATCTAATTTTATTTCATCAGAGATTTCTTGAAGCATTTTTTCACAAATGTCCCAGTCTGATGATTCGCCTATATATTTTTCTGGATGATCATAGTCTCTAACAGAAAGAGAAACCCAATGATTATCCCATAAACCAATAGAACTATATAAATCCTTAATAATATTTACCATATTTTTAATCTCATTTTTTACTTGATCAACTCTACAAAAAGAATGACCATCTTCAACTGTGATGGCATAAACCCTAGAGAGTCCACCGACCTCGCCGGTTTTTTCAGCTCGGTACATTTTATCTGATTCCATATATCTTATAGGTAAATCTTTGTAGGATCTTGTTTTAGAAGCATAAAGCTGGGTATGATGAGGGCATTGAACTGGTTTTAGGACAAAATTATGTTTTTTATCTGATGTCACATGAAACAATTCATCGCCAAATTTTTTAGCATGCCCAGAAGTTTCAAAAAGTTCAATCTTTGCTAATGCCGGAGCCGATACTTTTTCAAATCCATAATGGCGACAAATTTTTTCTACTTCTTTTTTAAGCTCCTCTATTATAGTTGTTCCTTTGGGAGTAAAAAGGGGAAGTCCTGGACCGACTAAATCAGAAAAACAAAACAGATCTAATTCTTTCCCAAGTTTTCGATGATCTCTTTTTTCCGCTTCTTCGAGCATATGCAAATATTCATCTAATTCTTTTTTAGTTTCAAAGGCGACGCCATAAATTCGCTGAAGCATTTTGTTTTTTTCATCTCCTCGCCAATAGGCACCGGAAATTTTGGTGAGTTTGAAGGCGTCAAAAGGAATTTCGCCAGTAGAATCAAGATGTGGGCCAGAGCAGAGGTCGATGAAGTTGCCGGATTTGTAAACAGAAACCATTTTGTCTGCCGATGAGGCAGATTTTTTCTCTAAATCCTTAATCAACTCAACCTTATATGGTTGTTTCGCCTTTTTGAAATCTTTCAAAGCTTCTTCGATTGAAATTTCTGCTTTTTCAAAAGGATGATTGGCTTTGATAATAGCTTTCATTTTTTCTTCCAAAATTTCCAAGTCTTCTGGAATGAGAGTTCGCGGAAGATCAAAATCATAATAGAATCCGTTTTCAATCGCTGGTCCAATGGCAAACTTAGCTTCCGGAAACATTTGGAGAACTGCTGATGCTAAAACATGGGAAGTTGAGTGGCGCAAGATGTCTAAATTAGTTTGTGATTTTTTTGGCATTTCTTTACGAATTACGAATCTCGTACACCTGCCTGCCGATAGGCAGGAATATACGAAATAAGAATTCTAAATTATTTAACTTAAGCTTAAAACAACAAAACCCCGTCTCAAAAATTCAAAGTACTACGCATAGTACAGAATTCTTGGGACGGGGCTCTTTTTTTATTTACGTAAATAAGTAAGTATTATAATACGTATTAAAATATGTAATTCCCGCGGTTCCACCCAGATTTATTTACCTTGTCATCCTGAACTTGTTTCAGGATCCCGAGAGAGATGCTGAAATAAATTCAGCATGACAGATAAAGACACTTTTTGACTAAACGCTAGTTCTAGCGGAAGCTCCGCGATTGGTGAGGTCGCATCGACGCTTCTAAATAAGAGTCTAATATTTTTTACTGTTTTAGTCAAATGGGGCTTTACGCATTTCTTTTTATATGCTAGAATAAAATTTCTAAAATAATAAGCAATTTAGGTAAAAATCATTATGAAAACTCCAGAGGAAATTAGAAAACACAAGAGAAATCAGAATATTATTTCCGCATTAATATTAATTTTAGGAACTTTTTTTGCTTATATTTTTTTTGGTCCGAAAAATCAGGATAAGCAAATAGAAAGTGTTCAGGAAACAGCTTCTTTGGTTAAGGTTATGACCATTTCGCAGGATTCTTCAAAAAAAGCTAAATTAGAAAAAACAGTTTCTCTAAGCGCTGGTGGAGGACAAGCTCAAGTCATTTCAGAATTTTCCGGAAGAATAAAAGCGGTTAATTTTGAAGTAGGAGAAAAAGTTAGTGAAGGACAAGTGTTAGCTATTTTTGATCAATCCGAAAGTCAAAATTCTCTAAGGGTTTCTTTGGAATCAGTTGAAAAAAATTATCAGTTGACTAAGGATAATTTAGAAGAGACTAAGGATTTAGTGGAAAAAAATATCGATCTAGCTAATCGCGCAGTTAAGATAGCTGAAATTGGAAAAGATCAAGCCAATACGGATGATGAGAAAAATTTAGCTGAACAAAATTTGAAAATTGCTAAAGATCAAAAAAAGCAAGCGGAGGTTTCAGCTGAAATTCAAATTAATGGAGCAAAAATTCAGTTGGAACAAGTTGCTCAAGCCTTGAAGCAGTCAAAAATTGCTTATGAGAAAACAATTATAAAGTCTCCAATTTCTGGGGTAATTAATTCAAAGAAAATAAACCCCCAAGATTTTCTAAGTCTAGGGCAAGTCGTAGCTTCAGTTGTGGGAGAAGGAAAGGTTGAAACCGTGCTGTATCTAAATCAAGAGGAAATTGATCGGATAAAAATAAATGATAGCGTAGAGATAGTAATTGATGGAAAAAATTATAGTGGAAAAATAGATTCGTATTCGAAGATTGCTAATGAGAATAATGGTCGTTTTGAAGTGAAAATAGTTTCTACGGATAATATATCTAGAAACGCTAATCAGACGGCGGAAGTTTTTTTGAATATATATTTAGCCAATCAAGCTTCATTTTTTGTGCCGTTGGACTCAGTTAACATCGGGCAAACTAAAAAAGAAGTTTTCGTTGTAAGGGACGGAAAGGCTGTGGCGAAAAATGTTGAACTGGGGAAAATAATCGGAACGCAAATAGAAATTTTAAGTGGCCTCGAAAACGGAGAGGTTCTAGTAGTTGAAAATAGTCGCAATTTACAAGATGGACAATTAGTAAAGTTAAAATAAAATGGAAGAAGATATAATGCGAGAAAAAGAAAAACTTGAAAAGGAGGCGAAGGAATTTGAAAATTCTCCTTGGCTTTTTTTTGTGAGAAAAAGCAAACTAACATACCTTGTGATTATTTTTCTTTTGATATTTGGAATTTCTACTATTAAAAATTTACCAAAAGAACTTAATCCAGAAGTTGAAATTCCAATTGTGCTAGTTATTACGGCATACCCGGGAGCCTCTCCAAGTGATGTCGAAGATCAGATTACTGATAAGATAGAAAGTCAGATAGGTGATTTGGAAGGGGTAAAAAAAATTACATCAGATTCTTCATTAGGTGTTAGCGCTATCACGGTTGAATTTGAAGCTGGGGAGGATTTGGATGTGTCTGTGCGAAAACTTAAGGATAAGGTTTCTGAAGTGACTGACTTGCCAGAAGATGTAATAACGCCAATTGTTAAAGAAATTAATTTAAACGATCAGCCAATTATAACGGCGGCTATTTCGGGCGCTAATTATGATTTGACTGAACTCAAGACTTTTGCCGAAAATTTGAAAGATAATATAAAAGGAGTTCCTTTTGTTTCAGATGTCGTAGTGGTGGGAGGAGTTGAAAAACAAATAAGGATTGATATAAATTCCCAAAAACTTTCTGCCTATGGTTTTTCTCTGCAACAGATAATCGCAATTATTTCAGCTAATAATTTAGATTTTCCAATTGGAGAAATTGCATTAGAAAATTCAAACTATTCAGTTCGTATGACTGGCCAACTCAAAAATGTTGGGGAAATTTCCATGCTTCAAATAGGGGAAAAATTAGGCGTGCCAATTTATCTTGAAGATGTGGCAAAGGTGACAGACACTTTTGAAAAAGTAAGTTCAAAATCTAGAATTTCTACAAACGGAGGAGAGGCGCTGAACGCTGTTTCAATTCAAATTTATAAAAGAACAGGTGGGGACATAATAAAAGTGGCAAGCGAGGCAAGAGAAAAAATTGAAAATGCTCGCGGAGCAGATTATCCTCAAGATGCGAAGGTGACTATTACATTGGATTTTTCTGAAATGATAAATGAGAGTATCGACACTCTAAGTAGTAATGGAATTCAAACAGTAATCCTTATTCTGGTTTTACTTTTCTTTTTCCTAGGTTTAAGGGAGGCTCTTATCGCAGGACTTAGCGTGCCATTTTCTTTTTTTGTGGCGTTTATTACGATGAGCATTTTTGGGGAGAGTTTAAATTTTATCTCACTCTTTTCATTAGTGTTAGCACTGGGGCTCTTAGTTGATTCAGCCGTAGTGATTGTAGAAGGGATGTATGAAAAAGTTTCTGTTTTTGGTCTTAGCGGATTTCAATCAGCTGTTTTGACAATTAAAGAGTATTCTGCGCCACTTCTTTCAGGGATGCTCACAACAATTGGAGCTTTTATCCCACTTCTTTTTGTGATTGGAATTTTCGGTCAATTTATCAAGACTATTCCCGTAGTAGTGATATCAACTCTTACGGCCGCTCTTTTCGTTTCTCTCACCATAATCCCAGCTATTGGAGCGGCAGTGATGCAACCTATAAAAAATGGTAACGAAGAAAAAGGAAGAATAGGCAAATTATTAGCGCGCATAAATTCAGAAATATTCCAAAAAATTTGTCAAAAAATATCTTTTATTTGCAAATCTAAACCAAGAAAAAGAAGAATGGCCACCCGTGCTTTTGAAAAAATTTCAAATAGCTACTGTGATTTTATTCCAAAAATCATTTCAACAAAAAAACAGAGAGTAAGAGTAATAGCGGGAGTGTGGATACTTCTTGCGGTTAGTTTTCTTTTGCCGTTGACGGGAGTTTTGAAGATGCAATCTTTTGTTCCGGCTGATACCGAATTCTTTTTTGTAAATTTAAAGATGCCCAATGGTACGGTTCTAGAAAAAACTGACGAGGTTGTTAGAAAAATTGAAGATATAATTAGGAAAGAACCCCAGGCGGATAATTTTGTGACTAATGTTGGTGCGGGACTTGGATCTGCTTCGGGAATTTCTGGTGGGAATAATTCCTCTTCTAGTAACAGAGCTTTTTTGCAAGTTAATTTGACCAAGAAAGAGAATCGAGATGAAAAGAGTTTTGAAATTTCTAGTCGAGTTAGGAAGGAACTGGAGCGGGAGATAACTGAAGGCGAGATTATAATCGAAGAACAAGAATCGGGCCCTCCAACTGGCGCAGCAGTTGAGGCAAGAGTCGAGGGACCTGATTTATTAGTACTTAGCCAAATAGCTTTAGATTTGAAACGGGAGTTAGAAAAAATTCCCACAGTTATTGATGCTAAGACTTCTATAAACCAAGCTTCTGGTGAATTTGTTTTTATCCCAAACAAGAAAGTTATTGCGGAGAATGGATTGAGCGTGGCTCAATTAGGTTTAGAAATTAGAAACGGAGTGAATCGAAACACAGATGAAAATATCAAAAAAGAAGGAGAAGAAATTTTTATAAATATTGGGCTAGAAGAAGACAAACTGAAATCAATTGAAGGCCTCAAGGATATTTCTGTGATAACTCCGAGAGGAAAAAAGATGTTTATCTCAGAATTAGGTCGTATTGAGCTTCAGCCATCACTGGCTTCTATTGAACATTATGACAAGGAAAGAATTATTTCGATAACAGGCGGAACCGATGGCGGAAATCCAACTGAAATTACCAATATCTTCAAAGAAAAAATATCGAAGATGGATATACCTGCAGGTTATCGGATTGATTTCGGCGGGGAATCTCAAGAATTGCAAGAAGTTTTTATGGATATGTTTACTAAAATGATTATTGGAATAATCCTGATTTTGTTTATTCTCATAATTCAATTTAATTCTTATCGTCAAGTGCTAATCATTCTCTTTACCATCCCTTTGGCAATGATCGGCGTGATTTGGGGAATGGCACTGGCACGTTTAACTGTTGATATTCCGTCGTTTATCGGGATTGTTTCGCTAGCTGGAATCGTTGTTAACAATGCGATAATTTTGATTGATGAAATTAATCGGGAATTATCAAGAGGAAAATATGTTATTGACGCAGTAATCAATGCTGGCAGAGTGCGACTTCGTCCAGTATTTTTGACGACTGTCACAACAGTTTTTGGATTACTTCCACTTTCTATTACCCAACCCGATTGGCGCAATATGGGTTTTACAATTATTTTTGGACTAACCTTTTCAACTTTTCTGACATTGGTTATTGTCCCAACACTTTACATTAGTTTTTATAAAGGAAAACTAAAGAAAGAAAACATATAAAATAAAAAACTAGGCGTTGGCCTAGTTTTTTGATTTTGTATAACTATTGATTCATTTTTTCTAATTCAGTTTTGAATTCAATTTGGTAAATTTCTAAAAGAGAGACAAGTAGGACAATAATGACTGGACCAAGAAGAATTCCAATTAGTCCAAAAAGAGCGATTCCGCCGAGGGTGGAGAAGAAAACTAAAAGAGGATGGAGGCTAGTTTCTTTGCCGACTAATTTTGGTCGAAGAATATTGTCTATCGTGCTCACAGCCAAGGCGCCAAAAGATAAAATTAGTATCCCTTGCCAGACATTTCCTAAAAAGAGCATGATGATTCCCGCGGGAAGCCAAATGAGGGCAGCGCCTAGCATCGGGATGAGTGAAACAATAGTGGTGATCACTCCCCAGATAACAGGAGAGGGTACGCCAGTTATCCAAAGAACGAAAGACATCAAAATTCCTTGGATGATGGCGATAATCAAAGAGCCTTTGAGAGTGGCTTTAGAAACAGAAATAAAATTATCCAAAAGCTTACTTTCCTGATTGTTTCGAAGCGGGCTAAGGGACATTATTTTTTTAATGATGGCGTCGCTGTCTTTGAAAAGATAATAAAGCGAAAAGAAAACTACAAAAGCCATAAAAACAAAATGAGTTACGCTCTGATATGTTTTTCGAAGAGCCGAGAAGATAAAATTGCTGGCATTTTGAACGCCCTGAACTATTTTTCCAGAATTATCAGTGCCAATATTTTGCACATCAAGAGTTTTTATATCTATCCCGAGATTTTTCAAAAATTGATTTTGTGAAGCGGAGCTAAGATAGGTTTGCCAATCAGACTGTTGGACATTTCGGTAAAGATCAGAAGCTTCTTTGGCAACTAAACTGGCGGTTAAGAAAAAAGGAAGGACTAAAATAAAAAATAAAATAACGCAAAGTGTCAAAGATGCTAGTGACGGGCGGTTGCCAAATTTTTGATTAATTTTTTCATACCATTTTTTGAAAAGTTGCGAGATGATAAAGGCCAGAAAAAGAGCGACTAAAAACGGCTTAAAGACCAAATAAGCGCATATTCCAGCCAAAATAATGAGGATTAATAAAAAAGCGGAGTTTAAATTAGTTTTCATATTTTTTGTAAATTTAGTTTGTTTAATGATTCTATTATACAGCAAATTTAACCTTGCGGAAAGTGCCTATTGCGCACATTTACAAAAAGCCTTATAATACAAGGGTAAATAGGGGAATAAATAATAATTAATTAAGTTTCATTCTTTTCTCACAAAAAAGAACGAAGCAAAAAAAGCAATGACAAAAATGACAAAGTCACAACTGATGTCAGCTTTGGCTGAAAAAACCGGACTTTCCAAAAAGGATGTCATCGGTTTTATGGATACGCTGGTTGAAATGGCGTATTCAGAAGTGAAGAAGAACGGAGTTTTCGTTCTTCCTGGTTTTGGAAAAATGGTCAAGGTTAACCGAAAAGCTCGAGTGGGAATCAACCCAGCTACAGGAGCAAAAATTAACATTGCTGCAAAAACTGTAGCAAAGTTCCGATTGGCAAAAGCTGCCAAGGAAGCTGTGATGTAATTTTACTTGAAACTGAAAAAGGCCTTGCGAAAGCCTGCCTCATCGGCAGACAAGCGGGGTCTTTTTTTATGTTTTACGAACTACGAAATAAGCGAAATACGAAACAATAAAACTTTCTTTTCGTATTTCGTTAGTTTCGTAGTTCGTAAATTAAAAATCTGTTATAATTAAAAAATGCAAAAAGAAATTATTTTAAACAACCAAAAAATTCCTTATACTTTTCGCAAAAGCCGACGATCGAGATGTATGCGCCTAACAATCAAAACTGACGCGACTTTGGTGGTGAGTGTGCCATGGCTGTTGAGTGGAAAAAAGGCGGAAGATTTTATCATGCAAAAGGCGGATTGGATTTTGGGGAAGATAAAACATTTTCAAAATAAGGAATCGAGCTTGCCGTCGGCAACGAGAAAAGATTATTTGAAATATAAAAATTTGGCGCGTGAGATTGTTGAAAAAAAGTTGAAATATTTCAATGAATTTTATGGTTTTTCATATAATCGAGTTTTCATTCGCAATCAAAAGACTCGTTGGGGGAGTTGTTCTAAGGTGGGCAACCTAAATTTCAGCTACCGGATAATCTATCTTTCCGAAAAACTTTGCAACTATATAATCGTCCACGAACTTTGCCACCTCGGCGAGTTCAATCACTCCCAAGATTTTTGGGATCTCGTGGCAAAAACCGTGCCGGAGTATAAGAAGATAAGGAAAGAGATTAAGGGAATGTGATTTTTGTTTTAAAAAAAGATATGAAAAAAAGAGGCTTTTGACGGTTGTGTCGAAGCCTCTTTTTGCTGTAATGGATTTATGGGAGCTTTTGGTTTCTTGTGAATTCTCGATATGTTTCTTCCGCGGATATGTGGTGGCATCCACAGAGGCCTTCCTTAGCTTCTTCTAAGGTGTAATTTTCAACAAGACACTTATCGCATATTCCACCTCGCTGAGGCCATAGAATATTATGATAAGCGGGACATTTTTTGCATTTTCTCCAACCGTGAATAACCTCTCTCCCTCTTTCAATGAGGTCATCTTCAATTTCTTCCAGAATAGATATCTTGGAGATTGTAAGATACAGAAAAATTGCAATGATTACTGTGATAATAGGATTGGAGATGGTTAGTATTGTTTCATAACCGCAATAAAATAGTGTCACGAAGCAAAAAATAATAGCCATAAATACTAGTGCATAAAGCACTAAAGCAAATATTTTAAGTTTTATTATCAATGTCGCTGTCTCCGATTGATGCCGATATTGCAAAGAACTTTGTTTCATTTTTCCACCTCCTGGATAAAAAATGATTGTTATTATAAAATCGCCTAATGGCAGTGTGGCATATAAAATTGTTTTTTTCAAGTGTCTGTCTTTTTTTTACCAAATATCAACCTTCCCCTCCGGCACAATTATTTTCAAAGCTTTTTCGAGCTCTGTGGTGTTTTGGATGCAGTAGGGGGTTTCGAGCTTGGATCCGCCAATGGAAAGATATACTTTCATAGCACCTAGTTCGCAACGATCAAATAGGGAGGAGAGATTTTTTAGGATGGCTTTGTCGAAATTTGGTGGGAGGGTAATAATTAATCTGGAAGATTTATTTGCCCTCTCTTGTCCCGACAAAGTCGGGATATACTCTCCCAAGGGGAGAGGAGGATTTTGAAGAGATTTTTTTGTAGGCTCACCGCCATTGTTTCTTTGCGTGTGGAGAATTCTTTTGAAATTTTCTAATTCTTGCTGGTTGATTGATTTGGCGCTGTCGCAAAGCAATTTGAATTCGCCGTCTTTGTCGGAAATTTTTCCCGTGGCTAAAATAATTTTGTCTACTTCCCAGATTGAACCGGTGGCTTCTAGAGTTTTGGGAAAAATCAAAATTTCCATTTGAGAAGTCGTATCTTCAATGGTGGCAAAAGCCATCATTTTTTGATTTTTGAGATAAATCTTTTTTATTTTGGAAATTATTCCGCCGATGGAAACGGTTTGTCCAACCAGTTGAGGATTTATATTTCGAATTGGCACGGCCATTTTTTCTAAATAATCTTGATAATCTCGAACCGGATGATCGCTAATATAAAGTCCAAGGAGTTCCTTTTCCCAAGCAAGCTTTTCTTTTTTAGAAGCCTCCACGGAAATCTCCAATTTTATTTCTGGCAATTTCATATCTGCTTCTCCAAAAAGACTATTTTGTTTAGTACTTGAAATTTTTTCCAAATTTTTGGAGTGAGCGAGAATGTTTTCAATAGAAGATAAAACGGCATTTCTTTCGGCCAATTCTTCTAGCGCACCAACTTTTGAGAGAGCCTCAATGGATTTTTTATTCAAATCTTTATGCTTTACTCTTTCAATGAAATTAGTTAGACTCAAAAATTTTCCGCCTCTTTTTCTTTCTTCGACAATTTCATGAGCGACTGTGTGGCCGACATTTTTTACCGCATTTAATCCAAAGCGGATTTTCCCGCCTCGCGTCGACTCGCCTCGATCCGACAATCGAGTCGGAGCGGGCGAGCGATCGTCTCCGCGAGTCGAGGCGGGTTTAGTATTATTTTCTTCATTCATGATCACGGCAAACTGCTCAAAACTTTCATTGACATTCGGGGACAGAACTTCGATGCCCATTTCTCGACACTCGGCAATTTCAATGGCGACACGATCAATATTGTCTTGATCAGAAGTGAGAAGCGCGGCCATAAATTCGGCTGGAAAATGCGCTTTCAGATAAGCGGTTTGATAGCCGACTAGCGCATAACACGCGGCATGACTTCTATTAAACCCATATCCCGCAAAAGGTTCGATGTAGGCAAAAACTTTTTCTCCAATAGTTCCGGCGATGCCTTGTTTCATACAGCCTTCAATGAATTTATGTTTTTGCTCGGTAATCAGCGCAAAGATTTTTTTACCCATTGCTTTTCGAAGTACATCGGCTTCACCAAGAGTGAATCCGGCCAAGGCTTGAGCGATTTGCATCACTTGCTCTTGATAGACTGCCACACCGTAAGTTTTTTCTAAAATCGGTTTCAAATTCGGATGCAAATATTTAATTTCTTTCTCGCCGTGTTTTCTGGCGATAAAATCCGGAATCCAATCCATAGGACCGGGGCGATATAGCGCTACCATAGCAATAATGTCTTCAAGAACATTGGGCTTCAAGAGTTTTAGATATCTTTTCATTCCAGAACTTTCTAGTTGAAATACGCCGGTGGTGCGAGCTTCTTGCAAAAGGCGAAAAGTTTTTTTGTCATCCAGTGGTATATCGTCAATGTTGATTTCTTTTTGGCGAGTTTTTTTTACGATCTTAAGCGTGTTTTGAATAATAGTTAAATTTTTTAGTCCCAAAAAGTCCATTTTCAAAAGGCCAATTTTTTCCACAAAACTATATTTAGTCGAAGAAGAATATTGCGTCACAGTGCCGTCGCCTTTGCCGGTTATTTTTTGCAACGGAGTATATTCACTCACAGGTTCTTTGGTGATAACTACTCCGCAAGCATGCATCGAGGCATGACGCACCACACCTTCGAGCCGTCCGGCGCTGTCAATTAATTTTTTTCCTCCCTCATTATTTTTATGCAAATCGCTAAATTCTTTGACATTTTCTAAAGCATCGGAAATTGTAGAAAACATCGGAATCATTTTAGCGGTTTTGTCGCAAAAGTCATAAGGCAGACCGAGCGCCCGACCAGCGTCGCGGATGGCAGCGCGGGCGGCCATAGTTCCAAAAGTGATGATTTGCGCCACATGATCATTGCCATATTTTTTTCTCACATATTCCAAAACTTCATCTCTTCTGTCATCGGCAAAATCCATATCGACATCAGGCATAGAAATTCTTTCAGGATTCAAAAATCTTTCAAATAGTAAATCGTATTTTATCGGATCAATATTAGTGATACCGATGAGATAGGAAACGAAACTTCCGGCAGCGCTACCGCGGCCGGGGCCAACCACGATGCCTTGTTCTTTGGCCCAATTGACAAAATCTTGCACGATCAAAAAGTAAGAAGCAAAACCAGTTTTTCTAATCACATCTAATTCATATTCCATTCTTTGTTTTTGCTCGGAGTCAATATTCTCGCCAAATCTTTTTTTGAGTCCATCTTCGGTAAGACGCCGAAGATAAGTTTCAGCCGTATAACTTTGCGGAACATCAAATTCCGGAAGTTGAGTCTCCCCAAGTTTTATAGTAAGGTTGCATTTATCCACGATTTCTTGAGTATTAGCCAGTGCTTCGGGAATATTTTTGAAATGCTCGGCCATTTCCTCGGGGCTTTTGAGATAGAGCTCAAAAGCCATCAAATTCATGCGATTAGTTTCAGTAACTTTTTTGTTAGTCTGAATACACAGTAAAATATCTTGAATTTCATTGTCTTCTTTTTTTACATAGTGAATGTCATTGGTAGCGACTAGAGGAATATCTAATTTTTTAGAAATTGCGACAAGGGCATTATTGGCAATACTTTGGTTTTCAAATTTCGGATGATGTTGGATTTCTAAATAAAAATTACCTTTACCAAAAATTTCTTGATATTCTAGCGCCAACTTTTCTGCTTTTTCAAGATTGCCGGAAATGGCGGTGGAAGGAACTTCTCCTTCGGCGCAAGCTGATAGCCCGATTAGTCCTTCAGAATATTTTCGAAGAATTTCTTTGTTGATTCTGGGTTTGTAATAGAATCCTTCCAAATGAGCAATGGAAATTAGTTTCATCAAATTCTTATAGCCTTTTTCATTTTTGCAGAGTAAAATCAAATGATAGCGAGTTTTATCTTCTTGAGTATTATTTTTACTTAGATAATCTCCCGCGGTGAGATACATTTCACAGCCGATAATTGGTTTTATTCCTCGCTCTTTGGCTTTGATATAAAACTCAATGGCGCCATAAAGCACGCCATGATCAGTAATGGCGAGAGAATCCATTCCCAATTCTTTGGCACGATCAAGAATGTCATCGACCTTGGCGAGACCGTCTAATAGTGAATAGTGAGTATGGACATGGAGGTGGGTGAATTTCATAATGTTTTACGAAATACGAAATAAGCGAAATACGAAACGATTAAACTTCATTTTCGTACTTTCGTATTTCGTTCATTTTGTAGTTCGTAATTTGAGCGAAATAAAAACTGGTTCAAGCTAGTTGATAATCCAGTCGTTTAAAATAAAATAAAGTTTTGTCATATGATTATGTTCTCCTCATAGCCCGGGTTGCCCCGTTGGGTTTTGCAGGAGAATTAATAGCGATGCATATAGTTTAGCATAAAAATGAAACTTGACAAAAAGCTGATGATAATATAAAAATTAAATATGTAGAGGGGCTCGTTTTTTGAACCCCATGGCGAAAACTATTTTTTTTTCTGCAGGAGTCCATGCTGATGGGCTCCTGCAACAAGGAGGTGTAACATGAAAAGTCGTGGACACCCGGCGGTTTTCACCGCCAACACCAGAAGAGCAGTCTAAGTTGCCAAAGTGGCAGGATCCCTGAGTCGGCATTGCCCATTCAGGGTTCCTGCTCGCATATTGAGCCTTTAGTAGAAAGTTTCTTGTCTTTTATCCAAAAGACAAGAACAATACTTGAGGTTCTTTTTTTATGGAAAAATAAAAAAAGGGCTTCGCGCGGTTGTTGCGGAAACCCTTTCATGGGTTTTTTGGTGCCCTGTTTTAAGGGCACTGGATGTTGAATAGTTCGATTTTTTGCGGGAGCATCTCCTTCTTCATAAAAGTCGGAGAAATTAAATATTTTTCCCGTTGAAGATTAAATTCCTTAATATCAGAATTTAACTCACATTTTTCTTCCTCGGGAATATCCTTTTGAGCGTTGGTAATTTGTGCCGAAAAGGAATTTAGTTCCTCAAGAATTTTAATTTCAGGATCGTCGTGATTTTTTCCGCAACCGAAAAGTATTATAGAAATAATGATACCGATAAAAATAACTCTTTTTTTCATTAGAAAACTCCTTTCTTTAGAGATCCGATTTTCTGATTAGTTTTAAAAAACATGGGAAAGAGTGGAGATAACTGACGAGGCAATTCCATCTCTCATCCGTCTTTCTTAAGATCTCGCGAATTACTACGCAGAATCCATCTGGTAATGTGATCACTTGATCAATTTCCAGCTTTTTGTTTTTGCTGGAATATATTCTTGACAATCGCCAAGATCAATTCCGCTTTTAATATCTCCTCCGATGCGACGAAAAGTTTTTGTAAAAATCTGATTTAACTTCTCGTCCCTTAATGTGCAGTTTACAACGGTCTTTTTTACGGAAAAATATAATACAGCCAGAGATTTTCCGTAAAATTTCATTGTTGCGCCTTTATCTATGGAGCCTATAATCATAACGGTTTCCTCCCTAATAGTTTATTGTTAAAAAACTTCCTCCTATTTTAACTATAGGTTATAATAGAATTATGATTAAAGCAACCTTTAAATTAGAGGAGGAATTTTTAAGCAAAGGATATAAATTTATCATTGGTATTGATGAAGTGGGGAGAGGACCATTGGCTGGTCCTGTTGTTGCGTGCGCGGCTTCGATTAGGACATCGGATGTCCTCTTTGGACATCCGATGTCCAAAGAATTTGAATTGATTCGTGACTCCAAAATGCTTTCGGAAAAGCAGAGGGAAAGCCTGTTTGATTTTATAGCTGAAAATTTTTATGTGGGCGTGGGGATTTGTGATCATCGGACAATTGACCGAATAAACATCTTAGAAGCGAGCTTTTTGGCGATGAAGAGCGCGGTTTCGCAACTGAAATCAAAAATAAAAAATTTAGATAATTCTAAATTAATAATATTATTAGATGGCAACAAAAAAATTCCCAACTTTTCTTTTGAACAACGGGCGATTGTGAGTGGAGATAAAATTGTAAAATCAATTTCGGCCGCTTCGATTTATGCCAAAGTGACCCGTGATCGCATGATGGGCGAAATGCATAAAATTTATCCCGAGTATAATTTTGCCCAGCACAAGGGCTATGGCACAAAAATCCATATGGACGCCCTCAAAAAGCACGGCCCCTGCGAAATCCACCGCAAAAGTTTCCGGCCAGTGAGGAAGTGTATGGTATAAAGTTGATTTTAGTTAGTATTTGAGATAATATGAAGTTATGAAACACGAAATTCAAAAACTTATTAAAAAAGCAGTAAAAGAGCTTGGCTATAAAATAGACGAGGTTGAAGTTGACTATCCGAAAGTCGAAAATTTTGGTGATTATACGACGAATGTGGCGATGGTTTTGGCCAAGGGTGCGAAGAAGAATCCAATGGAAATTGCTGAGGAAATAATTGCTGTCATTGCGAGCGAAGCGAAGCAATCTCATAGTGTTAAGACTAATCTTGCTAAGAATGAGATTGCCACAGTCGCTATGCTCCTTCGCAATGACAATAAGCTTTTCGAAAAAGTTGAGGTTGTGAAGCCGGGGTATGTTAATTTCTATCTGTCGAAAAAATATTTGCAAGATAAAGTTCAAGAGATAAATAAACTAGAAAATAAATTTGGCGATGGCGAAAAGAAAAAAGAAAAAATAATGGTTGAATATTCCCAGCCGAATACACACAAAGAATTTCATATTGGGCATTTGCGAAATGTTTTTATTGGAAATTCTTTGGTTAATATTTTAAAGAAAGTTAAAAATAATGTTATTTCGGCTAATTATATTGGCGACACGGGAACGCATATTGCTAAGTGTCTTTGGGGGATGGTGAAATTTTATTCAGACGAAAATTTAGACAGTATCAAGAATAAAGCGGAGTTTTTAGGAAAAGCTTATTCGCAGGCGTCAAAGGCTATCGAAGAAAATTCAGAACTCGAAAAAGAATTTAAGGATTTGCAAAAACAATTTGAAGCAGGCGATAAAAAATTAATTGAAATATGGGAAAAAACCAAACAATGGTCGTTGGATGAATTCCAAGAAATATACAAAGAATTAGGAGTGGATTTTGATGTTTATTTTTGGGAAAGTGAAGAAGAAAAAGCTGGCAAAAGAATGCTACAAGATTTAATGAAGAAGGAATTTATCAAGGAGAGTCAAGAAGCAATTATTGCAGATTTGGAAAAATATAATTTAGGAATATTAGTTTTAGTTAGAAAAGACGGCAGTGCTTTGTATGGACTCAAAGATATTCCATTGGCGATTAAAAAATTTAAGGAATATAAAATTGATAAGAGTATTGTCGTGGTGGATATTCGACAGGGACTATATTTCAAACAGATTTTCAAAATATTAGAACTGATCGGATTTAAAAAGAAAATGCAACATATTGGATATGAATTCGTTTCTCTTAAGGGAAGTGAAACAATGTCTTCACGAAAAGGCAATATTATCCCAGCTAAATTTTTGATGGAAAAAATAATGGAAAAAGTACGAGAAAAATTTCCACAGACTAAAATAGAGAAAGAAATAGGATTAGGAGCTTTGAAATTTTTTATGCTTAAATATAGCGCCCAAACAAACATTGAGTTTGATATGGATGAGGCAGTTAGATTGGACGGAGCAACTGGTCCATATGTGCAATATGCTCACGCGAGAATTTGTAGTATCTTAGAGAGGGCGAAAGAATTTTCCAAGGTTCAACCTTTGGAAATCTCAAGGTTGAACCTTGGGAAATTAACGCACGAAAAAGAATTGAATTTAATCAGAGAACTGAATAAATTTCCGGAATTGATTGAAGAAATTTCAAAAAATTACGAAGTGCATAAATTGCCGTATTATGTGATAAAATTGGCGGATAAATTCCATTCCTTCTATAATGATTGCAAAGTAATAGACGAAGAAAATTTGGAACTTACCAGCGCTAGACTAAACCTCATAAATGCTGTTAGAATAGTATTAGGAGAAGCGCTAAGATTGATGGGAGTGAAGGCGCCAGGAAAGATGTGATTCTTTACTAATTACTAATCAAGTACTAATATACTAATTTACTAAAAACATCTATTTCTCTTATTGGTATATTCGTAAAAAATTAGTAATTAGTAAAGAAAAAAAGCTAAATTAATTAACTAAGGCAAAACTATGAAGATCGGTATTGACGCTCGAACAATATTAAATCCAGAAAAAGGCGAAGCGATCGGAGTGGGGCATTATACCTACCAGCTCATTCGTCATCTTTTGGAAATTGACAAAGAAAACGAATATGTTTTGTTTTTTGATTTTCGCGTGCGGGAAAAAGATATCAAAAAATTTGCCCGACCGAATGTGAAGATAAAATTCTATCCGTTTTCGGATTATAAAAAATATTTACCGGGAGCTTACAATGAAATTTTAGGCACGGCGACTCTCATGAAAGAAAATTTGGATGTTATCCATTCGACTTCGCCAATGAGTCGCATTCCAATGGGCTACCTTGGAAAAACGATTGTGACAGTCCACGATTTGGCGGTTTACAAAGTGCCGGAAGTTTTTCCTAAGCTCAAGCGGACGAAAATAAAAGCCAAAACAAGCTTGATGATCGGAAAAGCGGACAAAATAATTGCCGTTTCAAATTCCACCAAAAAAGATATTGAAAATATTTTCAAATATGATAGCGAAAAAATCAAAGTTATCAATGTTGGTTTTGACAAGCGACTTTTTGAAGAATCAAAGCTAGCCCGCGAAAAAGTTTTGGAAAAATATGGCATTCCTTTGGATAAAAAGTATATTCTTTTTCTTGGTACAATTGAGCCGATAAAAAATATCACTAGACTTTTGGAAGCGTTCAAAATTTTCAAAGAAAAATGTCAAAAAACTAAAGGCAAGTGCGAGCACAAACTTATTTTAGCCGGAAAAAATGGCTGGCTCTCACAGGAATATAAACAGATAGTGAAAGATCTTGGTTTGATTAAGGATGTAATTTTCACCGGCTATGTGGTGGGTGATGAACTTGTCCCACTTTTCAAAAACGCTGATTTTTTCGTGATGCCTTCGCTCTACGAAGGTTTTGGGATGACAGTTTTGGAAGCTTTTGCAACAGGTACGCCGGCGATTGTGTCGAATGTTTCTTCTATTCCAGAAGTGGCAGGAGACGGGGCTTATCAAATCAATCCGATAAATACCGAAAGTATTGCTGAAGCGATGATAAAATTTGCCATGGACGAAAATTTGAAAAATGAATTTCGCGAAAAAGGCAAAAAACAAGTGGAGAAATTCAACTGGGAAAAATGCGCGAAAGAAACACTGGAGGTTTATAAAAGTTTTCAGTAATTTCCCTACAAAAATACAAAATATTACAAAAATACAAAAGTACAAAAAATGGATGAAGATAAAGTTATTTATAAAGAGCTGAGTTATGAAGTAATGGGATCGATATTCGAAGTGTTCAAGGAATTAGGATATGGTTTCAAAGAAAGATATTATGAGGATGCCATTGCTAAGGAATTTGAAAACAGAAAAATAAAATTCAAAAGACAAATACCCTATAAACTAAGATATAAAGGCGAAATAGTCGGAAGTTTTAGATTTGATTTTCTTGTGGAAAATAAAATTATAGTTGAATTAAAAAGAGGAGACTATTTTTCAAAGAATAATATGACTCAAGTTTTGCAATATTTGAAAGCAGCAAATCTAAAGTTAGGAATTTTGATTAACATAACAAGTGGCGGTGTGAAATTTAAAAGAATTCTTAATATAAATTAATTTTTGTACATTTGTATTTTTGTACAATTTTTGTAATTTTGTAGTGTATGTTTAAAAAAGTTGAGGCGAGGCAAAAATATTCGCAGATGGAAGAAGAGGTAATTAAATTTTGGAGAGAGGATCAGATTTTCGAAAAATCTGTCTCGATGAGGGATAAAAAAGACTCCTATGTTTTTTATGATGGACCTCCCTTTATCACAGGAGTTCCGCATTATGGAACACTGCTTTCTTCAATTATTAAAGATATTGTCCCGAGATATTGGACAATGAAAGGTAAACGAGTGGAGAGGCGATGGGGTTGGGATTGTCATGGTCTTCCGGCAGAAAATTTGGTGGAGAAAAAATTAGGCATTAAAGATAAAAGGGATGTTTCGAAAATTGGATTGGAAAAATATATTGAAACTTGCAGAAACGAGATGGTTCAAGGTGGAAATGAATGGGAAAACACCATTGAAAGAATTGGACGGTGGGTAGAATTCAAAAATGCTTACAGAACCATGGACAAAGAGTATATGGAAAGTGTTTGGTGGGCTTTCAAAACTTTGCACGAAAAAGGAAAAATTTATGAAGGCGAAAAAGTCCTGATGTATTGCACTCGCTGTGCTACCCCAATTTCAAAAGCCGAAGTGGCGATGGATAATAGTTATAAGGTTGTCACTGACCCATCGGTTTATGTGAAATTTAAGTTGGAAGGTGAAGAAAATAAATATTTGTTAGTTTGGACAACTACGCCTTGGACACTAATTTCCAATAGTGCTATTGCGGTGAACAAATCAATAAAATATAGCGAGATTGAATATGAAAATGAAATTTTGATTATGGCCGATGCTCTAGTTGAGAAAGCTATGACCAATGAAAAACATGAGCCATTAGAATATAAAAAATTAAAAACTTACAGCGGAGAAGAATTGGTTGGCAGGAGTTATGAACCTTTATTTGATATAAATATAAACAAAGATAATGCTTTTAAGATTTGGCATGCAGATTTTGTGCATGATGAAGAAGGCACGGGAATAGCTCATGAATCACCAGCTTATGGCGAAGAAGATTACGAATTGAGCAAGAAAAATAATTTTCCGTGGATAATGTCTACCGATGAAAATGGAATTTATACTTATGGCAGATGGCAGGGCAAAAATATTTGGGAGGTAAACAAAGAAATCGCCAAAACACTTTTGGCCGAGGACGTTGTTTTCAAAATTAACTACATTGATCATGAATATCCACATTGTCATCGTTGCGCAACTAAGCTAATGTACCGTGCTCATCCAAGTTGGTTTATGAATATTGACGGGCAAAAATCAGAAATGCTCTCGCAAAATAAAAACATTAATTGGTTTCCGGAACATTTTAAGGATAAGAGATTTAAACATACAGTTGAAACCGCCCCCGATTGGAATTTGAGTCGAGATCGTTTTTGGGCTACGCCAATTCCAGTTTGGCGGGGAGAAAAAAGTGATGGCACGATGGTGACAAAAGTGGTGGGAAGTTATCAAGAACTCAAAGAACTTTCTGGTGCGGAGCTTCCGGACTATCATTTGCCGTATGTGGATAATATAACTTTCGAATTGGATGGAGTGAAAATGAAGCGAGTGGAAAAAGTGATGGATTGTTGGTTTGAATCAGGCTCGATGCCTTTTGCTCAATTTCATTATCCTTTTGAAAATCGTGAAAAATTTGAAGAAAATTTCCCAGGAGATTTCATCTCGGAATATGTTGGACAAGTCAGAGCGTGGTTTTATTATCTACATGCAATTTCAGTAGGACTTTTTGGTAAAGAAGCTTTCAAAAATGTAATTGTGACGGGGACAATTGCTGGGGCTGATGGCAAGAAGATGTCAAAATCTTTGGGAAACTATACAGATCCAAATATTCTTTTTGAAAAATATAGTGCTGATGCGCTTAGATACTTATTTGCTAATTCACCATTACTCAACGGAGAGGATTTTATCTTGACCGACAAAGATGTTTCGGATATTCAAAGAAAATTAGGAACTCTCTGGCAAAGCTATAGTTTTTTTGTGATGTATGCCAATGTGGATAAATGGATTCCCAAAGAAAATAATGAAGCACTTCGAGGGGGCAATTTGTTAGACAAATGGATTGTTTCAAAATTGCATGAATTAATTAAAGTGGTGGATGAAAATATGCTTGCTTATGATTTGCCAAATGCAACAAAGCCAATCATGGATTTTATCGACAATCTCTCCAATTGGTACATTCGCCGAAGCCGAAAGCGATTTTGGAAATCGGAAAATGATGGGGATAAAAATGAAGCTTATGAAACATTGCATTACGTTTTGATAACTTTAGCAAAATTAATGGCACCGTTTACGCCGTTTATTGCGGAGGAGATTTTTAGGAACTTGACTTCGAATACCTCACCCCAACCCTCTCCTTATAAAGGAGAGGGAGAAATCACCCCTTCTCCTTTACAAGGAGAGGGTGCCCGTAGGGCGGATGAGGTGGATTCCGTACATCTAGCTGATTTCCCAATCGCCGATGAAAAATTGATTGATGAAAAATTGAATAAGGAAATGGAAGAAACGAGAAATATTATCACCGAAGCTTTGCAGTTGCGTGCCAAGGCGGGGATAAAAGTTCGTCAACCTCTATCCGAATTACTAATTACTAATTGCGAATTACGAGCGGAATTTTTAGATATAATAAAAGAAGAAGTAAATATTAAACAAATTACACAAGACAAAAATGCGGAGAATATTAAGCTCGATACCAAAATTACCCCCGAACTCAAACTCGAAGGTCAAGCGCGAGAGGTAATTCGGTTTATCCAAGAGATGCGAAAAGAGGCGGGTTATGAAGTTGACAATCGAATTGAAATAGTTTATAGTGGCAAATCAGAAGTTCTTGAAAAATTTAATATGCTTATCGCCAAAGAAACTTTGGCTGAAAATATATCGTCTTCCAACGAAATTTCCGAAGCCGATCTCAAAAAAACTTTTGAGATGGATGGGGAGAAGTTGGAAATTGGGATTAGGAAAATTTAGACAAGGAGAATAAAAATGACACGAAGAAGATCGTCGCTGGATAATAAATGGAAACAGCAACAAAGGCAATATGCTAGCAACATCTTTTTAAGTGATGTTGAAAGCGCTGCGAAGGAAGCTGTAAACCAAGAAGAGACGGAGGAATTAATAAGGGAAAGAGTTATTGCTATTGGAAAGTTAAAAATTTTCGAAGGAAGTATGATTACTTTACCTTCTGGCAATTCAAGTCGGGTAAGTAGAATTTTGCCAGACTTATTACTTAGACTTGAAAATTGGGATGAGATTGATCCCTGCAATTTATTAAAATAAAATAAAAAAATAGAAAGGAGAAATTGGATGACTAATATTCGCAAAATGGTCGGACTTGCTCTGACTGGGTTGGTTTTTTTAGTATTTATTTTCTCCTTGCCCTCAATTTTAATTTTAGGAGAAAATTTTTTTATTGCGGATCCCATCGGGCTTGATGAAATTACGGAGTGGTTAAGATTGCCATATCCAAGAACAGTAACTATTTTAGTTTATTGTTTATTTTTCTTGTTGGGCGCTAAATTAGCGCGTAAGCAAGAAATTAAAAAAATCAAAAATCAAAAAATGGAAAGGAGGTAATTATGGAAGTTATTTTGGAAACCATACTTAATATTTGGCCGAATACAATCAAGCTAATTTTCTCGGACAAGAGGGTAGCTATATCCCTTATCTTTATTAGCTTGGGTTTGCTTGTATTTTTTTCAACCAAGCTTGTAGATAAATTTATGGAGGAATAAAATGAAAATTTATTTTTTCCTTCAGCCGAGCGGTTGTGACGATCTTTCGTTGCAACCGCTTTTTTTCTTGAAAAAAGCTTGCCAAAAGGCAAAAAGTCTGCTATAATGGTTATGTGAGTGGGTAATTAGCCAGTTGGCGAAAGCCCAAAAGCGTTATAAATCGGGTGAAAAGCCCGTTTTTTTTATTTTACGAAATACGAAATTAACTAAATACGAAAGTACGAAAGGGAGTTTGAATGTTTCGTATTTCGTTCATTTCGTAGTTCGTAAATAATATTATGATTAAGAAACTAAAAATAAAATTAATAGAAGAGTCGTTTTTGGAAATCGTGGCGATTGCGATTATGTTTTTTATTTTTGCTGCTCCAATTTTAGCCAGTGAAATTACGCCGGATAAAGTGATAAAGCTGGTGAACTCGGCTCGCAGTCAAGAAGGCTTGGAACCGTTGGCTCAAAATGAAACTCTAACACAAATCGCCAAGGACAAGTTGAATGATATGATTGAGCATAATTATTTTGCCCACACTTCGCCAAGCGGAAAAACTCCTTGGAGTTGGTTTGTCAAAGAAAAATATGATTACCAATACGCCGGAGAAAATTTGGCGATTAATTTTACTTCGGCCGAAGATCAACAAAAAGCTTGGATGAAAAGCCAAACGCATAGAAAAAATATTCTCAATTCTAATTACAAAGAGATTGGTGTAGCTTTTGGCGCAGGGGAAATTGACGGGCAAATGTCGCTTATCACTGTTCAAGAATTCGGTACCAGAGTGGCAATGGTGGATATTCCTAAGGATGGAAAAAACTTTTTGATGCAAGAAGGCAAGGATTTATTGGAAGAGGGAACTAGAATATTGCCTCAAGTGCTGGCAGTCAAAACTCAATCTCCGCAAAAAAATAAAACAGATAGCGAACCGAGCATAAAAATTGATCCAGCGAAAATCTGGCCGAGCGTATCAGAAGCTTTATCCTTGGTTGCCTTGCTACTATTTTTGGGATCACTAGTTATTTTGCCAATTTCTTTTCTGGCAGTGGCCTGCGACAAGATCTATATATTATATGAAACAAAAAGAATTTAAATAGAGAGTAAAATAAAATAAAGGGGATAAAAGCCGAAAGGCTAAAAAAACAAGAAGGCAAGATTCCTTGCTTTACCCGAAAAATTTATCCCCCCTCACTTTATTTTATGTACTATGTCTACTTATTAAAAAGTATAAAAACAGGAAAACATTATATTGGATGCACAAGCGATCTAAGAAGAAGATTCGCAGAGCATAATAATGGAAAAAGTTTTTATACTAAGGATAAAAGACCATGGGAATTAAGATATTATGAAGCTTTTTATTCTCAAGAGGATGCTTTTAGTAGAGAAAAACAATTAAAGAAAAATAAAAGCGGGTATAGAGAATTAAAAAGAAGATTAGAAAAAAGCTTAAAATAAAGTGAGGGGGGATGAACGGGAAACAAAAACAAAAACAAAAAACTCCACCAATTTGGTGGGTTTTTTATTTTACAAAAAATTATCAAACCACAAATTTTGCTTTTGTCAAGCCAAATTCGCCAGTTGACGGAGGATAACTTTCTCTTGACATAAATTTGGTATTTGGTAGTATTAAATTAAGAAGGAAATAAAAAACAATAGAATAAAAAATCTTGACAAGGAGGGTTGTCGAGATAGGGTGAATATGCAAGCATTTTTTTGGGTGAAAAAAATTGTTTCATTTTTCAAAAGCCAATCATTGGTTGTTATTGAGTTATAGCAATCAGCGATTGGCTTTTTTTGTATTTAAAAATTGAATATGGTAGGGGGTTCAATTTATTGAACCTGAAATAATTTGGGGTTTGATAAATCAAGCCCCTACGAAAAAGCCAATCAGGTCGAGGGTGTCGGACTACCCAAAGTGTCCAAAATTAATTAGTCTAATAAATTTAATTTAAAACAATTATGAAAAATATAATTAAAAGTTTGCTAGTTGTTGTAGCTGTCGCTGCAGTGGCTGGTGGCGCAACATGGTCATATTGGAGCGACACCGTAACAAGCTCTGAAAATAGCTTTGCTTCAGGAACAATGGAGTTGGAAATAAATGATAATCTATCCGCAGCTACTGCTTCTGCTGTTTTCAATGTAACTGGTCTATATCCAGGAGCTGATATCCCTGAGCAAAATTTCAAAATTGAGAATATTGGTTCAGTAAATGCAAATCATATTGATTTAACTGTTACTTTGGATGTCGATAATGATTTAGCGAAAAATATTTACTTTACTACTGATGACAATGGTATGAGATTTGGTGCTTCAACTAGCGGGGATCAATCAGATCTTATTGCTCAAGAAATGATTTTAGGAGATTTAGGAAATGATTATCACATCACTCAACCAGGCGGCGCTTTGTTTGCAGGAGTTGATACTAATAGTGATGGAAGACTTTCTCTTTCAGAACTTGCAGCTGCGGGAAAGATTCAAATTTCTCCAGATAGCAATAATGAAGGAATCAATGCTGGAACAACCGCTTATCTTTATATGCATCCACATGTTGACATTGCTTTGACAGCTCAAGGGGAAACTGTTAACGCGACTTTTACCTTTGATTTGCAACAGGATGCTTCTCAGTTATAATCTGATTTCTTTTCGTTCCGCGATTTTTCGCGGGACGAGTGGAACTAGGATTTCGAGAAAGACAAATTTATGATCGGAAAAATTTTCAAAACAATATTAAATACTATTTTAGGAATCTTGATTTTTATCGGAATTTTGGTAGTATTTTCTTTTTTGAAAATCCCGGGGAATTATAAGATTTTCACCGTCCAATCAGGCTCGATGGAGCCAGCCATTCATACCGGCAGTCTGATTTTTGTCAAACCGCTTGAAGGATATAAAAAGGGTGATATTGTGACCAGGACAACCAAAGATGGAAAAGCAACAGTGACGCATAGAATAATTGAGGAGGCAGAGGAGAAAGGGGAAGTTTATTTCAAAACTAAAGGAGATGCCAATGATGGTGGGGATACGGAAAAGGTTTTTGCAAAAGAAATTATCGGTAAATCATTTCTGGTTGTGCCACTATTGGGATATCCAGTAAATTATGCTAAAACACCAGTCGGCTTGGTTTTGATCATAATTATTCCCGCCGTGGTTATTATTTATGACGAAGCGCAAAAAATAAAAGCGGAAATTTTGAAAAAAATTGATTATCGAAAAAGAATGAAAAAAAGAGAAGAGACTTTGAATAATAAAAATGAAGAAAAAAATGAAGAAACGCAAGAAAAAATATAAATCTGTGATTACGCAAAGAATTTTCCAATCGGTGAAAAAATTAGCGATGGTTTTTTGTGGTTTATTTTTGATTCTTGGGATGGGAAAAATTCAGGGAACTAGTTCATATTTTGCAGATAGTGCTGTTTCAGCTGGAAACGCTTTTTCCTCTGGCTATTGGATAGTGCCAACAGTGGAAGTGATTAGTCCGGAGTCTGGCGATGAGTGGCAAGTTGGTTCGACGCAAGATATTACTTGGACGGCTGATTCTTCTGATCCGACAAAAACAGCCGGAATGAGTATTGACATTAATTATCAATGTGGTGGTGGTTCTTGGAGTAATATTGCTAATGGCACGACTAATGACGGAAGTTATTCTTGGATAGTGCCGACAAATATTTCGGATGAATGCGAAATTCGAATTTTTGCTACTGATGACTATGCTCTTACGGGAATGGATGATAGTGATCAATTTGAAATTTCTTATATGATTGTGCTTAATGAATTTGTGCCGTATCCGGCATCAGGACTGACTGAAATGGTGGAAATTTATAATTACGGCGATGAAGCGGTGGATGTTAACAATTGGTTTATCACTGACAATCAGGGGCCGGCGTCGCATCGAAGGCTGATTGATTCAGCTCATACTGATACAGGAAGCACAACGATTAACCCGTCATCTAGCCGATTTTTGGTAATTACAAATTATGCGGATTTTTATCTTAATAATACTGGTTCGGATGATGTTCGGCTTTATGACAGCGCGGGAAATTTGATTGATGAACACAGTTTTTCAGATGCAGTGCAAGGAAAATCGTACGCGCGGATTCCAGATGGCGTTGGCAATTGGGTTGATCCCGTGCCGACTCCGGGAGAAAAAAATAATCCAAGCAATGATTTGGATGATATGAGAAAATATTATAAAAAAGCTTGTTTTGATGACGGTAAACCGATTTGCAAAGAAAGCTTTTTGAAATCACTGGGGCTTTTGGAGGAGGATAAAAAAGAAGAAAAAGCAGAAGAAATTATCGAAGAAATAATTGTTGAAGAAAATCCGGTGATTCCAATTGAAGAGTCTACTGTTGAAGAAGAGGATAGCGTTGCTGATGAAGAAGAGGCGGAAATTGAAACAGATGAAAATAATACTGATGAAACCGAAGATAATAATGTTTTGGAAGAAGAATTAAACGAAGAAATTGCGGAGGAAGTTTTGCCTTCCGAAGAAGAATTAATTGAGGAAGAAAATAATAATACGGATGAAACGGTAGAAGCAGAAGGTGAGACAGAAAAAAATATTTCCGAAGAAGAAGATGAAGAAAAAACAGAAACAGAAGAAGTGAAGAAGGAACCTACTTTATCGGTAGACGAGGAGGAAAAGGAAAATGAGGATAAAAAAATTGAAGAAGAAAAACTAGAGGCTGAGAAAAAAGCTAAAGCTAAGGCTGAAGAAGAAGAGAAAGAAAAAATAAAAGCACAGGAAGAAAAAGCTAAGGTTGAGGCTAAAGCTAAGGAGGAAGATGAAAAAAAGAAAGAAAAAGAAAAGAAAGATAATGAGGAAAAAGAGGATGACAAAAAAGAAGAAGCAAAGAAGGAGGAAGAGGCTGAATAAATTAATGTAAAAATGCAAAAAAGATGAAAAAATATTTTATCAAAAATTTAGCGGTAATTTTTTTAGGAGCAATCTTTTTGATTGTGCCGGCAAATTTTGCATTGGCGGATGATGAAATTGATGTGGAATTTTCTGATGGAACGGATATTGATGGTGATGAAATTTTTGATGAAGACAATATTTATCCCGGCTGGGAGAAATCAAAAACGATTCGCGTGCAAAATGAACATCCTTCAGAAGATGCCGACCTTTATTTCACTTTTGATGTTAATGGCGACAAAAAATTAGCGGAGAAATTAAAGTTATATGTAATTAAAGTGGCAAATGATGATTATCGGATTGGTGGCGAAGGTGACCGCTGGACGCTGGAAGAAGCGGACGAAGAAGAGTTATATGTTGACAGGCTGGATTCAGGAGAAGAGGAAGAGTATGAAATAAAAATAAAATTTGACAAGGATGCTGGCAATGAATATCAAGGATTGGAAACTGATTTTGATATTGATTTTCAAATTGAATCGGGAGAAGCCGGATCAGGAACAGAAGGAGAAATTTTAGCGGGAGAAGGGCGGGTGGTTTCTGGCAATCCTCCAGCGGAAGAAGTCCAAGGCGCGACAACTGAAGAAGGTGGACAGGGCGGAGGGGAAATTGCTGGGCAGGAGGAAAAATGCCAAAGCTGGCCTAAATGGGTATGGATTTTGGCGCTAGCGATTTTTGCTGGAATTTTCGGATATGACGCCAGAAAAAATTATGTTCGGGAGGAATATGGTTGGAAGATTGCTCTTTTGTGGACAGCTCTTGCAGTTGGATTTTGGTACTATTTTGACAAATGTCGAGAGTTCCAATGGTTTCTTTACGGCGCAATCATAATCGCTATTGCTGGTCATTTTCTTTACCTTTACTTACTTAGAAAAAAAGTAAAAACCCCAAAACTTGACTAAAAATTCAAAGTATGCTTAAATAATTGTTAGCCTAAAACATTAGGCTTTTAGTTTTTTTAAAATTTATTCACATAAGTCTGCAATTAATTGATTTTTAAACTAAAAAAAGGAGGGTGAGAATGTTTAACAATGCGTTATTGGCAGATGACGATGCGACTATAAATTATATTGTAGAAAAAGCCGTGTCGAACGCTTCGTTAGCAAAGAATATAATAATTACCGATGATAGGTTGGAACAAGTCGACATACTGAAACATAGCACAGTAGACTTGCTTGTTGTTGACCTAAAGAATGGCGGATCAAGAATTATTGAACTTGCCAGAAAAAAACATCCGAATATTAAAATTCTGTGTTTTTCGGGAAGTGTCAATGAGAATGTGGAAAGGATTGTGCGCGAAAGTGGCGCCAATGATTTTCTTGCAAAACCGGCCGGGATTGGTGAAATTACAGAAAAAATTAAGAATTTACAAATTAAGTAAGAGTGACAAGGCGCTTCGTTGCAGATTCATTGCAACGGGCGCCTTTTTGTTTTGGGAGAAAGATAGTAGAATAGAAGTAAGAAGAAAGAAGTGAGATATAGGAAAATTTTCAATTTTCAATTCACAAGTTTCAATGAATTTTCAAATTAAAAATTTTCAAACGGAATTTATTAAAAATATTGAAAATTGAGAATTGAGTGAAAATTGAAAATTGAGAATTGGAAATTAAGATTAGATAAGAAACAAGATACAAAAATTAAGATGCAAATTTTATGGAATATAAATATAATGCGATTGTTTTGAATAAGATTGATACGGGGGAAACTGACCGGGTGTATGTGGCCTATACTTTGGAAGCGGGGCGGATTTTGGCGCGGGCGATTGGAGTCAAAAAACCCAATGCGAAATTGGCGGGCAATTTGGAGCCGATCACCTACTGCGAAATTTTTTTAGCCAAAGGCAAAGGGCGGGGCAATGTTACGGGCGCGATTGCGGTAGAAAATTTTTTGGCGATTAAGGAAAATGTCGAAGCGTTGGAAAAAGTTTTTAGTGCTTTCAAGATTTTTTCTCGCTTGGTGACCCAAGAAGAAAAAGACGAAAAAATATTTCGACTTCTTTTAGATTATCTGTTAGCAATGGAAAAACAAGCCGGCGGGGAAAAGATAGAGCTAAAAAATAATTTGAAATTTGATATTTTGACACTGGGATTTATTTTCAAATTATTGCAAAGTTTAGGCTATAAGCAGGAAGTAAAAAAGTGCGCCGTCTGTTTGACGAAATTGACTTCCGGAGAAAATTATTTTAGCGCAGAACTTGGCGGAACCCTTTGTCCGATTTGCGCTAAGCGCTCAAAAAATAAAATTAGGATAACAGACGAAGTGGTGAAATTTATCCGAATTTTTTTGGATAATAAAATAGAAAATATCGGCAAGATAAAATCAGAAAATAAAAATATCCATCATCTCAAAATTATCGCCCAAGAAGCGGTGAGATGGATAACGGGATAGCTCTTCGCCACTTTCTTTTTCCCAAAAAGAAAGTGGCAGAAAGAAAAAAGGCCACCCAAATAAAATAAAGAAATAAATTTTCGATTTTTTCGCTAAATTTACTAACTCCACTTAGGCACTGATGAGTAAATTCTTAACGCGAAAAAATCTCAATTTATAATTCTTTATTTTATAGGGTGGGTTGAAATGAGATTAAAATAATAGTATTGAAAAAGCTCAACTTTGGAGAAGTGTGGGTCTTGTTGTTAAAAACCAAAAAATCTAGTATTATAAAAGTATAAATTTAAAAACAAATACTATGTCTTTACGGGATATTAAGGAAAATTTATATAAAAAAGAAGCGCCGGAGAATTTGTCGGAGCATGAAATTAGCCAATATGATCCGACAGTGGCTAAAAACACTGGCGAAATGGGCAAGGGGGCGGATGATTTGTGGGCAAAAAAAACCGGACTGGACAAAGTGGAAAAAAAAGCCATTAAAAAAGGTTTGATTATTTTGGCGATTGTCATTGGAATAATCGTTGCAATGTCTGCCTACTGGATGATTAGACAGATGATGTTTCAAGCTGGCAACGCTACCATTTCCATTGTTGGACCATCACAAGCCAATAGCGGAAAGCTTTTGACTTATGAAATAAATTATCAAAATGATAATCGCTTGAGTATAAAAAATGCAACTTTGAAAATAACTTATCCGGAAAATTTCAAGCCTTTGGAGGAAGCTGGTTTTCAAGTGGAAAATTTAACTTCCGGTAATTTCAATTTGGGGACAATCAACGGCAAAAGCCAAGGCAAAGTTATTCTAAATGGCAAAGCGTATAGTCCCAAGGGCGCGCTTATTTATTTGCGCGCGTCTTTGTCATACAATCCTTCCGGCTATTCCAGCCAGTTCCAAACTAATAGTCAAATAGGAGTGAATGTTATATCGGCGCCGATTACTTTGGAAATGTTGGCTCCACAAAATGCTTCAAATGGTGACGCGGTGGATTATCAAATAAATTATAGAAATGACGGAGCAGAAATAATTAATAATTTAGTGATTGAAGCGAAATATCCAGATCAATTTACTTTCTCTTTGGCCAGTCCCAAAGCTTCTAATTATAATAACTCTTGGGATATTGGTAATCTTTCTGCGGGTCAAAGTGGAAAAATTGTCATCAGCGGAAATTTGGAAGGAGAAAGAGAAAATATCAAAAAAGTGGAAGCGAGTATTGGAACTCGCGAAAAAGGAGAAATGATTGTATTTAATTCTGAAAGCGCGGAAACTAAAATAGTTTTCTCGCCTCTCGTTATTGCACAAGTGGTAAATGATAAAAAAAATCTCAATGTTAATGCCGGCGATACTTTGAGATTTGAAATAAATTATAAAAATAACGGCAATCTTGGACTGCGTGATGTGATTATTACGGAAGAAATAGATAGTCCTGTTTTGGATTATTCCAGTTTGAAAATGGATGGCGGAAGTTTTGATATAGACAGCAAAACGATAACTTGGAAAGCTTCGGATATAAGAAGTTTGAAAAATTTGGGAGCTTCTCAAATGGGAAAAATATTTTTTTCTATCAGAGTCAAAGATATTTTACCAGTGGGCGAAGAAAAAGATAAGAATTTTGTGATAAAAACTGTGGCTAAAATTGACAGTCCAGATGTGCCGACGCCGATTTCTATGAATAAAATAATTTCCAGTAATGCCATCAATATGAAAGTTAATTCTAAATTGGCAATAAGCGTCAAAGGTTATTATAGTGATCAAGCAATTCCAAATTCTGGTCCAGTTCCGCCAAAAGTCGGAGAGGAAACAACCTACACGATTCATTGGAAAGTACTGAATGTTTCTAATGATATTTCTGGCGCTACTGTTTCGGCTATCTTACCGACCAATTCCCAAATGACAGGCAATATTTTTCCACAAGATGCTAATTTGAAATATAACGAGAGGACTAACGCGGTTGTTTGGACTATTGGTAATGTCAATTCAGGTGCTGGACTTTTGTCGCCATCGCCAGAAACAGCTTTTCAAATCAAAATTAAGCCATCGCCGGATCAAGCAGGTCGAGAAGTTGGACTGTTGGGCAAGACAGTTTTCTCCGCCAAAGATCTTTTTACTGAAGAAAATCTTTTAGTAGAAGCGAAAGAAAAAAATACTAATCTTTATGAGGATAGTTCTATAATTGGAAAAAATAAAGTGGTAAACTAAGAAGGGCGAGGATTTGAGAAAAATATAAAAAAGAACTCGAAAGCGAATTTTCTTACCAAAATTTTTTTGACAGGCAACGGCGGAACAAAATAATTTTGGAGAAAATGCGCTTTCTCAAACAGTACTTTTTATATTTTTCTCAAATCCTCTTAAATATATAAAAGAAAAATGTTTGAAATAATTTCAAAAAACCCAAACAGTCGATGTGGAATAATTCGGACTAAAAACGGAGAAATTAAAACTCCGTTTTTTATGCCAGATGCTACGCGCGGATTCGTGCGATCGATTGACAATGGAATATTGGAAAAAGAAATAGGTTTGGAAGCAATTCTCATTAACACTTATCATTTGTTTTTGAATCCTGGAATGGAAACAATAAAAAAAGCAGGAGGAGCGCATAAATTTATGAATTGGACAAAGCCCTTACTTTCGGATTCCGGTGGGTATCAAGTTTTTTCCTTGATTCATAAAAATCCGCGCTTGGGAAAAATTACCGAGGACGAAGTTATTTTTCGTTCGCCGATTGATGGATCGAAACATATTTTGACGCCAGAAAAAGCTATTCAAATTCAATTTGATTTAGGGGTGGATATGATGGTGTGCTTGGATGATCCGCCGCCTAATGATTATCCAAAAGAAAAAATAGCGCAGGCGGTTTCGCGGACAATTCGCTGGGCGAATCGTTGTAAAAAAGAATATGAAAAACAAATTGAAAAAAGAAAAGTATCCAAGGCAGATAGACCGTTGATTTTTGGTGTTATTCAGGGTGGAGAGTATTTGGATTTGCGAAAACATTGCACGCAGGAGTTGGTGAAAATTGGATTTGATGGCTATGGTTTTGGGGCCCGTCACATTGATAGCGAGGGAAATTTTATGGAAGAAGTGGTGCGAGAAACTGCCAAATTTATTCCAGAAAAGGCACTTCGTTTTGCTTTGGGAGTGGGTACGCCGGAGGATATCGTCAAATGTTTTTCCTATGGTTGGGATATGTTTGATTGCGTGATTCCCACGAGAGAAGGAAGACATGGCCGTTTGTTTTTACGAAAAAATACCCCCTCTCCTTTACAAGGAGAGGGTTGGGGTGAGGTGGATTTTTACGAAACAATTAATATCAATAACGGAAAATACAAAGATGATTTTTCACGTGTTGACGAGCATTGCGATTGCGTGCTATGTAAAAACCATACGCGCGCCTATTTACATCACCTTTTTGCTTCCAAAGAAATGCTCGGAATGAGACTCGCTGCGATTCATAACTTGAAGTTTTATGCGGATCTTATGAAATCTTTACGAATTACGAATTAAGTACAAATATACTAATGTACGAATAATTTTTTATGAGTAATAAAAAAGTCGAATTGCTTGCGCCGGCGGGCTTGCCTCGCCAAAGCCGTAATTTAGAAGTATAAGCTTTAAATTAATGAAAAATAATATTAAAAAAAATAAATCTATCGAACTCCTCGCGCCGGCGGGAAGTCTTGAGAAAATGAAATATGCCTTTGCTTATGGCGCGGACGCAGTGTATTTTGGCGTGCCGGATTTTTCACTACGAGTGCGGATTAATAAATTTAGCGAGCAGGATATTTTGGAAGCAGTCGATTATGCTCATAAACTTGGCAAGAAAATTTATGTGACGCTTAACATTTATGCACATAATAGTCATTTGGAAAAAATCGAAAAGCATTTAAAATTTCTTAAAAAAATAAAAATTGATGGAATTATCGCCAGTGATCCTGGGATAATAAATCTGATAAAAAAATATTTGCCCAAGGTGGATATTCATCTTTCTACGCAAGCCAACGCGACTAATTTTGAAGCGGTGAAATTTTGGAAAAGTTTGGGAGTGAAAAGAATAATTTTAGCGCGGGAAGTGACGCTCAAAGAGATTGAAGAAATTGCCAAAAAAGTGAAAGGGATTGAGTTGGAATATTTTGTTCACGGTGCCATGTGCATGAGCTATTCTGGCCGATGCATTCTTTCCAAATGGATGAATGGTAAAAGCGCGAATCTGGGGGATTGCACGCAACCGTGTCGCTGGGGATTCTCTACGAATTACGAATTAAGTACGAATGTACGAATAGGAAAAGAAGAAATTAAAAAGATGACGATTATTGATAATCAGAAAAGATATGAAATGAATGTTGAGGAGGATCGGCAGGGGACATATTTTTTCAATAGTTATGATCTGAATCTGATTTCGCATTTGGAAGAATTGATAAAGGCGGGGATAAGTTCCATGAAAATTGAAGGAAGGGCGAAAAGTGTTTATTATGTCGCAGTGGTGACGAGAGCGTATCGAAAAGTAATTGATGCAATTGTAGAGACGAATTGCAATGCGTCTGTACGAAAAATAATTTTGGAGCAAAAAAAAGAATTGGATAATTTAGTGCATCGCGGATATTCCACGGGTTTTCTTTTGGGACAAGAACCAGCACATAATTTTTCCGGAAAACTTTTTGGTGGGGAAGTTGAGTTTGTCGGGGAGACGAGAGGGGTGGAAGGAAAATTAAATATTATGAAAATTCATAATGCGGTTTTGAAAAATGACAAAATTGAAGCAATTACGCCGGAAAAAAATATTTCAGTTAAAATCAAAAAAATATTTAACGACCAGAAAAAAGAAATCTCCGAAGCCCACGGCGGACACAAGAAATTATATTATTTTGAATTCGACAAAGTTTTGCCGGAGGGAAGTTTGATAAGACGAAAATTATTAGGACAAGATGCGAAGCAAGGTTCGGCCGAATAATTTTATGCGGACAAGAAGGGTGATGGCATCGAAAACAATATTTCTAAAAAACCAAGAACAGATGATGAGAAACGCCATTATTTCATGAACTCTTTTTTCTCGAATGGTGGCATAAGTTTTTTTCGGACGATGTTTTTTATCAAGAATTATTTTAGCGATGTCTTCTCCAGAAACAAGGGCTTGATAAATGCCTTCGCCGGTGTAGCCGTCGGCGATGCCGGCGGCGTCTCCGGAGAGAAAAATATTTCCAAAACGGAAACCGCGATAGTCGCAGTTTATGAGAAAGGCTTCGCGGACGGAATTTTTAAGGTCAATGTTTTTTTCTTTAGCCCATTTTTCAAATTTCTGTTGGGCTTTCAGGGGCGAGAAAATTTTTTGCGGATAGCCATAACCAATCGAGACATAATCTTTGTGGGGAAAAATCCAAGCATACCAAGCTTTGAAAAATTCAGAGCGCATAAAAATTTCAAAGTCATTGAAATTTCCACGGGGAATTTTGTATTGGATTGCTATGCCGGCTAAACGAGTTTTTATTTTGAGATGTCGGCGAACAATGGAATTTGATCCGTCGGCACCGATGAGATAGTTGAATTTTATCTTTTCATTTTCTTTGGTGACAACAAAATCTTTTTCAATTCGGATGATATGCGTTTCTGTGCGGACATCGACAAACTGGCGATTTATTTTTTCCAATTGCCACTGGCCCAATTTTTTTCGATCCACCGTGTAGAAAAAATTTTCAGCAAATTTTATGGTTGAACGAAAATGGGGAGAATTGAAAACAATTTCATTATATTTATGATCAATAATTCCTTCTGGCAAATTGAGATAGCGAACACTTTTTCGCGTGAGGCCCCCCGCGCAAATTTTCGGACCAATCTCGGCGTTTTTTTCCAAAAGTAAAACTCTTCTTCCGGCATCGCCCAAAATCTTGGCGGCGTTTAGTCCGGCCGGTCCCGCGCCGATGATAATTATATCGTATGATTCCATAGGATTATTTAAAAATATCATTTATATTATAGCGGTAAATTTGGAAAATAAAAAGCCTTGGGCTTGACTAATTTTAAGTTAGTTGCTTTTATTAAGTTCAGAGCGCTGTACCGTCGAAAGTGTCGCCAAGGGCGATGCTAGGGTGTTGCTCTGCACCCACAAAATAGTGCCATTTTTATGGCACTTTCTCTCCCTCGCCGGCTAGGACCTCGATCCTTAGCCGGCTTTTTTCTTCATTTAAGCCTAAAAAACAGCATTTTTCAATTTTATCGATAAACTTTTCAGGCTCGATGGTCGTAGGTTTGACTTTTTAATAAAAATATGCTATACTAATTTGTCAGAATAATATAGGTTTTCCTTAACAATAAAATAAAGGAATAAAGAATGAAAAAAATATTATCTGTAATAATTATTGCAAGTTTATGTTTATGTGGAAACATAAATAATGTAAATGCTGGAGACCATGGGGATCCTGTTGAAATTCCCCTTTGGTGGTATATTCCAGTTGTAATAATTGGACTACCAGCGGTAATATTAAATTTGCCAGGGGATTTATTTGAATGGATCCATGATCATAATCCAGACTTCTTTTATGAAAAAGAAGAAGTCTGCATCAGATTTTATTTTTCGCTTGATAGTAAGGCGAAAAAAAATCTGATAGAAGTAGTTGAAAAAGAAGGGTGGATAAGGCTTAGAAGAGGTTACTATCCTTATCCAAGCGAAGATAAAAAAATTATTTTGTTTTTTCAAAAATATTCTGGTAATTTTACCCTAGAGGTACAAACCGGGGGAGATATATTTTTGATTAACAAAGATATCCCCCAGGAGGATGCTGGGAGATATTTGAAAGAATTTTTACATAAAAATTGCCCTTGAATGGGCTGCCGACATAAGGATCTCGATCCTTAAGCCGGCATTTTTTTCTTTATTTAAGCCTAAAAAACAGAATTTTTCAATTTTATCGATAAACTTTTTTACTTAGTGATGAACAAATATTTGCGGTCGCAAGAATTTGTTGATATAATATATTTGTAAATTTATATTGCTAATTGCTAACATCTAACATCTAATATTTAATATCTAGCACCTAATAGTTAGTATTTAATCTAATCTAATTTAAGTAAAATAAAAATGGATAGGGAAAATAAAAATCTAACAAAAAAAATTATTTTAGGAGTGCTTTTGGCTGGCGGGATAATTGTCGCTTCTACTAACCCAAAATTTGGTCAGAAAATTATTCCAGAGATAATAAAGTTGATAAAATATAAATATAAAAACAAAAAAGAAAAAAATAAAATTTCAAGTATATTTTATCGTTTGAAAAAGAATAATTTAATAGATGTTGAATTTAGGAGTAAGCAAATTTTCGTATCATTAACCGAAGAAGGTAAGAAAAAAGCCGGCAAATATCAAATAGACAATTTAGAAATTAAGAAGGATAAAGAATGGGATAAAAAGTGGAGAGTTTTGATTTTTGATGTTAAGGAAAAAGATAAATCAAAAAGAGAGGCGCTTCGCGGGAAAATTATTGAGCTGGGACTTTACCAATTGCAAAGAAGTGTTTGGGTTTGTCCTTATAATTTTTTACGAGAAATAGAGATATTGCGGGGTTTTTTTGGATTCAATAAAGATGAAATGAAAGTTATAACGGCAAGTGAAATAGAAAATGATGAAAAAATAAAAATATTTTTTGGCTTGTAATTATGAGTAATAAGACTTATTATAGGATACAGTGGGGTAGTAATAAATAAAGAGCAGGATTTTTTATTATGAACAAAAAATTGCGGTCGCAAGAAATTGTTCATAGTTAGTTTTATAAAAAATAATTTTTTAAAAATAATATTATGCCAGAGATTGAAAAAAACAAATTACTTCCGACCTATGCAGAAGTTTTAAGGGAATTGGGAGATCAAATTAATTTAAGAAAATGGATTATTTTGAAAAGGTCACTATTATTAATTTGGCCAGTATTGGTGGGGTCAGTTACTCTTGTAATTGGAAATAGCCTTTATAATGAGGGGGTTTTAACTAGGGAATCACCTTTATTTATTGGGGGAATAATACTTCTTTGTTTTTGGGCAATATTCATTGTTTTTTATGGAGCTATAATGAGGCATATTTTTGAAATAGAAAAAAGAATCTGGGTAGATTCATTTTTTGATAAAAAAAATATTGAACCAAATATTAGCTGGAAAATTTCTCAAAAAATATTTTGGCCTGTTTTTATTTTTAGATTTAAAATTTTTGCAAGATATTATTTTTTACCTGTTTTTTTATATCTCTTATCTTTATTTATCTATATTGTTGCTATTTTGAAATTTAATATTATGTGGCATTGGTCAATATTTCCAATAATTTTGCTGGGTGGCCCAATTGTTATTTGGCTTTATGCTTACTATCTTAGAATCAAGCTACGCTTTTCTTGGTTTATTTTTTTGGATCAATATGGGAAAGATAATTTTTCCTTTAAAAATTTAATCAAAGAGATGGAAGAGTTAGAAAAAATTAGTAAAAATGAGCAATTTAAAAAAGCTTTTATGATAAATTTTGGTGTAGATTCAGTTGAGGTTTTAATTAATACAGTCAATTCTCTAATATCAAATAAATTGATTTCATTAAATAGTAATGTCGGAAATGTAGCAGGTGTTGTTTTGAAACATGCGGGCGATGAAATAGCTATGCAGGCGAGTAGTTTTGCCAAAATTGCTGCAATGTATATTCTTTATCAATTTGCTCGGCAGGAACTTTATGGTAAATCTCAAGAAGTTAACGATTTTATCTATAATCTAGGCTAAGTAATAATTTTGTAAAAATAATTTTATGTCACAAGAAAAAAATAATATATCCTCCTCCGCCAAGGCTTCGGCGGGTAAAATGGAAAAAATCGTGTCGCTTTGCAAGCGTAGAGGTTTCGTGTATCCTGGAAGTGAAATTTATGGAGGGCTGGCTAATTCCTGGGATTTTGGGCCGTATGGAATAGAGTTAAAAAATAACATCAAGCAGAATTGGTGGAAAACTTTCGTGCAAAATCGCGAAGATATGGTGGGTTTGGATAGTGCGATTATTATGAATCCGAAAGTCTGGGAAGCTAGTGGACATTTAACAGAATTTTCAGATCCGTTAGTAGAATGTTTAAATTGTCATGATAGGCTTAGAGCAGACCAAATAATTAAAGATATGAATAGCTTTTCTTCTGTTGTTAAGGAATTTATGATCAAGGCAGAAATATTATTAGATGATATAAACAAAGATGTTAATATTGCAGGTATTCTAATTGATTCTTCGGAGCAAATGTTAAGAGATAAAAAGCTTACCGAGCTAAATGAAAAAGAAAAAACTACGATTAAGAATATAGGTGAAATTTATAATTATAAATTAAACTCAGCTAAAGATAAAATTAAAATAGGAAAAAATATAATAAAGGAAATATTAAATACAAAAAAATATCTTGGATTTATTACCCAAATCTATTTAAATAGATTTGAAACTTGTCCAATATGCGGATCTATGAAATGGAGTACTCCTAAAAGTTTTAATTTAATGTTTAAAACTTTTATCGGACCTACTGAAAATGATTCTAGTGTTGCTTATCTTCGCCCTGAAACCGCCCAAGGAATTTTTGTAAATTTTAAAAATATTATTGATTCTAATAGTATAAAAATGCCTTTTGGCGTAGCGCAAATCGGCAAAGCTTTTAGAAATGAAATTACTCCGGGAAATTTTATTTTTAGAACACGCGAATTTGAACAAATGGAAATTGAGTATTTTTTTAATCCAGAAAAGACAAAATGGGAAGTGAAATTCGATGAATTATTGGAGGATTTTAAAAAATGGATGAAAGAAATTGGGGTTGATTCCAAAAAACTATTTTTTCACGATATTGAAAAAGAAGAATTAGCGCACTATTCTAAAAAAACAATCGATGTAGAGTTTGATTTTCCTTTTGGGAAAAAAGAACTTTTTGGTTTGGCCTACCGCACTGACTTTGATCTAAAAAATCATAAATTAAATTATAAAGATCAAGAAACACAAGAAGAATTTACTCCTCATGTGATTGAGCCAAGCGTGGGAGTGGAAAGAATGATGCTAGCGGTTATGCTTTCGGCTTATACTGAAGAAGATGCGTTAACAGCAGACGGAAAAACTGAAATTAGAACGGTTATGAAGTTTTCAAAAAATATTGCTCCAATTAAGGTAGCGATTTTACCACTTTCCAAAAAAGAAGAACTTTTGAAAATATCTAAAGAAATTTGGGAAAGTCTTCGCCCGCTTTTTATGACTGAACATCATATTAGCGGATCAATCGGCAAAAGATATCGTCGGCAAGATGAAATCGGTACGCCCTATTGCGTGACAGTGGATTTTGAAACGCTAAATGATAAAGCTGTCACAGTTCGCGACCGCGACACGATGGAGCAAGAAAGGATTGCGATTGATAAATTGGAAAAATATCTCGGAGAGAAATTTAAACTTTAAACAAAGAAAAGATATGAAAGAAGATTTTTTTAAAAAAGGAGCAAGAATGATTCAAGAAAATAACAATCTAGAAAAATTAAAGGAAGAATTGTTAGAATTATATTATTTAAGCTCGGCAGTTTCAGTTTTGCATTGGGATCAGGAAGTTTATATGCCTAAAAAGGGAAGTAATTTGCGTGCCAAAACTATTGCTGAGATGTCAGGGTTGATACATAACAAATTCACTTCTTCTCAATTTGGGAAACTTATAAAAGAAGCAAAGATCGAAATGGAAAAGGGTAAATTAGATGAAAATAATACTTGTATTGTAAAAGAAATTTGGCGTCAGTATAGTCGCGAAAAAAAATTACCGGTGGAGTTTGTAAAAAAAATGGCTGAACTTGAATCAAAGGCGCAATATATTTGGACAGAAGCGCGTAAAAAATCAAATTTTAAAATGTTTTTGCCGTATCTTAAAAAAATCATTGAAATGAAAAGGGAAGAAGCTAAATTTATAGGTTACAATAAAAATCCTTACGATATACTCTTGGATGTATATGAACCAAATGTAAAAAGCGATGAAATATCTTTAATATTTAAAGAATTAAAAGATTTTCTTGTTCCTTTTTTGCAAAAAATAAAGAAATCAAAAGTTAAGATAAATAACAAAATATTAAAAGGCAATTTTGAAATTGAAAAGCAAATTGAATTTAATAAGTTTATTGCGCAAAAGATCGGTTTCGATTTTGATGCAGGAAGGCTTGATATTAGTGCTCATCCATTTACTAATTTCTCAAATCCATTGGATGTTCGCATGACTACTCGGTATAAAAAAGATGATTTATTCTATTCTCTAAATAGCACCATTCATGAAACCGGTCATGCCCTTTACGAACAAGGCTTATCTGTAGAAAATTTTGGCACTCCATTGGGTGAGTCTATATCATTAGGAATACATGAGTCGCAGTCTAGAATGTGGGAAAATTTTATCGGAAAAAGCTTAAGTTTTTGGAAATATTTTTATCCTAGAATACAAAAAGAGTTTCCTGTTAATTTTTCCAATATTTCTCAAGAAAATTTTTATAAAGCCATAAATATTGTGAAACCCTCATTTATTCGTACGGAGGCGGACGAGGTGACTTATAATCTCCATATAATTATGCGGTTTGAAATTGAAAAAGATTTAATCGAAGGTTCTATAGCGGTAGAAGATTTGCCAAAAATTTGGAATAGTAAAGTTAAGGAATACTTTGGCTTGGAAGTACCTAACGATGCATTAGGAGTTTTGCAAGATGTGCATTGGTCAAGCGGGTTAATCGGATATTTTCCAACATATACTTTGGGAAATCTTTATTCTGCTCAATTTTACAATATAGCTAAAAGAGAATTATTGAATTTAGAAAAAGAACTCGCCATGGGGCATTTTGAACACTTACTTAGCTGGCTTCGAAAAAATATCCATATTCATGGAAAACTTTTTTCGGCAGACGAGCTTGTAGAAAAAGTGACTGGAGAAAAACTTAATAGCCAATATTTTATTAATTATATAAAAGATAAATATTCTAAAATATATAAGCTCAATTAATTTTTATGAATTTCAAAAAAACTACTCTCAAAAATAGTCTTCGAATAATTACTGCGCCAATGAAAGAAACTCAAACCGTGACGGTAATGGTTATGATTGGGGTCGGGTCTCGTTTTGAGAGTGAAAAAGAAGCCGGACTTTCTCATTTTATCGAACATATGTTTTTCAAAGGCACAAAAAAACGGCCGACTACTTTGGCAATTTCAGAAGAGCTGGAATCAATCGGTGGAGAATTCAATGCTTTCACTTCAAAGGACAAGACAATGTATTATGCTAAAACGGACGCTAAACATATTGGGACAGCTATGGATGTGATTTCTGACATATATCTGAATTCCAAGATGGAAGAAAAAGAAATTGCCAAAGAAAAAGGCACGATTATCCAAGAGATAAATATGTATGAAGATATGCCGATGAGTAGTGTACATGAAATTTTTGAAAGGATGCTTTATCCGAAAAACAGTTTAGGAAGGGAAATTGCGGGAAGCAAAAAAACCGTGAGTTCATTTAAGCAAAAAGATTTTTTAGCGTATATGAAAAAGTTTTATGTTGCCAATGACACAGTTGTGGCAGTGGCGGGAAATTTTGATGAGAAAAAGATAGTCAAAGAAATTGGAAAATATTTTTCCAAAATGCCAGCGGGCAAAAAAACAAAAATTTCAAAAGTTAAAGAAAATCAAACAGAACCAGTCGCAAGGATTAAATTTAAAAAAACTGACCAGACGCATTTGGTTTTGGGAGTGCGAGCTTACAAGAGAAATCATAAGGATCGTTACGCTTTGGCTTTGATGTCGATTATTCTTGGTGGAGGAATGTCTAGTCGACTTTTCATCGAAGTGCGAGAAAAGCGAGGGCTAGCTTACTATGTGCGAACTGGAATTGAAACTTATGAAGATGCAGGCTATGTTTCAACTAGCGCCGGAGTGGAGCATAAAAATTTAGAAGAGGCAGTTCGCGTTATACTCGAAGAATATAAAAAAATTGCCGAGGAGAAAGTGAGTGAAAAAGAATTGCAAAAAGCCAAGGACTTTGTCAAAGGCCGAGCGGTGATGGGAATGGAATCATCAGATGAAGTAGCAATGTTTTTTGTTGATCAAGAACTGACTGACGGAGAAATCTTAACCCTAGAAGAAAAGTTTAAGCTTATTGATAAAGTGAATACAGATGATATACTAAGAGTAGCGCAGGATGTTTTTCAAAAAAGCAGGCTTAATTTAGCGGTTATTGGACCGCATAAAAATGAAGAAAAAATAAGAAAAGGATTGAAATTAGCTTAATTTTAAAAATAATTTATTTCACTAGATTCCCGTTTTCACGGGAATGACAAACTGTCATGGAAACTCAATCAAAAAAAGTAGAAATTTCAACTAGTATAGTGCTAAAAACCATCGTAATTCTTTTAGGCGTGTGGTTTTTATTTTTAGTGCGGGATATTATAATCTTGCTTTTTATCGCAGTGATTATTGCGGCTTCGATTGATCCAGCGGTGGATTATTTGCAAAAGAAAAAAGTTCCTCGCTCGGCGGGAGCAATGTTGATTTATGTGATTCTGTTTTCAATTTTGGCTCTTATTATATCCTTTATGGTGCCGTCCATTGTCAATCAATTCCATGATTTTTCTCAAAACTCTTCGCAATATTTCGGAGATTTTGGAGGAGCGATCAATTCTTCGCAAAATTCTGGCATCAATAGAATTATCCAAGGTATTGCTAATAATATTGAAAGCAGTTTTACTAATATTTCAAAAAATATTTTCTCCAAAACGCTGGGAGTTTTTTCTGGATTGCTTTCAGTGGTAGTGGTTTTTTCTATGGCTTTTTATATGGTAATGGAAGAAAGTGGAATAAAAAAATTCATTGTTTCGATTATGCCGGAAAAAAACAAAACTTATGCGGCAAGTCTTACCGATAGAATTGAAGGCAAAATTGGAAAATGGATGCTCGGGCAACTTTTTTTGATGCTGGTAATTTTTGTCTTAGATTTTATCGGATTATATCTAGTCGGTGTGCCGTATCCATTGCTTTTGGCAATTTTTGCCGGAATTTTGGAAGTAGTGCCGTATGTTGGACCGATAATTTCAGCCGTCCCAGGAATAATTTTGGGATTTTTAGTTTCTCCAACGGTGGGAATGCTGGCTTTTGTGGTCTATCTCATTGCACAACAATTTGAAAGTCATGTGGTTATTCCTCTCACAATGAAAAAAGCGGTCGGGCTCAATCCTGTGGTGACGATCGTGGCAATTCTCATTGGTTTCAAATTGGCGGGAGTGCTCGGTGCGATTATTTCAGTACCGGCAGCCACAGCCGTTAGTTTGGTTGTTAATGATTTGATGGAAAAATAAATTTTTATGAACAGCGGTATATTATATATTATTGCAACTCCGATTGGAAACCTTTCTGACGTTACCTTTCGTGCAGTGGAAACTTTGCAAAAGGTTGATTTGATTGTGTGTGAGGATACGCGGAATTCTAAAAAACTTTTAGATCGCTATGAAATTTCAACTCCGACAATGTCTTTTTATCAAAATTTAAAAAGTGGAGGAAGTATAAAACCTGTGCCGAAATTAAATTTAATAATCCAAGAATTGAAAAGTGGAAAAAACTTGGCGCTTATCACTGACGCTGGAACTCCTGGGATTTCTGACCCAGGAAATCAGCTGGTAGCGAGTGCTGTGGAAAATAATATTGCCGTTATCCCGATTCCCGGTGTTTCAGCCCTCACAACTCTTGCAAGTGTTTCCGGAATTGATTTGACACAGTTTGTATTTTTAGGTTTTCCGCCTCACAAAAAAGGCCGTATGTCTTTTATAAAGAAAATTACTGAAAGTGAATATCCGGTAATACTTTTTGAATCTAAATATAGGATAATGAAATTAATTGCGGATTTGGCGGATTTTGGCGGATCGAACGGAGGAGAAAAAATAAATATTATCATTGGCAGAGAATTAACGAAAATGTTTGAGGAGATTATAAGAGGCAGTGCAGAAAAAGTTCTTGATTATTTAAAGACTGACGACAATAAGCAGAAAGGAGAATTTGTAGTTATAACATATAAAGAAAAATGACAATTTATACGAAGAATGGAGAAACTTTATTATATGAGAAGGAATCTTATATTTTAAGAGGAATTTTCATGAGAATTTATAATGAGTTAGGGCCTGGCCACAAAGAGTCTGTTTATGCAAATGTTTTTAAACAAGAGCTGAAAAACGAAAACATTCCTTTTGAAAGTGAAAAACAAATAAATTTACGAAGAAATAATGAGCTAATAGGAAAATTAAGAATTGATTTCTTAGCTTTTGGGAAAATAATAGTTGAATTTAAGGCAGTGGAATTTTTATTGCCAGTAGCTAAAAAGCAAGTGCAATCTTATCTAGTAGCTTCTGAATATAAATTAGCATTCCTAGTTAATTTTGGAGGAAATAAATTAGAAATAATAAGAAAAGTAAATGATAGAGCGAAAAAATCCGTCTTATCCGCCTCTAAATCCGCTCTATCCGCAATATTATGAATAATAAATTTTATATCACAACTACACTACCCTATATCAATGCTAATCCGCATATTGGATATGCACGGGAAATTATTGAAGCGGATGTTTTAGCGAGATTCCATCGCGGAAAAGGTGATGACGTGTTTTTTAACACTGGAGTGGATGAGCATGGTCAAAAAATTTACGAAAAAGCCAAGGAATTAGAATCTGATCCACAAAAATATTGCGATGAAATGGCGGCGAAGTTTGATGATTTGAAAGAAGCACTTAATTTAAGTTACGATAATTTTATTCGAACGACTGATGCCTCGCATGTACTAGCAGTTCAAGAATTTTGGAAAAGATGTGAAAAAAATGGCGATATTTATAAGAAAAATTATAAGGTGAAATATTGCGTAGGGTGTGAACTTGAAAAGACTGATTCAGAATTAGTTGATGGAAAATGTCCAGATCATCCAAACATGGAATTGGAAATCATTGAAGAAGAAAATTATTTTTTTCGCTATAGCGCTTTTCAAGAAAAGCTGACTGAATTGTATAAAAATAATTCAGCATTTGTACTTCCCGAAAAAAGATTCAATGAAGTCAAAGCTTTTCTAGAAAGAGGATTGCAAGATTTTAGTATTTCGCGACTTAAAGACAAGATGCCTTGGGGCGTGCCAGTGCCTGACGATGAAAATCAGGTAATTTATGTTTGGTTTGATGCTTTGGTAAACTATATTTCCGCCATTGGTTGGCCAGAAAAAACGGAAAATTTTGAAAAATGGTGGCCAGCAGTTCAGTTATGCGGAAAAGATAATCTTCGTCCACAATCTGCGATGTGGCAAGCGATGCTTTTGGCGGCAAATCTTCCTCCATCGGCGCAAATTTTTGTAAATGGTTTTATTACTGTGAACAGTCAAAAGATGAGTAAAAGTCTAGACAATGTGATTTCGCCGTATGAAATGGTGGAAAAATTTGGAATTGATGGCACTCGCTATTTGCTTTTAGCCGGACCGAATTTTGGAGAAGATTTTGATATTACTTGGGAAAAACTTATTGAAAAGTATAACGCCGATTTAGCGAATGGACTAGGAAATTTAGTTTCGAGAGTAATTAAATTGGCTGAAGGAGTAAAAGACAAGCCAAAGGTTCGACCTTTGGAAACCAAAGGTCGAATCTTTGGCGAGTTTAGTAAATTAGTTGAAAAATTAGAGTTAGGGCAATCGCTGGAATATATCTGGAAAATAATTGACGAGGATAATAAATTTATTGGGGACAATAAACCGTGGGAACTGGTCAAAACAAATCAAGAAAAATTTGAAGAAGTAATGCAAAAACTCTTGGAAGATCTGAATTTAATTTCAGAACTTTTGATTTCGTTTATGCCAGAGACCTCGCAGAAAATTAAAAAAGCGCTAGAAACAAAAAAATTAGAAGAAGTTTTATTTCAAAGGATAAAATAAATTTTATATAACTTATAACATGTAGTATAAAACATATTTTGTTTCATGTTTCATGTTTCATGTTTCATGCTTGTTGACACCCACGCTCATCTAAATTTCTCCGCCTATAAAAATGACGCGGAGGAAGTAATTAAAAGAACCCTGGCAGGGGGTGTTTTTGTGATTAATGTGGGGTCGCAATATTCGACCAGTGTGCGGGCGGTGGAATATGCCAAGAAATATGATGGACTATATGCGGCCATTGGAATTCATCCGCTCCATCTTCAAGCGCAAAAATTTTCCTATCATGATCCAGATGAAATTGAAGAGGTTGAAATTGAAACGGCTGGAGAAATTTTTGAAAAAGAAAAATATTTGGAGTTGGTGAAAAATTCAAAAGTGGTGGCGATTGGAGAAGTGGGATTGGACTATCATCATTTTGAATCTGAAGACCCGCCTCGCGTCGACGAAGCGTCTCCGCGAGTCGAGGCGGGTAATATTGAAGATTTAAAAAATAAACAAAAAGAAATATTTTTGGAATTTATTAATCTAGCAAATGAAGTTCGAAAACCAATTATGATCCACTGTTGGGATGCGTATGATGATTTATATGAAATACTGGAAAAAAACCCAGTGGGAAAAAGGGGCGTGATTCATAGTTTTGTGGGAAGTTTCAAAACAGCCAAGAAATTTATCGAGCTTGGCTATTTGATCGGACTTAATGGTATAATCACTTATGGGATAAGTTATGATAAATTAATTAGAGAGGTTGGCTTAAAAGACATAGTCTTGGAAACAGATTGTCCGTATCTCACTCCTGTGCCAAAAAAAGGTGAGCGAAATGAACCGATATATGTGAAATATGTGGCGCAAAAAATTGCCGAAGTGAAAGAAATTTCACCGGAAGAAGTGGAGAAAATAACCACGGAAAATGCAAATCGATTATTTAGAATATAGCGCTGTCATTCCTGCGAAAGCAGGAATCTAGTGTAAAAACTAAATTAAATAGTGCTATATAAAAGATTTATATTTCTAATATGATTTTGTGACTAGATTCCCGCCTACGCGGGAATGACAAGGATAGATTTTTAATGCAATAAATATGGAATATCCAATGCGAATAAATAAATATTTGGCGAAAAAAAACATTTGTTCCCGTCGAGAAGCGGATGAACTGATTAAGTTTGGCAAAGTCAAGATAAATAATAAAAAAGCGGTGCTAGGGGACAAGGTTTTGGAAAATGATGAAGTGAGCGTTTCAAATAAGAATCAAAAAAAATTATTCTATTTCGCTTATAATAAACCAGTGGGAATTATTACCCATAGTCCGCAAGGGAATGAACGCAGTATTGAAGATATAATAAAAATTCCACAAAAAGTTTATCCAATCGGAAGATTAGACAAGGATTCTTGGGGGCTGATTCTTCTGACTAATGACGGAAGGATAACGGATAAAGTTTTGAATCCAGAAAAAAAACACGAAAAGGAATATGCTGTGCGGGTGAATAAAATTATGTCGGAAAGTTTTCAAAATAAAATGGCGCGCGGGGTGATGCTGGACGATGGCTATAAAACTAAGCCGTGCCAAGTGCAAAAAATTAACGAAGCAATGTTTTCGATAATTTTGACGGAAGGAAAAAAACGGCAGATTCGAAGAATGTGTACGGCGTTGGGATATGCCGTAGTGGATCTCAAAAGAGTGCGAGTTATGAGTATTAAAATTGGTAGTCTAAAACCGGGGGAATTTCGAGAAATCAAGGGGGCGGAACTGGAGCATTTTTTGAAAGAATTGGATTTGGAATAGGAATTATAAAAAAATCAAATATTGACGAATAAAAAATGAAGGAGTATAATAATTTATGTTTTGGAAAAGCGAAAATGATATTCAAAGACGAAAAAATTAAGAGAATATTTACAAAAGTGGTTTTATTTAGCAGTGCCTATATCTTTATCCCATTGATTTTTTTTGGAATAATTGGATATATTGCGGACAGAAACCTGAAAACTGGGCCGAAGTTTATGCTTATTGGAGTTGGAATTGCTTTTGTATTTTCGAATGTGTTGCTTTTCAAGAAACGTAGTTTTTTATCAAAAAAAATAAAAGAAGAAGTAGATAAAATAACAAACAGTTAATTTTATGGAACTAGACATATCACTCGCTCCCGAGATACTTTTTAATTTTGGTTTTTTACCAGTCACCAACACTTTGCTCTGGTCTTTTGTTTTGAGTATATTTTTAATTGTAATTACCTTGGCAATGCGTTTCTCATTAAAAACTATTCCAGGAAGGTGGCAATTATTATTTGAAGTTATTCTTGATGAAGGTATGAAGCTTGTTGAGAGTATAATGAAGGATGAGAAGAAAGCGAAGAGAGTTTTTCCCTTAGTTTTTACCATGTTTATTTTTATTGTTTTTGCTAATCTCATTCCATTTATTCCAGGGCAATCAGCACTTTCAATTCATACACAAAACGGAGACATCTCTCCTTTTCGCGCAATCATGTCAGACTATGGCATGGTTTTTGTTTTAACGGCGATATCCATTATAACTATTCAAATTGTGGCAATTATTGCTCATGGTCCTTTTGGCTATCTGGGAAAATTTATTAATCTTAAAAGCCCGTTGGCTTTTGTTTTAGGACTAATGGATTTGATTGGTGAATTGTCAAAAATACTATCTTTATCTTTCAGACTTTTTGGAAATATTTTTGCCGGAGAAGTGCTAGGATTAGTGATGCTTTTTTTAGCGCCATTTATTGTTCCTTTGCCATTTGCTCTGCTTGGTCTTATAACGGCAATTATCCAAGGTTTTGTTTTTTCTCTTTTAACTTTAATATTTATTTCAATGGCGGGAGAGATAGAAGTTAAAGAAGAAAAAAAATCTAAAGCGTGTGTAAATTTTAATAATTAATTTAAGCTAAAATTATGGAACTAGAAGTTTTAAAAACTGTAGCTGCTGGAATCGCTATTGGATTTGGAGCGGTTGGATCAGCTATTGGAGAAGGAATGATTGCTGCTAAAGCAATGGAAGCAATCGGAAGAAATCCAGAAGCCAGCGATAAGATTACGACACTTATGTTCGTGTCTATGGCGATTACCGAATCAACTGGAATCTATGCTCTAGTTGTAGCGCTGATTATTCTTTTTAGTTAGAAGATAAAAAAGTCTAGCTTTTTTAAAAAGCTAGATCATTTTGTTTTTTAAATAATAGGTTAAGAAAAAAAGTATGAAACTTTTTGAAGCTTTAGGTTTAAATTGGAAAATTTTATTAGCCCAACTGATTAATTTCGGTCTTTTGGTTTGGATACTACATAGATTTGGTTACGGACCGATTATCAAATTTATTGATGAACGAAGGAAAAAAATTGAAAAAGGGCTTAAGAATGCCAAAGAAGTAGAAGAAAAAATGGAGAAAGCCAAAGAGGTCGAAAAAGAAATTATCGTTTCTGCTAAAAAGGAAGCCCAAAAAATAGTTAGTGCTTCAACAGAATTAGCCAAGAGAAATCAAGAGGAAATTATAAAAAAAGCCGAAGAAGAAGCGCAGAGAATTCTGGACTCTTCTCAAAAAAAAGCTATTCAAGAGAAAGGCAGAATAATTAGTGAAGCAAAGGGAGAAGTGGCTGAATTAGTGGTTTTTGCTACTGAAAAAATTATTTCAAAAAATATTGATAAATTCGAGGACAGGGAAGCGATAAATGAATTGATAGCAGATGAAAAATAAAAAAAACATAACCAATATTTTGTGGTGGAAGTCAGGGCTGGTCCTTTTCAGCAGAATTTCTAGTTGGATTATCGGGCCGATATTTTTTGCAGTGTTAATTGGAAGCTGGCTGGATAAAAAATATAATAGCGATGCCTGGATTTTTTTGTTAATTATAGGAGGAGCTATTCTGATTTCATCTTTTGGAATATTTAAGGAAACGATAAAGGAAATGAGAAAAAATAATAAAGATATAGAAAACAAGTTATGAAAATTACTGCTAATCAATACGCTAAAACACTTTTTGAACTTATTGACAATAAGCCATCCCAAGATGTGGAAAAAATTATCTATAATTTCGTTAGAGTTGTTAAGAAAAACAAACAGATAAAATTATTTCCAGGAATTTTAGAAAGATTAAGTTTTATTTGGAATAATAAATATAAAATAGCGGAAGCAAAGATAATAAGCGCAGAAGAATTAAATGAAAAGGATGAAAAAAAGATAAAAGATTATCTTAAGGAAAAATACAAAGTGGAAAAAGTTGTGATTAGCAAAGAAATTGATAAAAATATTATTGGGGGATTTATTATTAAAACCGGAGACGATATTGTTGATCAAAGTATATCGGGAAAAATAAAAAAATTAAGGGAAAATTTAATTAAGTAAAATTTAAATATATTTTTATGGATAAAAATTACATCATTGAACAGTTAAAAAAACAAATTGAAAATTTCGAGACTAAAACGCAGACTGAAAAAGTTGGAACGGTTTTAGAAGTTGGAGACGGTGTGGCAAAAATTTCGGGTCTTTCTGATTGTATGGCCTCTGAAATGTTAGAATTCACAAATTCACACAAATCAGGAGACAAATTAAACACAAATAAAACAGAATCAATATATGGGGTGGCGCTGAATTTGGAAGAAGGACAAATTGGTGCCATGATTTTGGGTGCTTTCGAGGGGATCAAAGAAGGTGATCAAGTGAAATCAACCGGAAAAATTTTGTCAATTCCAGTCGGCGAAAATATGATTGGCCGAGTTATCAATCCTTTGGGACAACAAATTGATGGCAAAGGTGAAATAATTTGCGATAAGTTCTATCCAATCGAAAAAATTGCTCCGGGAGTTATCACTCGACAATCCGTTAATCAACCAGTGCAAACTGGAATCAAGGCGATTGATGCGATGATCCCAGTCGGGCGAGGTCAACGGGAACTTATTATCGGTGACCGACAAACTGGAAAAACTGCCATTGCGATTGATGCCATCATCAACCAAAAAGGTCAGGATATGATTTGTATCTATGTCGCCATTGGACAAAAAGAATCCAAGATTGCTCGCATTGTAGCAGAATTGGAAAAGAAAGGTGCGATGGAATATACTACGATTGTTTTGGCGGGCGCATCAGATCCAGCCGCGTTTTCTTTTATCGCTCCCTATTCTGGTTGCGCTCTCGGAGAATATTTCTTGGACAAAGGCAAAGATGTTTTGGTGATTTATGATGATCTTTCCAAGCACGCTTGGGCCTATCGCCAAATTTCTTTGATTCTCAAACGTCCACCAGGACGCGAAGCTTATCCAGGAGATGTTTTCTATCTGCACTCTCGTCTTTTGGAACGAAGTGCGAAGCTCAACAAAGATTTTGGTGGCGGATCAATCACAGCTTTGCCAATCATCGAAACGCAAGCGGGCGATGTGTCAGCCTACATTCCGACTAATGTTATCTCAATTACTGATGGACAAATTTATTTGGAATCAGATTTATTCTACAAAGGAATTCGTCCAGCTTTGAATGTGGGACTTTCTGTTTCTCGTGTGGGATCAGCCGCGCAAACTAAGGCCATGAAAAAAGTGGCCGGAAAACTTCGTTTGGACTTGGCGCAATTTCGAGAATTGGAAGCTTTTGCTCAATTTGGATCTGACTTGGATGAAAATACTCGACGGCAAATTGAACGAGGCAAAAGAACAGTAGAAATTTTAAAACAAGATCAATATGCGCCGATGCTCATGGAAAACCAAGTGGCTATTCTCTACGCTCTCACCAATGGATTTTTGGATGATGTGGCGGTTGAAAAGATAAAAGTGTGGGAAGCTGATTTCCAAAGATATCTAGATTCCAGCGCTAAAGAAGTTTTGACTCTGATTGCGGAAAAGAAAGAATTAACGGAAGATGTGGTGGCGAAATTGGAAAAGGTGATTAAGGATTTTAAGGATATATATCAAAATGGAGAATAGTTTTACGAACTACGAAATAAATACGAAATACGAAAGTACGAAAATGGAGACTAAGCGTTTCGTATTTCGCTAATTTCGTAGTTCGTAAATGAAAAATTTATGGCTTCAGGTAAAGAAATTAAAAGACGAATAAAGTCCATCAAAAATACTGGGAAAATTACCCGAGCAATGGAGATGGTGAGCGCGGCTAAAATGCGGAGGGCTATTTCATCTGTTTTGGCAATTAGGCCGTATGCGCATAGCGCTTGGAATGTGCTGACAAATTTAGCGCGATCTTTTGAAAGAAAACAGGAGGGACTTTTGGAAGTGCGTGAAGTGAAAAGAGTTTTGGCAGTGGCCATCACATCTAATCGCGGACTTTGCGGATCATTCAATTCTCAAATCGCCAAGAAGATAAGGGATGAAATTTCTAACCCAAAAAATTTGAAGATAAATCGAATCGGCAACAAAAAAATTGAATCAAAAATTTCTGATAAAGATTTGAAAATTGATTTCATTACTGTTGGACGAAAAGGAGAAAGCGTGATTCGCCGAACCGGAGAGGAAATTGTGGCGTCTTTCAATGATCTGACCTATCTGCCGAAATTTGAAGCCGTGCGAGCAGTGGGAAAAATTGTCATTGATGATTATCTAGCTAAAAAATATGACAAGGTAGTTATTTTCTATACCGACTATGTTTCTGCGATAAAACAAGAAACAAAAGTCCGTCAGATTTTGCCACTCTCAAAAATTGATTTGGAAAAACAAATTGCCGAGATGGATATTTTGGCCGAGCAATATGGTTTGGCTAAACCAGCTTCTGAATATAAGGTTGAACCAAGTCCAGAGGAAGTTTTGGATTATATTATTCCGCGACTGATTGAAATGCAGATATATCATGCTATTTTGGAATCCAATGCTTCCAAAGAATCCTCTCGAATGGTGGCCATGCGAAACGCCACGGACGCTGCCAATGAAATGGCCGATGGTTTCACCCTGGCATATAATCAGATACGGCAGATGAAAATTACTCAAGAGATTGCGGAGATTAGTGCAGGGATGGCGGCATTAGAGCAATAACCGATGCGAATCTACGAATTGTGAATAAGAAATAAAAATATTTGTCATCGCGAGCGAAACGAAGTGAAGCGTGGCGATCTCGAAACTAAAAAAGGAGATTGCCGCGGTCGCTAACGCTCCCTCGCAATGACAAGTATTAGAAAGTTCTTTGGAAAATTGAAAATAAAAAAGCCACACAACTCTTGCGATGCAAGAATCGGTGGCCTTTTGGTGAAAAGAAGCGGTATGCTCTATTTTGTTCGTATGGTGGCTCCTTTAAAAAGCCAGCCGCTACACACATAACACTCCACTTCTTTGCCAGCTGGGTTCGTAGCTTTGACAGTAAAGCGTGCGGCATCTTTACTACTGCATCCCCGTAATCCCACAGCGAACCATGCATGGTCGATGACTTTAATATTGCTGAAGCCCTGCGTTTCAACAGCTCTGATAGCAACATTTTTATCAACCAATATGCCACGGCAAGATAAAACAATGGAAATGGCAACGAATAAAATAATAATAATGAACTCAATTCCGCCTTCGCCTTTAATGTTCTGCAAGCTTTTCATTTCTAGATCCTCCCTTGATTAATGAGTTATTGTTAAAAAATACGTTGATTTTCACTAACCTAATATTATACTCCAAACTACCCCAAAAGTCAACCCTTAAATCCTAATCATTGAATATTTGGCTAAAACAAGCCAATACTACGAAAGTACAAAAGTCTACAAAAATACAAAAGTACAAAAAGGTGAGAAAAATTTGTATATTTGTATTTTTGTAAAATTTTGTAAGTTTGTAGGTTATATAACTAAATTTAATTCAAAAAATAATATGAAACAAGCAGGAAAAATCTCACAAGTAATCGGGCCGGTCGTGGATGTTGAATTCTCCGCCTCATCGGCAGACAAGGGCGCAGAATTGCCGAATATTTATGACGCGCTGGAAATTGTTCTTTCCGCCTCATCGGCGGACAAAACCAACAAGTTGGTTTTGGAGACTGCGCAACATTTGGGTGGTAATCGAGTGCGAACAGTGGCGATGGGTTCGACGGATGGACTGAGGCGTGGAATGGAAGTTATTTCGACTGGCGCTCCAATTAGCGTGCCGGTTGGACAAGGAACACTTGGTAGAATGTTTAATCTTTTAGGCGAAACAATTGACGGAAAATCTGAAGCGGTCAAAGCGGAAAAAAGATATCCAATTCATCGTGACGCGCCAAAATTTGAAGATCAATCCACTAAAGCGGAAATTTTGGAAACTGGAATCAAAGTCGTTGACCTTATTTGCCCATTTATCAAAGGTGGAAAAGTTGGACTTTTCGGTGGTGCGGGTGTGGGAAAAACTGTGGTGATTCAAGAATTGATTCGAAACATTGCGCAAGAACACGGTGGTTATTCAATTTTTGCTGGTGTGGGAGAAAGAACACGAGAAGGTAATGACCTCTACCACGAAATGAAAGAATCTGGAGTGCTCGACAAAACTGCTTTGGTGTTTGGACAAATGAATGAACCTCCAGGGGCACGACAACGAGTGGCGCTGTCAGCGCTTGCGATGGCGGAATATTTCCGTGATGACGAAGGCCGAGATGTTTTGTTTTTTATCGACAATATTTTCCGCTTCACGCAAGCTGGCTCAGAAGTGTCAGCTCTTCTTGGACGAATTCCGTCCGCCGTGGGGTATCAACCAACACTCGCAGAAGAAATGGGAAGATTGCAAGAACGAATTACTTCCACCAAAAAAGGATCAATTACTTCTGTGCAAGCCGTGTATGTGCCCGCGGACGACCTAACTGACCCAGCTCCTGCCACAACTTTTGGTCATCTTGACTCAACTGTGGTGCTTTCGCGTTCGCTTTCAGAACTGGGAATTTATCCAGCGGTTGATCCATTGGATTCCAGTTCCACAATTTTGGATCCAAATATCGTAGGACAAGAGCATTATGAAGTGGCTCGAGGCGTGCAGAGAGTTTTGCAAAGATATAAGGACCTGCAAGATATTATTGCAATTTTGGGAATGGAAGAATTGTCTGATGATGACAAAGTGACAGTTTCCCGCGCACGAAAAATTCAAAAATTCCTTTCTCAACCATTTTTCGTAGCCGAACAATTTACGGGAACCTCGGGACAATATGTGAAACTAACTGACACCATCAAAGGCTTCAAAATGATTTTGGATGGACAGATGGATGAAGTGGCGGAACAAGACTTCTACATGAAAGGTGGGATTGATGAAATCAAAAAATAAATTTATTGATCTTCTAATTTTTAATTTTTATTTTTTAATTTTTAAATAATATTTAAATTTTTAATGAATAATTTTAGAATTAATAAATTAAAAATTCATTAAAAATTTCAAATTAAAAATTAAAAATTTATAACATTTAATGTCTAAGTCAACCATTAAATTCAAAATTGTTACTCCTGAAAAAACTGTTTTCGAAGACACGGTTGATCAGGCGACTTTGCCGACGGCAGACGGGGAAGTGACAATTTTGCCTAATCATATAAGTTATATTGCCAGTCTGAAAGCGGGCGAATTAATGCTTAAGAAAAAAGGAGAAGAAATTTTGCTTTGTATTTCTGGAGGCTTTATTGAATTTCATAACAATGAACTTATTATTTTAGCTGACACGGCCGAGCGCGCTGAAGAAATTGATTTGAAACGCGCCGAGGAGGGAAGAAGAAAAGCTGAAGAACTTAAGAATAAAAGAGTGTCAATGGATGAAAATGAATACGCTCGTGTGGCCGCCGCTATTCAAAAAGAATCAGCTCGAATCCGCGTGGCAAAAAAACATTATACAAAATTAGGCATGAAAGCGTAAATGTTTAAAAAATAGAGATTAAACTATTTATATCTTACTGGATACTAAAAGCTAATCAAAAGTTTTGTGAAATTTGAGACCTAAAAAAGGTACTTGACCCCTTTTGCTCTCTTTGTTTTTACTGGAACAATTCATGGAGAAATAACCGATTCGCTGAAAGGTGAAAATGGATTTAGTTATGATCCGATGGATATTATTGACTGTTTTGCTTAATATGGTATAGTGTAAATAATCATCTAAACCAACTTAAGAAATATATGAAATATTTAGACAAAAAAATTCAAAAAAGAATTGATGACAAGTTAAAATTGCTAAATTCTTTTCGCCCACTGCCATCCTCTGCAGTTAAAAAACTTAGGGAGCAGTTTGAAGTGGAAATGACTTATAATTCTAATGCGATTGAGGGTAATAGTTTGACACTTAAAGAAACATATTTGGTCATCAATGAGGGTATAACCATTAAGGGCAAGCCGCTCAAAGATCATCTTGAAGCCAAAAGTCACAAGGAGGCCTTGGAATATTTGTATTCATTGGTGGAAAATGGAAAGAATAATACGGTGTCGGAAAGGTTTATCAGGTCGTTAAATCAAATTGTTATGCAGGATATTGATAAAGAATGGGCGGGAAAATATCGAAACAGCGGGGTGGTTATCGGCGGAGCGGATCATAAACCACCAGAAGCCTTAGAAATTCCAAGACTAATGCAAAATCTTATCGGCTGGGTTGGAGATAATAAGAAAAAAATGCATCCGGTGGAGCTGGCGAGTATTGTGCATCACAAATTAGTTTTTATTCATCCTTTTTTTGATGGCAATGGCCGAACTTCACGTTTGACGATGAATATTGTTTTGATGCAATCAGGATTTCCCCTAGTAATTGTCTTGAAAAATGATCGAAAAAGATATTATCGGTCACTGTCTTTAGCAGATAAAGGCGACTATGTTCCTTTTGTGAACTTTATTGCTCGGGCGGTGGAGAGAACGCTGGATATTTATCTGAAAATACTAATGCCAAGCAAAAAAGGCAAAGAGGAATTTATCTCACTATCAGAATTAGCCAAAGACACAAAATTTACGGAAAAATATCTAAATCTTTTGGCGCGCAATGGAAAATTAGAAGCACACAAGGAAGGGCGTAATTGGCTTACATCTAAAGATGCACTAAGGAGATACCTAGAAAGTCGAGAAAGGAAGAGAAAATAATTGGTATGATATGGAAAAAATAAAACCTTTAACTTCAAGGGGCATTTGCAAATAATTGCGATGCCCTTTAATTTTTGTTTAGTCTTTTTTTGAATTTATGCCACAATAATTTTATAAAAAAGCTTGAAATAAGCCAAAAATGGTGATAAAGGTTGACAAAGTAGAAATATTCGTGTAATATAGGTATAGATAATAACAATATATAATTATTATATCAATATGAAAAGCACAATCTTGTCTCAAAAAGATTCAGAATTACTGGAAAATTTGATCGCCAAAAACGGCCTATTTATTACTTTTGAACAAGTGGTTAAGGAATCAGCTTCTTCAATGAGTCGTCAGGAGATTAGGAATTTAGTTAGTAAACTTGTGAGAAACGGCTGGTTAGTGAGAATAAAGAAAGGAAATTATTATATAACCACTCTTGAATCAAGAGGGACTTTTAATGTTTCCAATTTTGTTATTGCTCAAGTTCTTTTTGAAAATTCATATATATCTTGTGAATCTGCTTTGCAGCATCATGGAATATTTGATCAGCATCTCAAAACTATTGTCAGTGTTTCATTGAAAAAAATGTCCAAAAAAGAAATTCAAGGAATAACCTTTGAGTTTATAACTACGAATAAAAATAATTTTTATGGTTGGAATGAGTTTGAGCTGGATGGGTGTTTGGTAAAAATTGCTACTGTTGAAAAAACTATTTTGGATATATTGAATTTCAAGAGAACGCTTAGCACTGTGGATTTAGTTTTAGAGAAACTAAAAAATTATCGAGACAGTATTGATATTGCTAAATTTAACGAATTTAGTAAAAAACAATCCATTACGGTGCAGAGAATCTTAGGATTTTTATTGGATAAGGCGGATATTGATTCAAGCTATCTTCATAATTCAACAAAAGGAAAAACCAGTAATAGCTATATGACTAAGGATAGCAAATTATTTAGCGCTAAATGGAGACTTTATTATCATAATCATTACGAAAGTAAAAGTTATGGATATTCGAGAAATTGTAGCGGAAAAAATACGCTCGACTAGTGATAGGGCGAGATATCGGGATTTTTATGATTTATTTCAAATTTTTAAAAATTATAAAATAAATCTAAAAGAAATAATAAAACTTATTTCGCAAAAAGAAATTCGAAAGCCGATAAGTCAAAAATCAATATTGCTTAATTGGAAAATTGCCAAACAAGAAAAAGCTGTGGAATCGCAAAAAATATATTATTCCGAGGAAGTTGCAAATAGAGAAATAGAAAAAATGCTTGAAAAAATAGAGATTAAAATAATTAAATGAAAACAGAAGTATTATTTATTACGGGGAACAAAAAAAGGAATCTCGAGAAAAACAGTTAAAAATATTGTGAAATTTTAGGGAAAATATTAACTCAAATATATTCGCGCCCCTTGACAAAATTTTGATTAAGATATAAAATGCAATTACTTTAAAAATAACAAAACCTACGAGTTGGATCCTCCGATTTTATCGGAGGGCTGGGTCTAACTTACCCCGATTTATCTCGGGGAAGGTGGTTTCTGCATAACCTACGTCATGGCGGGGTAAAGTGGAAGCTCGGCATCCTCCGTAATCATAGGATAATCAATGTCGGTTCTTACTTTTGTGAGAATGTCTGAGTTGATGAGTGAAAATAAGTGCTGGCACCTTTCGAGGTGTTTTTTATTTTCAAAAAAAGGTGGTACCACGAAGTTTTTCTAAGACTCTTCGTCCTTTTACTCAATGCTTTTTGCATTGCGTGCGAGGATGGGGAGTTTTTTTATTTGGGAAACTTCTTGATAAGAGTTCTTTTAAAATTTATAACCCTAAAAAAGGAGATTGCATCATGGAAAATGAAACTGTGCTTATGATTAGGTTGGTTTTAATTTTAACAATTTTAGTAGAGGGGATTATACTGGATAGGGCTTATCTAGAAAAAAAACGAACAGCTGTAATTGTAAAAGATAAGCGGATTAAATGTGGGAGGATGGAAACTGGTTGGTCTGGTCCGGACTTTTATTATGAGGATTTCATCATTGATTTTGAGCTGTACGGTAAGAAATACTCAGCTTTTGTTTCTTCTAAATTCTATGAAACAATAGAAAGAGGAGCAATAGTTTGTTTGGAGTATGGAAAAAGTCGTCTTATCAGATCAATGGTATTTAAAGTTTTGGAAAACTAAAATGTTATTAAAAATGAATAACTTCCAAAAAGGAGAAAGAGTATCATGCAAAAATTCATGAATAAGTTTCGGTTTAGACAGGATGGCGCGTTATTGGTTGGAATTGAACGAGAATGCTTTCTGATAAACAATGAAAGTAAGATATCACCAATGGCGCAACTGGTTTTGAGTCATCTTGCAGACAAAGAACAGTTTGGATATGAATTTTCAGCTTGCCAGCTGGAGGATAGGATCGGACCATGTGGTTTAAATGAAATAAAAAATCAATTAAAGGAGAATGAAAAGGATGTAATAGAAGTCGAATCTAAACTTCAATTCAAAAGAAGCTGGATGGAAGTTGCGCCTGAAGATATGCCATTAGATATTTATCCTGATCCTACCGGTAGATATCAAGAAATTAAAAAAAAGTTATCCGGAAATATTTTACTGGCGGCATGCAGAGTGATTGGTACACATATTCATATTGGTATGCCTGATCATAATACTGCAATAAAAGTCTATAATCAAGTTATTTCTGAATTAGATCGTTTATGCAATGAGGGTGATGGTTCATCTGGTAAAAGGCTATAAATTTATAAGATAGTAGCGCCAAATCAAGCGCTTCGACCTTATAAAAATTGGAAAGATTTTTATCAACAGGCGATTGAAAATAATTTTGCAGATGATCCGAGGAAATGTTGGCAGTTGATAAGAATATCTATTCATGGAACAATCGAATTTAGGATGTTTGGCGCAACAGATAATCTTGACAAGATTGTAAGTTGGGCAAAAATTTGCCATGGCTTATGTAAGGTCGCGATGGGGTTGTAGATTTGAAACTTGGGGAGCAGACATCGTTCTGCTTCCCAATTAATTATTAATGTTTAAAAATATGGATTACAAAATAAAATTTTTTAGTAGTGATAAAAAACCTATAGTTGTAGTCGTGGGATGTCTTCACGGCGATGAACTTGTAGGAAAAAAGATTATTTTTCGATTAAGGAAAATTAAATTAAAAAAAGGGACGCTTATTACTATTATTGCAAATGAGAAAGCGGTAAAACAGAGGAAGAGATTTATTGATCAAGATCTGAACAGGTCTTTTCCTGGTAAAAGGAATGGTAATTACGAAGAAATATTGGCGTATAATATTTTGAAAATTACAAAAAAGGCCGATTTCGTTTTGGACATCCACTCAGCCACAACGGATGTGAAAGATCTGGCAATAATTACAAAAACAAAAAAGGCTGTTTTGAATTTTGTATATGCAATTAATCCCAGAAGGATTGCTCTGATGAAAAAAGATATAGCGGGGAAATCTTTGATAGGTTATTGCAAGACAGCTGTATCTTTGGAGTACGGAAAAGACAATAGTAGAGCAACTTACAAAAATACATTTAGTTCGATAATATCTTTTTTGGAAAAAGAAAAAATGATTGATGCTAAAAATAAAAAAAGAGAGCAACGAAAAATTGATTTTTATGAGATAAAAGGTGTTGCAAAAAAAGAAAAAAATGATGTTTTGAAAAAGAATATTAAGAATTTCAAACTTATTAAAAAGGGAGAAATATTTGCGATAAGAAATAACAAAGGGATGGTATCTAAGGAAAATTTTTACCCCATTCTTTTTGGAGAGGAAGCCTATGGTGATATCTTTGGATTTAAGGCCACAAAAGAATGACAATTAAATATATAAATTTGAAATTATTCTTGTATCATGCTAGATTTAGTAGGAAATAAGGCGATATTTTTTATGAGTAAATACCTGTTATTTTTTAAAAACTCCATTTCTGAAGCGATTGTTTATCGTTCGCATTTTTTTATGCTTTTAGTCTCCCAGATAATTTCAGTTTTTGTTTTTGTGTTTCTTTGGAAGGCTATTTATGCCGAAGGAAATCAAATCGGGGGATATTCCCTAAATGATTTGATTGTTTATTATATTCTTTCAGCACTGCTTTCTTTTGTGATTCAGGGAATAGATGTGGCATGGAGAGTGGGTGATGAAATAAGATTGGGAAATATTACGAATTTTATTTTAAGACCGGTTAGTCATTTTTGGTCAACCTTTTGGATAATAGCTGGGAAAGCATTTTTAAATCTTATAGTTGTAGGTATAATAATTATTCCAGTCTTTTTTTTCTATCCCGAATTTTTTAGCGGAGATATTAACGCAATACGATTGGCTGGCTTTATTTTTTCAATCATTGGTGCGCTGGTAATATTTATGGAATTTTTTTATTTGATCGGGCTGGCTACTTTTTGGATGGGAGATGCCAAGGGATTTAATTTTTTTGTTAGGATGATTATGTTTTTTTTAGCAGGCAATATGATTCCATTAGATCTTTTGCCAAAAACTCTTTCAAATATCAATAATTTTTTACCGTTTAAATTTATGGCTTGGTTTCCAATTGCTATTTGGAGCGGGAAAATAAAAATAGAGGCAGAAATTTTTTTCCCGGTTTTACTTTGGATTTTGATACTGGGGATTTTTATTAAATATATTTATAAAAAAGGTTTGGAAAAATATGAAGGATTTGGCGCGTAAACTGAAAAAATACATAACAATTTTTATTCTTTTTAAAAAGATAAATTTTTCAGAGCGGATTGCCTATCGATTTGGTTTTTTTCTTATGTCCTCGGCGGTTTTCGTACAATTATTCTTTAATTTATTTTTTATAGAGATTATTTTTAGTTGGACTAAAAATATTTATGGCTGGAGCCATTATGAAGTCCTTTTGATTGTTGGGACAACATTGCTTTTGGACGGACTAATGTGGACGAGTTGCGCTTTTGTCCATATTCTTGGCCAACATATAAAAATGGGGACATTAGATTTTTTACTTACCAAGCCGGTAGATACTCAATTTTTAGTTTCTATTTTTCGAGGAGATTTGGAAGATATAATAAGAGTTGCAACCGGATTGGGGGTAGTAATTTTTTCTTTAACTCATCTGGGAAATTTAGGTTGGGAATTTATCCTAAATATTTTTTGGTATTTGCTACTTATAGCTAACGGTTTTATAATAATCTACAGTATAGCAATTATGTTGAGCGCTATAAAATTTTGGACGATTGATTCCGGTGGATTTCATGTGGCGGATACGATTATAAGAGCTGCTCAATATCCGACGGATATTTTCAGTGGGAAAATGATGCATTTCATTTTTTCTTTTATCTTTCCCTTAGCGTTTATTGCAACTGTTCCGGCAAAAGTATTATCGCGTGGGTTCGATGGAAAATTAGTGGCGGAATCTTTTTTAGTGGCAGGAATATTTTTTTTAATCTCTAGAAAAATTTGGAAATTTGGGTTAAGTAAATATTCTAGCGCTAGTAGCTAATTATTTTATGAAATAAAATGGCAATAATAGCAGTTAAAAATCTAAGCAAGATTTATTTTTCTAGTAAAAAAGAACCGGGAATTTTGGCTGGAATAAAAAATCTTTTTAATCCTGATATTTTGGAGATAAAAGCTGTTGAGGATATAAATTTTGAAATTGAAGAAGGAGAATTTGTGGGATTTTTAGGGCCGAATGGCGCTGGAAAAACTACTACACTTAAAATGCTTTCTGGTATAATCAAGCCAACAAGCGGAAGTATGAGTGTAATGGGCTTTGATCCATGGGAAAAGAAAAATGAATATAAAAGACAATTTGCGCTACTGATGGGACAGAAAAATCAGCTTTGGTGGGACTTGCCCGTGATGGAAAGTTTTCTTTTGAACAAAGAAATATACGATATTCCGGATGATCAATTTGAAAGAACGCTTGATGAATTATCAGAACTTCTTGATATCAAAAAAATATTAAATATTCAAGTTCGAAAATTATCATTGGGCGAAAGGATGAAATGTGAGTTGGTCGCTTCGCTTCTGCATTCTCCCAAAGTTTTATTTTTAGATGAACCGACAATCGGGCTGGATGTGGTGGCGCAAAAAAATATCCGCGATTTTCTAAAAAAATATAATCAGGAAAAGAAAACCACTATCATCCTAACCTCGCATTATATGGAAGATATTGAAAAGCTTTGCAAGAGGATAATAATAATTAATCAGGAAATATTTTATGACGGATTACTATCCGATCTTATTGAAAAATATGCAAAAAATAAAATTCTTCAAATAACTTTTAATGATCCAGTGGAAGAAAAAGATATAAAAAAATTTGGTTTGGATTATAAATTTAATCCAATAGAAGTAAGTTTCAAATTACCAAGAGAAGAGGTTAAGGAAAAAGCCAGAGAAATTCTATCGTCCAATTTGCCGGTTGATGATATTATGATTGACGAAGTAGAAGCCCAAAGTATTATAAGAAATATTTTTCAGAAAGTGGATAAAAGATAGAATTATTTAAGTTCGCGCAAGTTAGCCGAAGCTTTCGAAGTTTCTTGGAAAAATATCCCTCAAATTCAGCCCTTATTTTGACCAAGGGTTTTGTTGGAGAAATAGAAATCGGACGCAGTAATATAAAATTTATTCCAGTGTGGTATTTGGGATGATATTGGAATTAAAAAATAGAAATAATGGAATTGCGGAAAAGGTACTTGACCACTCTTGCTCTTTCTTCCACTCCTTTTTAATTGGTATAAGCAATATTATGTTTAAAAAGAAGCTAGTTTGTGTATTGTTTAATGCAGGCAAGGGGGATGAACTAACTCAACAATGCCGAGAGAGAATTTTGGCTGGATTGACTTTTGAAAATTCAATTCTTTGTTTTGTCGGGGCAAAAACATGGTTAATGAAAACCATTTGCCCCGACAAAATTGTAATAGAACTGAATAATTGTAGTGATACAGTTGGTAATATAAAAGAAATAAAAAAATTTATAAAGGGTAAAAATTTTATTGAAATTTTAATAATAAGCAATCATTATCATTTGCGAAGAATAAAGCTACTGATGAAAATTTTTAATCTCGAGGCTAATGTAGAATCTGCAGAAGAAATAATAGGAATAAAGAACAAAATTAGTTTAGTGGAATATTTTTTGTATTTATTTACGTATATTTTTTGGATAGTTGGATTTATAAAAACTAAAGAAGTCTCTTGATTATAGAAATGCTTATTTAAAAAAAGCCTTCTTAGAAATATTTCTGGGGGAGGCAGTTTTTTTTCATTTTTATACTGCAATAATTTTATAAAAAAGCTTGAAATAAGCCAAGATATTGAATTCAAGAATTTAGAGCCCCTTTTTTAGAACTCTAGAGCGATAACTTCGTTAGGTGTTAAGTAATTAAGGGCTTT